>NZ_JBIVXC010000030.1:22405-34520 GCF_044769005.1 Pseudomonas sp. NPDC090755 | reverse complement strand
ATCGATTCACCATTGCTGAGGGTAATGGTCATGGTGGTGCCGGCCGGGTTGGTCAGCGTCGCGGTGTAGGTGATTTCGCCGCCTTCGTTGACCGATGGGGTGGCGGTCAGCTTCAGGCCGGTGCTGTCTTCGGTACCTGGACCGTCGGTAACGGTCACAGTGGTTTCACCGGAAGCCGTCAGCTGCTCGTAGTTGCCGCCCGAAACGTCCTTGATGCTGTTGGTCAGGTCGAGGTTGCTGTTATGCACGTTGTCCGGTGCAGTGAACTGCACGGTGCCAGTGCTCTGACCAACACCGATGACGATCTGCTGGCCATTGGTGAGGTTGATCACCAGCGGGCTGCCGGTGACCGGGGCGCTGACGGTGGCGGTGTAGGTGATCACGCCACCTTCGCCGATGGTGCTGACATCGGCGGTCAGTTTCACCGTCGATGGGTCAATGGTGTCGTTGACCTCGGTGACGGCTGGGGTGTTATCCACAGCCAGCTGCTCGAAGTCGCCACCGCTAGTGCCAGTGATAGTCGCTTCGCCCTGACCAGCATCGATGTACACGTCGTCGTCTGGTGCCGCGACAGTCACGCTGCCCGACGTCTCACCGGCAGCAATGGTGATCGATTCACCGTTGCTGAGGGTAATGGTCATGGCGGTGCCAGCCGGATTGGTCAGCGTCGCGGTGTAGGTGATCTCGCCACCTTCGTTGACCGATGGCGTGGCGGTCAGTTTCAGGCCCGTCTCATCCTGGGTGCCCGGGCCGTCGGTGACGGTGACGGTGGTTTCACCGGAAGCCGTCAGCTGTTCATAGTTGCCACCGCTGACGTCCTTGATGCTGTTGGTCAGATCGAGGTTGGTGTTGTGTACGTTGTCCGGTGCAGTGAACTGCACGGTGCCAGTGCTCTGGCCGACACCGATGACGATCTGCTGGCCATTGGTGAGGTTGATCACCAGCGGGCTGCCGGTGACCGGGGCACTGACGGTGGCGGTGTAGGTGATCACGCCACCTTCGCCGATGGTGCTGACGTCGGCGGTCAGTTTCACCGTCGATGGGTCAATGGTGTCGTTGACCTCGGTGACGGCCGCCGACGGGTCGACGTTGAGGTTTTCGAAGTCGCCACCGGACGTGCCGGTGATGGTCGCTTCGACCTGACCGGCGTCGATGTACACATCGTCTTCCGGAGCAGCGATGGTCACGCTGCCGCTGGTTTCGCCCGCTGCGATGGTGATGGACTCACCGTTGCTGAGGGTGATGGTCATGGCCGTGCCGGCCGGGTTGGTCAGCGTCGCGGTGTAAGTGATCTCACCACCTTCGTTGACCGATGGGGTGGCGGTCAGCTTCAGGCCGGTAGTGTCTTCGGTACCTGGACCGTCGGTAACGGTGACGGTGGTTTCACCGGAAGCGGTCAGTTGCTCGTAGTTGCCGCCGCTGACGTCCTTGATGCTGTTGGTCAGGTCGAGGTTGGTGTTGTGCACGTTGTCCGGCGCAGTGAACTGCACGGTACCGGTGCTCTGGCCGACGCCGATGACGATCTGCTGGCCGTTGGTCAGGTTGATCACCAGCGGGCTGCCGGTAACCGGGGCACTGACGGTGGCGGTGTAGGTAATCACGCCGCCTTCGCCGATGGTGCTGACGTCGGCAGTGAGTTTCACCGTCGACGGGTCGAGAGTGTCGTTGACCTCGGTAACGGCTGCCGACGGGTCGACGTTGAGGTTTTCGAAGTCGCCACCGGAGGTGCCGGTGATGGTCGCTTCGACCTGGCCAGCGTCGATGTACACATCATCATCCGGAGCCGCCACGGTAACGCTGCCCGACGTCTCGCCAGCAGCGATGGTGATGGACTCACCGTTGCTGAGGGTGATGGTCATGGCGGTGCCAGCCGGGTTGGTCAGCGTCGCGGTGTAGGTGATCTCGCCGCCTTCGTTGACCGACGGCGTGGCGGTCAGCTTCAGGCCGGTGCTGTCTTCGGTACCTGGACCGTCGGTAACGGTGACGGTGGTTTCACCGGAAGCCGTCAGTTGCTCGTAGTTACCGCCGCTGACGTCCTTGATGCTGTTGGTCAGGTCGAGGTTGCTGGTGTGCACGTTGTCCGGTGCGGTGAACTGCACGGTGCCGGTGCTCTGACCAACACCGATGACGATCTGCTGGCCATTGGTGAGGTTGATCACCAGCGGGCTGCCGGTCACCGGGGCGCTGACGGTGGCGGTGTAGGTGATCACGCCGCCTTCGCCGATGGTGCTGACATCGGCGGTGAGTTTCACCGTCGACGGGTCAATGGTGTCTTTCACCTCGGTCACGGCCGCCGACGAGTCGACGTTGAGGTTTTCGAAGTCGCCACCGCTGGTGCCGGTGATGGTCGCTTCGACCTGGCCGGCATCGATGTACACATCATCATCCGGCGCGGCGATGGTCACGCTACCGCTGGTTTCGCCGGCAGCAATGGTGATCGACTCACCATTGCTGAGGGTGATGGTCATGGCGGTGCCGGCCGGATTGGTCAGCGTGGCGGTGTAGGTGATTTCACCACCTTCGTTGACCGATGGCGTCGCGGTCAGCTTCAGGCCGGTGGTGTCTTCAGTGCCTGGGCCGTCGGTAACGGTCACAGTGGTGGTGCCCGAGGCAGTCAGCTGCTCGTAGTTACCACCCGAAACGTCCTTGATCGCGTTGGTCAGATCGAGGTTGGTGTTATGTACGTTGTCCGGTGCGGTGAACTGCACGGTGCCGGTGCTCTGACCGACACCAATGACGATCTGCTGGCCATTGGTGAGGTTGATCACCAGCGGCGTGCCGGTGACCGGCGCACTGACGGTGGCGGTGTAGGTAATCACGCCACCTTCGCCGATGGTGCTGACGTCGGCGGTCAACTTGACGGTCGACGGGTCGAGGGTGTCGTTGACCTCGGTCACGGCCGCCGACGGGTCGACGTTGAGGTTTTCGAAGTCGCCACCGCTGGTGCCGGTGATGGTCGCTTCGACCTGGCCGGCGTCGATGTACACATCGTCTTCCGGAGCAGCGATGGTCACGCTACCGCTGGTTTCGCCCGCAGCAATGGTGATCGACTCACCGTTGCTGAGGGTAATGGTCATGGCGGTGCCGGCCGGGTTGGTCAGCGTCGCGGTGTAGGTGATGTCACCACCTTCGTTGACCGATGGGGTGGCGGTCAGCTTCAGGCCGGTGGTGTCTTCGGTACCTGGACCGTCGGTAACGGTCACAGTGGTTTCACCGGAAGCGGTCAGTTGCTCGTAGTTGCCGCCGCTGACGTCCTTGATGCTGTTGGTCAGATCCAGGTTGGTGTTATGCACGTTGTCCGGTGCAGTGAACTGCACGGTGCCAGTGCTCTGACCGACACCAATGACGATCTGCTGGCCATTGGTGAGGTTGATCACCAGCGGGCTGCCGGTGACCGGGGCGCTGACGGTAGCGGTGTAGGTGATCACGCCGCCTTCGCCGATGGTGCTGACGTCGGCGGTGAGTTTCACGGTCGACGGATCGAGGGTGTCCTTGACTTCAGTCACGGCCGCCGACGAGTCGACGTTGAGGTTTTCGAAGTCGCCACCGCTAGTGCCAGTGATAGTCGCTTCGACCTGGCCAGCGTCGATGTACACATCATCATCCGGAGCAGCGATGGTCACGCTGCCCGAGGTTTCGCCCGCCGCAATGGTGATCGATTCACCATTGCTGAGGGTGATGGTCATGGCGGTGCCAGCCGGGTTGGTCAGCGTGGCGGTGTAGGTGATCTCGCCGCCTTCGTTGACCGATGGCGTCGCAGTCAGCTTCAGACCGGTGCTGTCTTCGGTACCTGGACCGTCGGTGACAGTCACGCTGGTGGTACCCGAGGCAGTCAGCTGCTCGTAGTTGCCGCCCGAAACGTCCTTGATGCTGTTGGTCAGATCGAGGTTGCTGTTATGCACGTTGTCCGGTGCGGTGAACTGCACGGTACCAGTGCTCTGACCGACACCGATGACGATCTGTTGGCCATTGGTGAGGTTGATCACCAGCGGGCTGCCGGTGACCGGGGCGCTGACGGTGGCGGTGTAGGTGATCACGCCGCCTTCGCCGATGGTGCTGACGTCGGCAGTGAGTTTCACCGTCGACGGGTCAATGGTGTCTTTCACCTCGGTGACGGCTGGGGTGTTATCCACAGCCAGGTTTTCGAAGTCGCCACCGGAAGTACCGGTGATGGTGGCTTCGACCTGGCCGGCATCGATGTACACGTCGTCGTCTGGTGCCGCGACAGTCACGCTGCCGCTGGTTTCGCCGGCAGCGATGGTGATGCTTTCACCATTGCTGAGGGTGATGGTCATGGCGGTGCCAGCCGGGTTGGTCAGCGTCGCGGTGTAGGTGATCTCGCCGCCTTCGTTGACCGATGGCGTGGCGGTCAGCTTCAGACCGGTGCTGTCTTCAGTGCCTGGGCCGTCGGTAACGGTCACAGTGGTGGTGCCCGAGGCAGTCAGTTCCTCGTAGTTACCACCCGAGACATCCTTGATGCTGTTGGTCAGGTCGAGGTTGGTGTTGTGCACGTTGTCCGGTGCGGTGAACTGCACGGTGCCGGTGCTCTGACCGACACCAATGACGATCTGCTGGCCATTAGTGAGGTTGATCACCAGCGGGCTGCCGGTGACCGGGGCGCTGACAGTGGCGGTATAGGTGATCACGCCACCTTCACCGATGGTGCTGACGTCGGCGGTCAACTTGACGGTCGACGGGTCGAGGGTGTCTTTCACCTCGGTGACGGCTGGGATGTTATCCACAGCCAGGTTTTCGAAGTCGCCACCGGAGGTGCCGGTGATGGTCGCTTCGACCTGGCCAGCGTCGATGTACACGTCGTCGTCTGGTGCCGCGACAGTCACGCTGCCCGACGTCTCACCGGCAGCAATGGTGATGCTCTCACCGTTGCTGAGGGTGATGGTCATGGCCGTGCCAGCCGGGTTGGTCAGCGTCGCGGTATAGGTGATCTCGCCGCCTTCGTTGACCGACGGCGTCGCGGTCAGCTTCAGACCGGTGCTGTCTTCGCTACCTGGGCCGTCGGTAACGGTGGTCACCGGATTACCCGCGGTCTCCAGCTTCTCGTAGTTACCCCCGGTAGTGCCGGTGATGCTGTTGGTCAGGTCCGGGTTGCTGGTGTGCACGTTGTTGGGCGCAACAAAGTCCACGGAACCGGAGCTGCTGCCCACTGGAATAGTGATCTGCTGACCATTGGCCAGGTTGATCACCAGCGGCGAACCAGTCACCGGCGCGCTCACCGAAGCGGTGTAGGTCACCACGCCACCTTCAGCGACGCTGCTGTTCGCGGTCAGGGTGACGGTCGAGGTGTCGAGGGTGTCGGTGACTTCGGTGACGGCTGGCACATTGCTCACCACCAGGTTCTCGAAGTTGCCACCATCGACTTTGTCGATATGCACGCTGACGTTGCCGGCATCGACATAGACGTCATCGCCCGGCGCTGGAACGGTAATACTGCCTTCGGTCTGGCCGGCGGCGATGGTGATCACCGCGCCATTGCTCAGGGTCACGGTAACCGGTGTACCGGCCGGGTTGGTCAGGGTCGCGGTGTAGACGATCTGCCCGCCCTCGGCGACGCTGCCCGTGGCGTTCAGGCTCAGCCCGGTGTTGTCGATCGAGTCGTTGATGCTGGTGACGGCCGGGTTAGGATTCGGCACCAGGTTTTCGAAATTGCCGCCCGTGGCGCCGGTGATGGTGGCGCTGACGGTGCTGCCGTTGTTGTAGACGTCGTTGTCCGGGGTCTGCACGTCCACGGTGCCGGTGGTCTGGCCAGCGGCGATGGTGATGGTGCTGCCATTGGACAGGGTCACGGTCACCGGCGTCTGCGCCGGGTTGGTCAGGGTCGCGGTGTAGGTGATCACACCGCCTTCGGTGACGCTTGGGGTCGCCGTCAGGTTGACCGTGGTGGTGTCGATGGTGTCGGTAATCTGGGTGACCGCGGGGGTGGTGTCCGGGGTGACGATCAGGCCCGCGCCACCGGTGGTGCCGGTGATGGTCGTGGAGATCTGGCTGCCGTCGACGTACACGGTGTCGTTCGGGGCGATGGTGACGCTGATGCTGCCACTGGTCTGCCCGGCGCTGATGACGATGATCTGGCCGTTGGAGAGGGTGACGGTCAGGTCGGTCAGCGGTGGCTGGCCCAAGGTGGCGGTATAAACGATAACGCCACCGGCTTCGGTGATCGAAGGCGTGGCGCTCAGGGTCAGGCCGGTTTCGCGGATGGGCGTGGTGGTTGTCGGGTTGTTGGCATCATCCAGTCCACCGATCTCTTCAATACGAGTCTCGGTGGCAAAGCCGATCGGGGCGGTCGGGAAGCCAATGGTCGGGTCGACCGAGCCGGCCGTGGCATCGAGCATGACGAAGCTGTGGCCGCCACCGGCGGCACCGCTACCTGCCGCAGACGGGCCGGCTGCAGTGGCTTCGAGTTCGGTGGTCGGGTCGGCACCGGCGGCAATGGCTTGTTGCAATTCTTCAACGGAAGGGGCGGCCTGCGCAGTGGCTGCCGCCAGGTCGGTGCTGCTGTCCGGTGCGTCGGCACTCCATTGCGTGTCGCGGCCCAGGTCCAGGGTGCGGCCATCGGCCAGTTCCAGGGTAACCGCGCCTGCCAGACCGGTCAGCACTTGTTCGCCGGCGAACAGGCGGTCTCCTTCAATGAGTACGCGACGAGCGCCCTCAGGGGATACGGCAATAACCTGACCAACAATGCTTTTGACGATGGCAACAACGCTGCTCATTGGACTCTCCGAATGACCCGTTCAATTTGGCTTCCATGCCCGGCCGGCGCTGAGTTGCCGCATCCGATGGAATGTATCTGTTCATATGTTGACGCGTTCTTGCGTCAATTTTACGTCAATAACTAATGGCTATTAAGTTTATGCCAAAGTATTGACCTTCTGGCTGCCATCCTAAACAATCAGCACCGTAATGTCACATTGATATTTGGCCGGTTGCACCCTTCCTTCGTACGTTCCAGTACCCCTTCGGAAACTCTCCGACATTAAGGTCAAACCGGTTGCCATTTTCGAATGCAGCAACGTTTTTTGCTGTGATTTAGGACAAGATGTCCCTGGGAAAAAAGTACATGCGCGCGTTACTGTTCACCGCTCTTCCTTTCGCTCTCTCTGCCACTTTCGCCCAAGCCCAAAGCCTGCCGGAGGCCATGCAGAAAGCCCTCGAGGTGCACCCGGAGATCCAGGCCGGGGTCAACAGCCGCATCGCCGCCGACTACCAGTTGCGGGCTGCCAAGGGCGGCTATTTGCCGCGGGTCGATGTGCTGGGCGGTTATGGTCGCGAAGGAACCGACAGCCCGAGCACCGGCAACCGCTGGGAAACCCTCAACCGCGGTGAATCCAGCCTGCGCTTGCGCCAGATGGTGTTCGACGGTTTCGCCACCTCCAGTGAAGTCGGGCGTCAACAAGCCACCGTCAACTCCCGCGCCTACTCCCTGCTCGGCGCCTCCGAGCGCACCGCATTGACCGTTGCCCAGGTCTACCTGGACGTTCTGACCCGTCGCGACATGGTGCGCCTGGCCGAAGACAACCTGCGCAGCCACGAACGCATTTTCGACCAGATCAAGCTGCGCACCACCCGTGGCGTCGGCCGCCTGGCGGACATGGACCAGGCTGAGGCGCGTCTGGCCCAGGCCCGCAACAACCTGCTCACCGAGCAGACCAACCTGGCCGATGCCAGGACCAACTACCTGAGCGTGGTCGGACAAATGCCCGACGAGCTAAGCACGCCAGCGCCGTTTGTCGACCTGCTGCCGGCCAACCTCGATGAAGCCCAGCAGCAGATGATCGAAAGCAGCCCGATCCTGCGTTCGGCAGAGTCCGATATCGCGGCGGCGGAGAAGCAATATGAGGCGGCCAAGTCTACGTTCTATCCGCGCTTCGATGCGGAACTCGGACGGACGGCAGACAACGACATCGATGGCCTGAACGGCCATAACAATGAATGGCAGGCTATGCTGCGGATGAGCTTCAACCTGTATGCCGGTGGGAGCAACAAGGCCGACCTGGAATCCAAGTCGTACCTGACCAACCAGGCGCTGGACATTCGTAACAATGCCTTGCGCCAGCTCAATGAGGAGTTAGGCTTGGCATGGAATGCTATGGACAACGCCAACGCGCAATTGCCGATTGCCCAGCAATACGTCGATTACAGCAGCAACGTGCGCAAGGCCTACCAGCAGCAGTTCAGCCTGGGCGAGAGGACCTTGCTCGACCTGCTCGATAGCGAGAACGAACTCTTCACCGCCCAGCGTCGTCTGGCCGAGGTGAAGAACATTCAAATGTTTACTCAATATCGAATCAAGGCGACCATTGGTCAGCTGCTCAAGAGCCAGGGTGTAGTCGCGCCGATGGCAACCGTTGTGCAGAACGACATGAAACCGAAAGTGAACCTGCCAGGGATGAACTGAGGTTCACCTTAATCACCCACCGTAACTATCAAGAGAAGCCGCGTGGAATCAGAAGTCAGTCGAGTCCAACTCAGCCATGATCCACGCAGCCAGCACGATGACCCGTTGCTGGACAGCCTGCTGTCCCTCTGTGTGCTGCACCAGAAGCCCGCCAGCCGGGCCATGCTGACCACTGGCCTGCCGTTGCCGGCCCAGCGCCTGAGCCCTGAGCTACTGCCGCGTGCGGCGGCCCGGGCTGGGCTGCAGGGGCGCCTGTTGCAGCGCAAGCTGGAGCAGATCCCGAGCATCGCCATGCCGGCCATGCTGTTGCTCAAGGATGGTCGCAGCACCGTGTTGCTCGGTTGGGAGAACGAGGACACGGCGCGGCTGTTGCTCAGCGAGAGCGATGGCGGTGAGGTACATGTCAGTCGCGAAGCCCTGCAAAGCGACTACAGCGGTCGGGTGTTCTTCGCCCAGCCGCAGCACAAGTTCGACGTCAATCACGGCAACCTGATCCCGCGTGCGCGCTCCTGGTTCCGTGACACCCTCAAGCGCAGCCGCTGGCTGTACATCGATGCCATCGCCGCGAGTCTGGTGATCAACCTGATCGCCCTGGCCGCACCGCTGTTCGTGATGAACGTCTACGACCGTGTCGTGCCCAACCAGGCCACCTCGACCCTCTGGGTGCTGGCCATCGGTATCAGCGGTGCCTACCTCTTCGACCTGATCCTCAAGGGCCTGCGCAGCCTGTGCCTGGACCTTGCCGGGAAGAAGACCGACCTGATCATTTCCGCCACGCTGTTCGAGCGCATCGTCGGCATGGCGATGAAGTACCGCCCGGCGCGGGTCGGCAGCTTTGCCCAGAACATCCATGAATTCCAGGGCCTGCGCGACTTCCTCGCCTCGCTGACCCTGACCAGCCTGATCGACCTGCCATTCACCCTGCTGATCCTGCTGGTGATCGCCATCATCGGCGGCCACCTGGTGTGGATTCCGATCATCGCCTTCCCGCTGGCCCTGGGCATCGGCTATGCCCTGCAAAAGCCCCTGGTGGCGACCCTGGAGCGGACCATGGCCCTGGCCTCCGAGCGCCAGTCGAGCCTGATCGAGACCCTGGCCGGGCTCGACGCGGTCAAGGTCAACAACGCCGAGAGCGAACGCCAGTACATGTGGGAGCAGACCATCGGCACCCTCAGCCGCCTGGAACTGCGGGTCAAGGTGCTGTCGGGCCTGGCCATGAACATCACCCTGCTGATCCAGCAACTGGCCGGCGTGGCGCTGATCTGTGCCGGTGTCTACCAGATCATGGCTGGCAACCTCAGCATGGGCGGCCTGATCGCCTGCTACATGCTCAGTGGTCGTGCCCTCGGCCCACTGGGCCAGTTGTCCGGGTTGCTGACCCGCTACCAGCAGGCCAAGGTCACCATGGTCTCGACCGACCAGATGATGGAATTGCCCCAGGAGCGCAATTTCGAAGAGCGTCCGCTGAGCCGTCAGGTGCTGCAAGGTGCCATCGAATTTCGCAATGTCGACTTCACCTACCCGAACCAGCAGAACCTGGCGCTCAAGAACGTCAGCCTGACCGTTCGCCCGGGCGAGAAGATCGGGATCATCGGCCGTAGCGGCTCGGGCAAGAGCTCGCTGGCCAAGCTGATTGTCGGTCTGTACGAAGCCGACAGCGGCTCGCTGCTGGTCGATGGCGTGGATATCCGCCAGATCGACGTCAGCGAGCTGCGCCACAACATCGGTTACGTGCCACAGGACATCCAGCTGCTGGCCGGTACCCTGCGCGACAACCTGGTCAGCGGTGCGCGCTATGTCGAGGATGAGATGGTCCTGCAGGCCGCCGAGCTGTCCGGTGTCCACGAATTCGCCCGGCTGCATCCGCAAGGCTACGAACTTCAGGTTGGCGAGCGCGGCCAGAACCTGTCCGGCGGCCAGCGCCAGAACGTCGCCCTGGGCCGCGCCCTGTTGCTCAACCCGCAGATCCTGCTGCTCGACGAACCCACCAGCGCCATGGACAACACCGGTGAGGAGCGCCTCAAGCAACGCCTGCAAGCTGTCATTGAAAGCAAGACCGTGGTCCTGGTCACCCACCGGGCATCGTTGTTGTCACTGGTCGACCGGTTGATCGTCATCGACCGTGGGCAGATTGTCGCGGATGGCCCGAAAGCTGCCGTCATGGATGCGCTGAAGAAGGGGCAGATCAGTGTTGCTTAAGGTGGATATGGGCCAGTTCAAGGAAAGCCTGCGCAAATACTTCAAGGGCTCCGAGTCCTTCGGCGACCAGCCGTTGCCCGAGGTCAACAAGGCGCTGATCGAGGACGCACCGCGCATCGTGCGCATGACCATCTGGGGGGTGATCGCCTTCTTCCTGTTCCTGGGGCTGTGGGCCAACTTCGCGATCATCGATGAAGTGACCCGCGGCGAGGGCAAGGCGATTCCGTCGTCCAAACTGCAGAAGATCCAGAACCTGGAAGGCGGCATCGTTGCGCAGATCTATGCCAAAGAAGGCGAGATCGTCGAAGTGGGCGACCCGCTGCTGCGCCTGGACGATACCCGCTTCGTCTCCAACGTCGGCGAGACTGAGGCTGATCGCCTGGCCATGGCCCTGCGCGTCGAGCGCCTGAGTGCCGAAGTCGAAGACCGGCCGCTGAAGATCGACGAAGAAATCCGCAAGGCCGCGCCCAGCCAGGCGGCTAACGAAGTGTCCCTGTACCAGAGCCGTCGCCAGCAGTTGGAGGACGAGATTGGCGGGCTGCGGGAACAACTGGCGCAGCGCCAGCAGGAGCTGCGCGAGTTCAGCTCCAAGCAGGCCCAGTACCGCAACAGCCTGCAGTTGCTGCGCCAGGAAATCAGCATGTCCGAGCCGCTGGTGGCCCAGGGGGCGATCTCCCAGGTTGAAGTCCTGCGCCTCAAGCGCGCCGAGGTGGAGAATCGCGGCCAGTTGGACGCCACCTCGCTGGCCATTCCGCGTGCCGAATCGGCGATCAAGGAAGTCGAGCGCAAGATCGATGAAACCCGCGGCAAGTTCCGCAGCGAGGCCCTGACTCAGCTCAACGAGGCGCGCACCGACCTGAGCAAGGCCCAGGCCACCGGCAAGGCCCTGGATGACCGGGTCAGCCGGACCCTGGTCACGTCGCCGGTACGGGGCATCGTCAAGCAGTTGCTGGTCAACACCATCGGCGGGGTGATCCAGCCGGGTAGCGACCTGGTCGAGATTGTGCCGCTGGATGACACCCTGCTGGTCGAGGCGCGCATCCGGCCGCAGGATATTGCCTTCCTGCACCCGGGCCAGGAGGCCATGGTCAAGTTCACCGCCTATGACTTCACCATCTATGGCGGCCTGAAGGCCAAGCTGGAGCAGATCGGCGCCGACACCATCACCGACGAAGACAACAACACCTTCTACGTCATCAAGCTGCGTACCGAGCGCAGCCACCTGGGCACCGACGAGAACCCGCTGCTGATCATCCCCGGCATGGTGGCCTCGGTGGACATCATCACCGGCAAGAAGAGCGTGCTGAGCTACCTGCTCAAACCGATCATCCGCGCCCGTGCCGAGGCGCTGCGCGAGCGTTAAGAGCATCGCGGGGGGAGTCGGGGGGGGGGGGGGGGGGGGGGGGGGGGCGGCGGGGGGGGGGCGGGGGGGGCGGGGGGGGGGGCGGACACGACTGACGGGCGGGGCGGGGCGGCCGGCGAGGGGCGGCGCGCGGCCCCGGC
>NZ_JBIVXC010000030.1:0-22395 GCF_044769005.1 Pseudomonas sp. NPDC090755 | reverse complement strand
GCCCCCCCCCCCCCCCCCCCCCCCCCCCCCCCAGCCCCCCCCCCCCCCCCCCCCCCCCCCCCCCCCCCCCCCCCCCCCCCCCCCCGCGATGAGCGCCTGAAGCCCACACATATGCTTATTCAATAAAGATATTTAAATTATTTTTCTTATGACTTTATAGTCACTTCCCTGCGTACCTGCCGACCAATCGGCGCGCCGCACGACCGAACCAACACGGAACCCCGTGAGTTTCTGATCGATGCGCGCACCTTTGGGCGCGCTCTGCGTGGGAGTGAATCATGTCAGCGGCCTCCATCGCCTTGTCGTCCAACGACAGCGCACAGCAGCAACACTTCGAAATCCTGCCGTTCAGCGGCGCCGTCGGTGCCGAGATCATCGGCCTGGACCTGACCCGAGCGGTCAGCACCGACGACTTTTCCCGCATCCATCGGGCGCACCTTGACCACCATGTGCTGGTCTTTCGTGACCAGCGCATCACCCCCGAACAACAGATCGCCTTCAGCCGCCGCTTTGGTGTGCTGCAAATCCATGTGCTCAAGCAGTTCCTGCTGGCCGGGCACCCGGAAATCCTGATCGTCTCCAACATCGTCGAAAACGGGCAGAACATCGGCCTGGGCGATGCTGGCAAGTTCTGGCACTCGGACCTCTCCTACAAGGAGCTGCCAAGCCTGGGCTCGATGCTGCATGCCCAGGAACTGCCCAGCGAAGGCGGCGACACCTTGTTCGCCGACATGCACAAGGCCTGGGACGGCCTGCCCGAGGCACTGCGCAAGACTGTGGAGGGCCGCCAGGCGGCGCATTCCTACACCGCGCGCTACAGCGAGACCAAGTTCGAAGGCAACTGGCGGCCGACCTTGAGCGCCGAGCAACTGGCCCAAGTGCAGGAAGTGATTCACCCCGTTGTGCGCACCCATCCGGAAAACGGTCGCAAGGCGTTGTTCGTCAGTGAGGGTTTCACCACCCGCATCATCGGCCTGCCCGAAGACGAAAGCCGGCAGATCCTCGCCGAGCTCTACGCCCACAGCGTGCTGGAGCAGAACATCTACCGCCATCAGTGGCAGCCGCGCGACCTGGTGTTCTGGGACAACCGCTCGCTGATCCATCTGGCCACCGGCTGTCCGGCGCACCTGCGCCGCAAGCTGTACCGCACCACCATCCAGGGCGATGCCCCGTTCTGACAGTCTCGAGGAGTACAGCATGCGCAAGTCAATCAGCCGCCTGGCGGCCAGTATCGCCCTGGGTGCCAGCCTGCTCACCGGCAGCCTGGTCGCCCCCGCCACGGCCCAGGCCGAAGGTGAAATCCGCATCGCCGAACAGTTCGGCATCGTCTACCTGCTGCTCAATGTGGTGCGCGACCAGCACCTGATCGAGAAGCACGGCAAGGCGCAGGGCATCGACATCAAGGTCGACTGGACGCAACTGTCCGGTGGCTCGGCGATCAACGATGCCTTGCTGGCCGGCTCGATCGATATCGCCGGCGCCGGCGTCGGCCCTTTGCTGACCATCTGGGACCGCACCCAGGGCCGACAGAACGTCAAGGCCGTGGCTTCGCTCGGCAACTTCCCGTACTACCTGGTCAGTAGCAACCCGAATGTGAAGACCATCGCCGACCTGAGCGAGAAGGACCGCATTGCCCTGCCGGCAGTAGGCGTCTCGGTACAGTCGCGGTTCCTCCAGTACGCCGCCGCCAAGCAATGGGGCGACAAGGAATACGCACGCCTGGACAAGTACACCCTGGCCGTCCCCCATCCCGACGCCACGGCGGCCTTGCTGGCCGGCGGCACCGAGCTGAACGGGCACTTCTCCAACCCGCCGTTCCAGGACCAGGTATTGGCCAACAAGAACGTCCATGTGGTGCTCAACACCTATGACCTGCTCGGCCCCAACTCGCCGACCGTGCTGTTCGCCACCGAGAAGTTCCGCAAGGACAATCCCAAGACCTACAAGGCCTTCGTCGATGCCCTGGCCGAGGCCGCGGATTTCGCCCAGAACGACAAGGCTGCCGCCGCCGATACCTACATCCGCGTGACCAAGGCCAAGATCGACCGCGAAGCACTGCTCAAGATCATCGACAACCCGCAGTACGAGTTCAGCGTCACGCCGAAAAACACCTACCCACTGGCCGAGTTCCTCTACCGCGTGGGCGCGATCAAGCACAAACCCGAATCCTGGAAGGACTACTTCTTCCAGGACGAGAAGCCGCTGCAAGGGAGCTGAAACGCATGAACAGCTCATTGCAAGGCCACACGGTCAGCAAGTTGAGCAGCGTCGCGACGCCGGCACTGCTGCAGGTGGACAATGTCAGCCTGGAATACCGCACCGCGCAGCGCGTGGTGCGCGCCACTCACCAGGTCAGCTTCGAAGTGGACAAGGCCGACCGCTTTGTCCTGCTGGGCCCCTCCGGTTGCGGCAAGTCGACGCTGCTCAAGGCGATCGGCGGTTTTATCGAACCGGTCGAGGGGGTGATTCGCCTGCAGGGGCAGACGGTGAACGGCCCGGGCCCGGACCGCATCGTGGTGTTCCAGGAGTTCGACCAGTTGCCGCCCTGGAAAACGGTCAAGGAGAACGTGATGTTCCCTTTGCTGGCCTCCGGCACACTCAAGCGCAAGGAAGCGCAGGCAAGGGCCGAGCACTACCTGGAAAAGGTCGGCCTGGCGAACTTTGCCGACGCCTACCCGCACACCCTGTCCGGCGGCATGAAGGCGCGGGTGGCCATTGCCCGGGCGTTGGCCATGCAGCCCAAGGTGTTGCTGATGGACGAGCCCTTCGCCGCGCTCGATGCCCTGACCCGGCGCAAGATGCAGGAGGAGTTGCTGCTGCTCTGGGAGGAGGTGCGTTTCACCTTGCTGTTCGTTACACATTCGATTGAAGAAGCGCTGGTGGTGGGTAACCGGATTCTGCTGTTGTCGCCCCATCCCGGCCGGGTACGGGCCGAAATCCACAGCCACCAGTACGACCTGCAAAGCCTCGGTGGCAACGACTTCCAGGCTTCGGCGCGGCGTATCCACCGGCTGCTGTTCGAGGATGACGGCCAGGCCGAACAGGTGCCGGCCCTGGATTTTGCCGATATTCGCATCGCCTACTGACCGGGAGTTCTGCCATGACCACATCCGCTACACCGCGTCAGGAATACGAGGTGGTGCTCGAACCGTTGCTCGATGTCTCGCTGGAGCGCGACCTGTCACTGGGGCAACGCCTCTGGCAACAGGGCTGGCTGCGCAAGGGCGTGATCCTGGTATTGCTGGCGCTGGCCTGGGAGGCCGTCGCCCGTTACCAGGACAACGACCTGCTGTTGCCCAGCTTCCTGCAGACCGCCACGGCCTTGTACCAAGGCCTGATCAGCGGCGAGCTGCTGGCCAAGGTCGGCGTTTCGCTGGTGGTACTGCTCAAGGGCTACCTGCTGGGCATCGTCCTGGCCTTCGGCCTCACCAGCCTGGCGGTGTCGACCCAGTTCGGCCGTGACCTGCTCGGCACCCTGACCTCGATGTTCAACCCGCTACCGGCCATCGCCCTGCTGCCCCTGGCGTTGCTCTGGTTCGGCCTGGGCGACAACAGCCTGATCTTCGTGCTGGTTCATTCGGTGCTCTGGGCCCTGGCCCTGAACACCTATGCCGGCTTTCTCGGGGTCAGCGAAACCTTGCGCATGGCCGGTCGCAACTACGGCCTGCGTGGTTTGCGCCTGGTGGTGCATATCCTTGTCCCGGCGGCGCTGCCGTCGATCCTCTCGGGGCTCAAGATCGGCTGGGCCTTTGCCTGGCGCACGCTGATCGCCGCCGAGCTGGTGTTCGGCGCCACCAGCGGCAAGGGCGGGCTGGGCTGGTACATCTTCCAGAACCGCAACGAGCTGTACACCGACAAAGTGTTCGCCGGGCTGGCGGTGGTGATCCTGATCGGCCTGCTGGTGGAAAGCCTGGTGTTCAACACCCTGGAGCGCCTCACCGTGCGGCGCTGGGGCATGCAGCGCTGAAGGCCTCAGGCGTCCTGGTACTGCGCCGCCGCCTTGCTCAGGGTTTCGGCCATCTGCTGGCGCAAGGGCAGGGGCTGTTCGACGATCAGCCCATCGCCCTGGCTCAGTAACCACCAACGCAACTGCCAGCTGTTGCTCACGGTCGCCCGCAAGCGGTGGCCGTGTTGCAGTTGGGTGAGCTGCATATCCGCAGACAACGGCGTCTCGCGCATCAGGCGCGCCAGGTTGTCGTTGATCCAGGCTTGCAGCTCGATCCTGTCGGGTGCTTCGCAGGGCGGGGCATCGCTGCGCAGGTAGGCTTGCAGGTCGAAATCGGGCATCCCCTCATTGGCATTGTCGCTGGCGTGCAGCTTGCGCGAGCGATGCACGGCCAGCTGCTGCACGTCGCTATAGGCGCTGGCCGCCCAGTACCAGCCATAGGGAATGCTCTTGTCGTTTCGTTCGAGCGGAAAGATCAACGACAGCTCGTTGAGATCGCGTTCGATGCTGCGTTTGCTGATGGTAAAGCCTGCGTCCTGCAGGCGTGCGACCAGCTCGGCACTGGTAATGCCCGGTGAGCGACTGGGCAACTGGCGCAGCAACTCCCATTGACGGCTGAGGGTGGCACGGGTGGTGGCGGAGGGCAAAAGGTGGCGTCCTTGTCTAGGCTTGCGGTTGTAGCATGGCGTCAGCGGAGAGATATGGCAATTAGCCATTTATGCTTTCAAATCAAGGATGATGCAGTTGATTGGCCCGAACCGAATCGTTCGCGACAGGTTTTGTCGTGACCCTGCGCAGAATCACGCCTCATCACGCCCGCTGTCGGATCCGTGGGTTGTTCAATGAGGATGAACATGTCAGCTGCCAGCAACATCTACCCACTGCTTGAGCGCTTGCTGCCCGAGCGAATCACCCCTGCGACCATTCGGCCCGGCCAGGTGCCGCGGCTGTATGCCGGGGTGGGTATGCCCAGCCAGCGGGCGGTACTGGGCGAAAGCTTCAGCCTGATCAACCGTCTGGAAGAAGCCTCGGACCTGCAGTTGTTGTACAGCGAACTGCGCAGCCAGGCCCTGGAGGGTAATGTGGCAGCGCTCAACGACCTGGGCTGGATCTGGCTCAACGGCAAATACTGGCGCGCCGACCCGCTGTTGGCCGGGCACCTGCTGCGCATGGCGGCGCTGCAGGGCAGTGCGGCTGCCTGGTTCAACCTGGGCCAACAGTATTACTTCGGCAAGGGGGTCGAGGTGGCCTACGCCACGGCCGCCGAGTACTACCAGCAAGCCTTCGAGCGCGGCCTTGAGCAGGCCGCCGCCGCCCTGGGCGATCTCTACGAAGAGGAAATTTGCGACAGCGACAGCCAGGAGTGGACGGTCGACCTGCACCAGGCTTACCGCTGGTTCCTGCGCGGCGCGCAACGTGGCGAGGCACGCTGCCGGTTCGAGGTGGGCTACCGGCAGTTGCACGGGCAGAACGTGGCGGCCGATCAACGCTCCGCAGTGTACTGGCTGGAGCTGGCCGCCGTGGCCGGGGTGATGCAGGCTGCCGAAGAGCTGGCGGTGCATTTCAGTGTTTCCGGTAACGCCTTGCGCTACCTGTTCTGGCGCGACCAGGCCATTGACCTGGGCAGCACGTTGGCGCTGACCATGAAACTGGATGATCAATTGCAGCCATGAGGCCGACGCTGGTCAGCCACGCTTGACGCGGAGGAGGTGGATCGAAGAATATTGATAGTTAGCAAACTATGAATGTCGCAATGACCCCGGGTGTACTTTCTTGAAGGGCTTTTTCAGCTCCCTGCCGCCTGCGCGTGACTGGTTCTATGGCGTGCGCACTTTTGCCGCGTCGATGATCGCCCTGTACATCGCCTTGCTCATGCAGTTACCGCGCCCTTACTGGGCCATGGCCACGGTCTATATCGTTTCCAGCCCCTTCGTCGGGCCGACCAGCTCCAAGGCACTGTACCGTGCCCTGGGCACCCTGTTGGGCGCCGCCGGCGCAGTGTTCCTGGTGCCGCTGCTGGTGCAGGCGCCGGTGCTGCTGACGGTGGCCATCGCCTTGTGGACCGGCACCTTGCTGTTTCTCTCCCTGCACCTGCGCACCGCCAACAGCTATGCGCTGATGCTCGCCGGCTATACCTTGCCGATGATCGCCCTGCCGGTGGTCGACAACCCGTTGATGGTGTTCGACATCGCCTCGTCCCGGGCCCAGGAAATCTGCCTGGGCATCGTCTGTGCGGCGGTGGTCGGGGCGATCTTCTGGCCCCGGCGGCTGACGCCGGTGCTGGTTGGCGCTACCGGCAACTGGTTCAGCGCGGCGACCCGCTACAGCGACACCTTTCTCGCCCGTGAAACCGCCGCCGAGACCGTCGGCAGCCTGCGCGCCCAGATGGTTGCCACCTTCAACTCCCTGGAGGTGATGATCGGCCAGTTGTCCCATGAAGGCGCCCGTCCGCAGACGGTGAAGAATGCCCGAGAGTTGCGTGGCCGCATGATCCACTTGCTGCCGGTGGTCGATGCCCTGGACGACGCCTTGCTGGCGCTCGAGGCCCGGGCGCCGGTAGAGGCCGAACAGTTGCAGCCGATGCTGGCGCAGGCCCGTGACTGGCTGCAGGGCACGGCCGCTGATGCCGAGCCAGGCCGCTGGTCGGCCCTGCGCGTCCAGCTCGAGCATATGCAGCCCGGCGCCGCGGCCCTGGACCAGCGCGCTTCGCTGCTGCTGTCCAATGCGCTCTATCGCCTGGCCGAATGGGTCGACCTGTGGCAGGACTGCTGCAGCCTGCAACACGCCATACGCAACGAAGACCTGTCGCCCTGGCGCGCGGTCTACCGGCACTGGCGCCTGGGCCGGCTGACCCCGTTCTTCGACCGCGGGTTGATGCTTTATTCGGTGTTCTCCACCGTCACCGCAATCATCGCCGCCACCACCCTGTGGATCCTGCTGGGCTGGAATGACGGCGGCAGCGCAGTGATCCTCGCTGCAGTGGCCTGCAGCTTCTTCGCCGCCATGGACGACCCGGCGCCGCAGATCTACCGGTTCTTCTTCTGGACGGCGGCTTCGGTGGTATTCGCCAGTCTTTACCTGTTCCTGGTGCTGCCCAACCTGCACGACTTCCCGATGCTGGTGCTGGCCTTTGCCGTGCCGTTCATCTGTGTCGGCACCTTGACGGTGCAGCCGCAGTTCTACCTGGGCACCTTGCTGACCATTGTCAACACCGCCTCGTTCATCAGCATCCAGGGCGCCTACGACGCCAACTTCCTGACCTTCATCAACGCCAACCTGGCAGGTCCCGTGGGGCTGCTGTTCGCCTTCCTCTGGACCCTGGTGATGCGTCCGTTCGGCGTGGAGCTGGCGGCCAAGCGCCTGACCCGCTTCAGCTGGAGCGACATCGTCGGCATGACCCGCCCGGCGACCCTGGCCGAACACCGCCGCCTCGGCGTGCAGATGCTCGACCGCCTGATGCAGCACCTGCCGCGCCTGACCCAGACCGGCCAGGACACCGGTAGCGCCCTGCGCGATCTGCGTGTGGGCCTGAACCTGCTGGACCTGCTGGCCTACATGCCGCGGGTCGGCGCGCAGCCACGGCTCAGGCTGGAACAGGTGGTGCAGGAGGTGGGCGAGCATTTCCAGGCCTGCCTGGATGCCCGCCGTCGCCTGCACGCGCCCGAGGTGTTGCTGCAAAGCATGGAGCAGGCCCGCCGCGCCCTGAACCTTGACGACCTGGCCGGCAGTGGCGATGCCCGGGTGCACCTGCTGCACGCCCTGAGCGGCCTGCGCCTGGCCTTGCTGCCCGGGGTCGAGGTGGTGCTGGAGCCCGCCGGAGACCCGCCACAACTGCCCTATGGCATCGACGGAGCGCCCCTGTGATCGGTGATCTGGATATCAGTGGGGTGTTCCTGCCCACGCTGCTGGTGATGATGGTCCTCACCTACCTGTTGTTTCTCGGGGTGCACGCGCTGCTCACCCGGGTTCATTTCTATCGCCTGGTCTGGCACCGGGCACTGTTCAACGTTGCGCTCTACGCCGTGCTGCTCGGCACGGTCGATCACTTTTGCCGAAACCTGATGCTGCCATGAAGAAACCCTTGCTGACCCTGGGCCGTGTGGTCCTGACCCTGTTGGTAGTGACACTGGCGACCGTACTGGTCTGGCAGATGGTCCTGTATTACATGTTCGCCCCCTGGACCCGGGACGGGCATATCCGCGCCGACGTGATCCAGATCGCCCCGGACGTGTCCGGGTTGATCCAGCAGGTCGACGTACGCGACAACCAGGTGGTCAAGCGCGGCGATGTGCTGTTCACCATCGACCAGGACCGCTTCCGCCTGGCCTTGCGCCAGGCCCAGGCGACCCTGGCCGAACGCAAGGAAACCCTGGCCCAGTCTCAGCGTGAGGCCCGGCGCAACCGTAACCTCGGTAACCTGGTGGCCCAGGAGCAACTGGAAGAAAGCCAGTCCCGCGAGGCGCGGGCGCAGTCGGCACTGGCCGAGGCCCAGGTGGCGGTGGATGCGGCCCAGCTCAACCTGGACCGCTCGGTGGTGCGCAGCCCGGTCGATGGCTACCTCAACGACCGCGCCCCGCGCGCCCATGAGTTCGTCAGTGCGGGCAAGCCGGTGCTGTCGGTGGTCGACAGCGACTCCTACCACGTCGATGGCTACTTCGAAGAAACCAAGCTGGCCGGCATCCAGATCGGCCAGGCCGTGGATATCCGCGTGATGGGGGACAATGCCCGGCTGCGCGGACACGTGCAGAGCTTTGCCGCCGGCATCGAGGACCGTGACCGCAGCAGCGGCGCCAACCTGCTGCCCAACGTCAACCCGGCCTTCAGTTGGGTACGCCTGGCCCAGCGGATTCCGGTGCGGATTGCCTTCGACGAAGTGCCCCAGGACTTTCGCATGATCGCCGGGCGCACCGCGACCGTGTCGATCATCGACGGTAGCCGCCCATGAAACGCCTGTCGCTGCTGGGCCTGAGCCTGCTGCTGTCGGCCTGTCAGATGGTCGGGCCGGATTACACGCTGCCCGAAGACGCAGCGATCCAGCGTGCCGACCTGCAAGGTCCGCTGCGCCAGGATGCCGACAGCGTGGTCTCCGCACCGGTGCCCCGGGACTGGTGGCACCTGTACCAGGACCCACGGCTCGATGCCTTGGTCAGCCAGGCCCTGGCTGCCAACAGTGAACTGCGCGTCGCCGCCGCCAACCTTGCCCGCGCCCGCGCCCAGGTCGAAGAGGCCCAGGCCCGAGGAGGCTTGAATGGCGGCGTGAAGCTCGGCGCCCAGCGTTTGCAGGAATCGGGCGAAGCCTTCCTGCTGCCGGAAAAGGTCCCGGTGGCGAACATCGGTGAAGCCATCCTCAGCGCGTCCTACCAGTTCGACCTGTGGGGCACCCTCAAGCGGGGCGTCGAAGCAGCCCAGGCCAATGCCGATGCCACCCAGGCTGCAGCCGATACCGCACGCATCACCCTGGTTGCAGAAGTGGTGCGCGCCTACACCCAGGTCTGCGCGGCCAACGAGGAATACCACATCGCCCACGAGTCCCTGGACCTGCAGGAGCAACAAGTGGCCCTGACCCAGCGCCTGCGCGATGCCGGCCGCGGCGACGAAACCCAGGTGACCCGTTCGCAGACCCAGTACAAATCCCTGCGCGCCGAGTTGCCGCGTTACCAGGCCTTCCGTGAGGCAGGCCTGTATACCCTGTCGATGCTGCTGGAAAAGCCGGTGGCGCAACTGCCGGCCGGCACCGCCGAGTGCGCAGAGCTGCCCCATATTGCCCAGATCATTCCGGTGGGCGACGGTGCCGCCTTGCTCAAGCGGCGTCCGGACATCCGCCAGGCCGAGCGGCATCTGGCGGCGGCCACGGCGACCATTGGCGTGGCCACCGGCCAGCTCTATCCGGATATCAGCATCGGCGCCCAGGTTGGCACCATCGGTATCCTGGAAAACCTAGGCGAGCCGGCCACCAACCGCTGGGGCTTCGGCCCGTTGCTGACCTGGACCGTACCGACCAACGGCTCACGGGCGCGGATCCGCGAGGCCGAGGCCTCGACCCAGGCGGCGCTGGCGCATTTCGACGGGGTGGTGCTCAATGCCATCCGCGAGACCCAGACCAGCCTGGCCAAGTACAGCGCCTTGCTCGACCGACGCGATGCCCTGGCCGACGCCGAACGCTCGGCGCAGCTGGCGGCCGACCAGACCCACCGTTACTACCAGGCCGGACGGGAATCCTTCCTGGCCGACCTGCAGGCCACCCGGACTTATACCGACATGCGCGCGCAACTGGCGGCGGCCAATACCCAGGTGGCGATGGGGCAGATCGGTTTGTTCCTGGCTCTGGGCGGTGGCTGGTAAATCGCAATCGCGGGGCAAGCCCGCTCCTACACCCTGTAGGAGCGGGCTTGCCCCGCGATAGCTCACTTATCTGCAAACCCTTTGAGCAGATCGATCGGCAACGGGAAGACAATGGTCGACGACTTGTCTCCTGCGATGCTGCCCAACGTCTGCATGTAACGCAGTTGCATGGCCCCCGACTGGCGACCGAGCATTTCCGCCGCCTGCATCAGCTTTTCCGACGCCTGCAACTCACCTTCGGCATGGATCACCTTGGCCCGCCGCTCGCGTTCTGCTTCGGCCTGGCGGGCGATGGCGCGGATCATCGACTCATTGAGGTCGACATGCTTGATCTCGACGTTGGCCACCTTGATCCCCCAGGCATCGGTCTGGGCATCGAGCACCTGGCGGATGTCCAGGTTCAGGCGTTCCCGCTCGGCCAGCAGCTCGTCCAGTTCATGTTTGCCGAGCACCGCACGCAGGGTGGTCTGGGCCAGCTGGCTGGTGGCCATGAGAAAGTCCTCGACCTGGATGATCGCCTTCTGCGGGTCGAGCACGCGAAAGTAGAGCACTGCATTGACCTTCACCGAGACGTTGTCGCGGGTGATCACGTCCTGCGGCGGTACATCCAGCACCACGGTGCGCAGGTCGACCCGGACCATCTGCTGCACGCCCGGAATCAGCAGCACCAGCCCCGGCCCCTTGACCCGCCAGAAGCGTCCCAGCTGGAACACCACGCCCCGCTCGTATTCGCGCAGGATGCGAAACGCCGACAGCAACAGCACCGCCGTCAGCGCTAGCACTGCACCAAAGCCCAGTTCGAAGAACATGCTCAGTCTCCTCGCGCCACGGCATCCGCCGCAGCGCTGACGTCCAGTAGTACGCCTTTGCGTGAGATCACCCGGACGCGTTGTCCGACCATAAGTGGCGTCTGGCACTGGGCCTGCCACTGTTCACCCTGTACTTGCACCGAACCGATGTACGGATCGCTGTCGTTGACCGCCATGACCGTGGCCAGGCTGCCGACCAGACCGGCATCGCCGCTGACCAGCGCCCGCCTGCGCGCTTTGATGGCCATGCCCAGCACACCGCCGAGCAACAGGGCCGAGAGCAGGGCCAGGGTCAGGATCAGCGGCAGCGGAATGCCGAAACCCGGTACATCGGTGTCCATGAGGATCACCGCGCCGACCACGAAGGCGACAATGCCGCCGAAGCCGACCACGCCGAAGCTGGGCAGGAACGCCTCGGCGATCATGAAGGCCAGGCCCAGCAGGATCAGGGCCGCGCCGGCATAGCTGACCGGTAGCAATTGCAGCGCGTACAAGGCCAGCAACAGGCAGATGCCACCGATCACCCCGCCCACCCCGGAGCCCGGGCTCATGAACTCGAACATCAGGCCGTAGACCCCGATCATGATCAGGATCAGCGCCACACTGGGGTTGGTGATGATCGCCAGCAGCCGTGTGCGCCAGTCCGGCTGGCGTTCTACCAGCAGCGCATTGCGGGTGTGCAGTTGCACGGATTGGCCGGCGGCCTCCAGGGTCTTGCCGTCGAGCTGGCGCAGCAGGTCGGGTAGGTCATTGGCCACCAGGTCGACCACCTTCAAGCGCAGGGCCTCGCTGGCCGGCAGGCTGACGGCCTCGCGCACCGCCTGTTCGGCCCAGTCGGCGTTACGCCCGCGCAACTGGGCCAGGCTGCGGATGTAGGCGGCCGCATCGTTGACCTGCTTGCGGGTCAGGGTGTCCTGTTCGCTGCGCGGTGCCTGCTTGTCGCCGGTCGGTGCCGCTGGAGGTGCGGCAGGGTCCTTGGGTGTGCCGGGCAGGCCGCCGATCTGCACCGGCGTGGCGGCCCCCAGGTTGGTGCCCGGGGCCATGGCCGCGACGTGACTGGCGTACAGCAAGTAGGTCCCGGCGCTGGCGGCACGGGCGCCGCTGGGGGCGACGAAGCTGGCGACCGGCACGGGGCTGGCCAGGATCGCCTTGATGATCTCGCGCATCGAGCTGTCCAGCCCGCCAGGGGTGTCGAGGCGGATCACCACCAGTTGCGCCTGGTCGGCCTTGGCGTGCTCAAGACCGCGTATCAGATAGTCGGCGCTGGCCGGACCAATGGCGTCATTGATACTCAGTACCAACACCGGGTGCCCCGGCGCAGCCTGGCCGCCCGGTAGCGCGCCGAGCAGGAGCAGAAGCAGCAGGTGCCGACACCAGCGAGCGATCACCTGAATTCACCCGGTCTGTGCGTGTCCTCTAAGTTTAGTCGGCTGCCTCAGGCTACACGGCCTAAACTTCAGGAGTGGGGGAGTAGTATCCGGAGGTGCATCATGCGTATGGCAAAAACCCTGCAGCTATGCCTGGACAAGGCAGGCTGCGACTATGACATCGTTCCTCACGCGCACTCGTCCACCAGCCTGGAATCGGCACGCCTGGCCGGAGTGCCTGCCGAGCGGGTGGCCAAGTCGGTCATGCTCGACGACCGCCATGGCAACTACCTGATGGCTGTGCTGCCGGCCAACCGCCATCTGGACATGAGCAAGGTGCCTGTCACCGGGCAGTGGCACATGACGAGCGAAAGCAATCTTCCTCACCTGTTCGGCGACTGCGAACGGGGCGCCATTCCGGCGATGGGCGATGCTTACTCGCTCAAGATGCTGGTCGACCCGACCTTGACCCGCCAGGACGACATCTACGTCGAAGCCGGTGATCACGATCACCTGATCCACATGAAAGTGTCGGAGTACCTGAAACTGGTGCCTCACGCCGAAGTGCGCGAGGTTTGCTGATGATCAACCCACCGCCAGGCAGGCGTCGTGGATGCCCCGCCTGGCCTTAAGGAGTGACCCATGGAAGCACCCAACCACAAGTTTTCGGAATTGTTCAAACAACTGGGCCTGCCTGACGATCCCGTCGGCATCGACCAGTTCATCACCACCCATTCTCCGCTCAAGGGGGAAATAAAACTGGTCGATGCGCCGTTCTGGAACTCCAGTCAGAAAGCCTTTCTGCAACAAAGCATCAATGACGATGCCGATTGGGCGGAACTGTTCGACCAGCTCAACGAGGCCCTCAGGCGTCCTAGAAAATAAACGCTGAGCGGCACCTGAAACCGGTGTTTGGCGTTGCTATGCTCAGGAAAAAACAACAGGGGGATAGCGCCAATGAAAGATCCCTACGCCGTCGGCTTCTGGTGTGTCGCAACAGCTTTGGGCTTGCTGACCGCCGGTTATTTCTATGGAGTCAAACAGGCCTATCAGCTCGACCAGGCCCTGGTGTTCCTCTACGCGGCCGCCGGGGTGATCGGGGCGCTGGCGCTGACGGCGCTGGCCTGGATCGCCTGGCAGCAGCTAAGGGTCAACAAGCGTCAACTGGCCCAGGGCCGCACCCTGGTCGCCATCTGGAACACCAAGGTTGCCCTGCGCCGCGTCGAGACCGTGTTCGATCGCTACTTCTGGGGTAGCTACTGGCAGCCCGGGCGCACGTTCCAGGAGGTCATGGGGGAGCTGGAAGGCACGCCGCTGGAGCAGAGCCTGGAAGCCCTGAAACGCCAATGCCGGGAGCTCGACCGGGAAACCCACGACCGCCACCGGCACTGGTTCGACAACGCACGCGAGCTGTCCACCGTGGCCACAGCCATGGCCCGCGAACGTTATCAACTGGACCTGTGCGATTCACAGCAAAGCAGCGGCCGAGGCGGGGCAGCGGTGCTCAATCGGGATCTGGAAGTGCTGGTGTACACCTGGTCGGCGCGTCTGCGCAGCTTCGACCACCAGCTCGATGAGCTGGAGGGCGAATACCGCTGAAGTTGTTCGCCGCGACTCAGTCGCCGCGGATGTACTGTTCCAGTTGCTGGATCATTCTGGCCTGTTCGGCGATGGCTTCCTTGACCAGGTCACCGATCGACAGCAGGCCCAACAGCTCGCCGTTCTCAACCACCGGCAAGTGCCGCAGGTGGCTGTCGGTCATCATGTTCATGCAGTCGTCGATGTTCTTTTTCGTGTCGACGGTGATCACCGGTGCGCTCATGATCGCGCTGACCGGGGTACCCACCGACGAGCGACCCTTGAGTACCATCTTCCGTGCGTAGTCGCGTTCACTGACGATCCCCACCACCTGGCCACCTTCGACCACCGGCAGGGCACCGACGTTCTTCTCCGCCATCAACCTCAGTGCGTCGAGCACCATCTGATCCGGGGCGATGGTATGAACCTGGTGATGCTGCTGCGCTTTGGTTTTAAGGAGCTGTGCCACGGTTTTCATAGTAAGCCTCTGCAATGCGTGGAGGGGTTGACGGCAGATACCTACAGAATCGTGTACAGAAGGCCGCAGGGCAAGGGAGAAAGCGGCATCGAGTCGATTGAAAAACGTCATGGGCCGGGTATGTCGGGAAAAATCCTGCCGAGCCGCCCCATGCCCGGCAGGTGTTGGTCGATCAGCCTTTGTGCACGATCACCTGGCTGTTCAGGTCATTGAGCATGGCGTCCACCACAGGCTTCATGCTCTCGTAGTCGGCAACGCTGCAGACCGACCTGGGGTAATGGAAGTCGAAGCGACGTTTGACCAGTACGCTGTTGCCCTGTTGCTGGTATTCGGCGCTGTAGTCCAGGTACGGGTGCTTGAGCGTAACTGCCCTGGGCGTGGCAAGGATCTTCACTCCGGCCGGGAACTTGAAGCGTGCCTGCTCTTCGGTAATGCCGGAGATGCAGGTGAAGGCCTGGGTCCGCTGTTTTTCGGCAACGAAGCCGAATGCACTCTGGGCGATGCCGCCGGCCAGGCTGCTCAGGGTCGGAACGCCGATCGGGCCGGGCAGGTTGACCAGGTTTTCGCTGCGCCCTTCGACCTTGAGGGCGAAGCTGCCTTCGCCGTCCAAGTCGTCACTGCTGGTCTTGCCACTGCCACTCTGGCCGTAGGCCGCAAGGATCTGCTGGACCATCTGCTCGCGCTGGGCCGGGGTCATGTTGCGCAAACCCCAGCGGTTCAGCTCGGCCGCCCAACCTTCGATCGTCGACACATGCTGGAAGTCGGCAGCGCCATTGCGGGCGATGGTGAAGGTGATGGTGTTCTCGACCTTGCTGGCCTGGGTGGCCGGGGTGCGGCCTAGCGTGCCGGTGCGGGTCAGCAGGGTGGGCTTGTCCAGCACCGGCACCGGCAGGTAGTTGCTGGCAATGGCCGGGGACGTCGAGTCCATGTACAGGTCAAGGCTCGGGATATAGGTGATCGCATGGTTGATCACCCCCAGGGTCGGCACCTTGGGCAGTACATAGGCATTGCCGAGGTTGACCAGCGCCGGGCTGCTTTCGATGTCAACCGCCGCCAGCAGGGCTTCGAGCAGGGCGACGTGGTCCTTGCAGTCGCCGTAGCGGTTGCTCAACACCGTGTCGGCAGCATGCGGGACGACACCACCGGCACCGATGTAAACGGCCACGTAGCGGATATTGCGGCGCACCCAGTCTCCCAGGGCCAGGGCCTTGTCCCGTGGGTTGTCGAGCTTGGCGGTGAGCGATTCGGCCAGTTCGCGGATAGCCGGCGTCACCTCGCTCTTGGCCCGTGCGGCGTAGGCCTTGGCGAACGCGCTGTAGTCATTGAAGGTAGAGACGGCCAGGTACTTGCCATAGTCCGAGTAGGCCACCGAGCCAAGTTCGGTTCGGGCGTTATCCCCTTGCACGTAATCCCACCGGTACACCGTGCGTCCGGCAGCAGTCTTGGGCGTGCTGGCCTCGAAGCCTTTGGCATCGGCATGCAGTTTGAGGGAATCGGGCAGGTCGTAGATCAGGGTGAACTGCCGGGTCGGGTGGAACTGCGGCATGGCCAGGTCTTCGAACTGACCGGGGAACAACGCGGTGTTGCGCCGCTTCTTGACGCTCAGGACCAGGCGATCGCCCACCGCCACGTCCGGGAAGATCACCACTTTGACCAGGCTGTCGAAGAACATCGGCGCCTTGGCCGATTGCTGCTCTTGCTGTTCCTTGATCTGCTCGGGGCTGACCACCACCTTGCGACCATCCGGCTTCTGGGTATAGGCCTGGATGACGTCGAGGCTTTCCAGGGTGCGGTTGTAGGGCAGCGCATGTTGGGCCTTGGCCTTGATCGCGCGCTCTTCGTTGATCAGGTAGACCAGCTCCTGGGTGGTCTCGAAACTGCCGTCATCGGCAACGACCGTACGCTGGATTTCCTTTTCGATGGTGACGGAGGGGTCGGTTCCATCATCCTTGGCCTGGGCCAGGGAGAACGCGAACAGACAGCACAACATCCCGACCAGCCTGGCGGGGGTCAAAGCGAACCGCTTCATAAAGATCCTTCTTGTGAATATGTTCCAGACACCTGATTCATTGAATGCGAATCAGTTAATGGCATTTTGCCTTGTTATTGGCGTTGCTGCTGGAACAATTTGCACAACACCCGTAGCCGCTGCCGCCAGGCTGCGATCGACTGCTTGTAGGAGCGGGCTTGCCCCGCGATGCGTCGCAGCGTTCAATCGCGGGGCAAGTCGAGTCGTCGTACCGCCGCTCCCACCGATCGCAGCCTAGCGGCAGCGGCTACAGCGTGATCCGATCTTCCAGGCCATCGAGTAACGCATCCACCAATCCCTTGGCCATTTCCACCGAATGCAGGGTGGACCAGAGAAAGCCCCTGCTGGCGGGATCGGTGTCATCCATTGCCCTGTAGCCGGTGTCGTAAGCGCAGCCCAGGTAAAGTGAAGCATGCACCAGCGCGTCGTGGGCCGCGATGCCGGAGCAGACGGCGAACAGGGGAGAGTGGCCAGCCTGGCAACTGCCGAAGATGGTGTGGGCGGTGGTGGTGGAGTGGTCTAGCGGTGGATCGGGTACGACTTTCTTCATGGGGTGCTCCAGTTGGAGCTGACACCGTCATCCGTTACCACACGAATGGGTGGCAGCTGTACGCGGGGTGGTAAACCGAGGGAACACCCAAACCCGGCAGGCTCGAAAGCCTCCCGCGCACAGCCGCCATAGGCTGTATGGGATGATCCACAACACCGGGTTACCACACCCGCTCACCGAGTTTTCGGTGAAGGGCTGGAGCCTAGAGGTACGCGTTCCCAGGGACAATCAGACGGGCATCGACAGACCGGGTAGGGTATTTCCTAGGATGCAGCGTCAGCCAGTGATTTCGAACGCTCGAAACAAAATCTGACACTGTGTCGGCGGCAAATAAAAAGGCCCAGGTATTCACCTGAGCCTTCTGGTCCCGCATCCGTCGATCAAGGCCCGTAGGGCAAGAACCGGGTAGCGCCGTACGCGCTCATGGCTGGGGCGCGGTGCTAAAGACAAGGAGCAATCGGGACGTGGCGGTAACGCCGGCCCTTTGGGACCAAAGGGAAAGGAAGATGGCGCACTCGGCGGGATTCGAACCCACGACCCCTGCCTTCGGAGGGCAGTACTCTATCCAGCTGAGCTACGAGTGCAACGCGGGCGCCATAATACCCATCTAGACTGGCGGCGTCCATCGTCAGAATGTGTGTGGGCGATTTCGCACACTCTGCGGTCTATAGTTGTCGTTGATCTGAAAAAAGCTGCCGCACAGCGCTTTTTGTTCTTTTTTTCGAACACCCTATTGTCCTTTCTCCTCGTTGCTCCTAGGATTCGTTTGAGATTTCAAACGCTCTCCTTTTTCTACAATCAATAATTCGCTCCGTGCCTGCACGGTGCCGTTAAGGAAGCCGACATGCAGCTTAAAGACGCCCAGTTGTTCCGCCAGCAAGCCTTCATCGATGGCGTGTGGTTGGACGCGGACAACGGTCAGACCATCAAGGTCAACAACCCGGCCACCGGCGAAATCATCGGCACCGTGCCGAAGATGGGCGCCGCTGAAACCCGCCGTGCCATCGAGGCCGCCGAGAAGGCGCTGCCGGCCTGGCGCGCGCTGACCGCCAAGGAACGTGCTGGCAAGCTGCGTCGTTGGTTCGAATTGATGATCGAGCACCAGGACGACCTGGCCCGCCTGATGACCACCGAGCAAGGCAAGCCACTGGCCGAAGCCAAGGGCGAAATCGTCTATGCCGCCTCCTTTATCGAGTGGTTCGCCGAAGAAGCCAAGCGCATCTATGGCGACACCATTCCTGGCCACCAGCCAGACAAGCGCCTGATCGTCATCAAGCAGCCGATCGGCGTGACCGCCGCGATCACTCCGTGGAACTTCCCGGCCGCTATGATCACCCGTAAAGCCGGCCCGGCCCTGGCCGCTGGCTGCACCATGGTGCTCAAGCCTGCCTCGCAGACCCCGTACTCCGCCCTGGCCCTGGTCGAACTGGCCGAGCGTGCCGGCATTCCGAAAGGCGTGCTGAGCGTGGTCACCGGCAGCGCTGGCGAAGTCGGCGGCGAGCTGACCAGCAACCCGATCGTGCGCAAGCTGTCCTTCACCGGCTCCACCGAAATCGGTCGCCAGCTGATGGCCGAATGCGCCAAGGACATCAAGAAAGTTTCCCTGGAGCTGGGTGGCAACGCCCCGTTCATCGTGTTCGACGACGCTGACCTGGACAAGGCCGTCGAGGGCGCGATCATCTCCAAGTACCGCAACAACGGCCAGACCTGCGTCTGCGCCAACCGTATCTATGTGCAGGACGGTGTCTACGACGCCTTCGCCGAGAAGCTCAAGGCTGCTGTGGCCAAGCTGAAGATCGGCAACGGTCTGGATGCTGGCACCACCACTGGTCCGCTGATCGACGAGAAAGCCGTGGCCAAGGTCCAGGAGCACATCGCCGACGCCGTGGGCAAAGGTGCCCAGGTGCTGACCGGCGGCAAGATCATCGAAGGCAACTTCTTCGAGCCGACCGTTCTGGTCAACGTGCCGAAGGACGCTGCCGTGGCCAAGGAAGAAACCTTCGGCCCGCTGGCACCGCTGTTCCGCTTCAAGGACGAGGCTGAAGTGATCGCCATGTCCAACGATACCGAGTTCGGTCTGGCCTCGTACTTCTATGCGCGTGACATGAGCCGTGTGTTCCGTGTCGCCGAAGCCCTGGAATACGGCATGGTCGGGATCAACACCGGTCTGATCTCCAACGAAGTCGCGCCGTTCGGCGGCATCAAGGCCTCGGGCCTGGGCCGCGAAGGTTCCAAGTACGGCATCGAGGACTACCTGGAAATCAAATACCTGTGCATCAGCGTCTGATCGCAGCGTAAGGCTTTACCTCTGCCAGCGGGGCGCGAGAGCGACGTCTCGCTGGCCTTTTTACACCGTACATACGGTGGCCTGGGCCCCTGCGGCAGTCGATCAACGCATGCTGCCCGCAGTTGAATACCGGCCACCCCGACTTGAATCGCGCCACCTTGGGTGTGGCGCATTGAGGACACTATGAGCAAGACCAACGAATCTTTGATGCAACGTCGTGTCGCCGCTGTTCCACGCGGTGTTGGCCAGATCCACCCGATCTTCGCCGACACGGCGAAGAACGCCACCGTGACTGACGTCGAAGGCCGCGAGTTCATCGACTTCGCCGGCGGTATCGCGGTACTGAACACCGGTCACGTGCATCCGAAGATCATCGCTGCCGTTGAAGCCCAACTGCACAAGCTGACCCACACCTGCTTCCAGGTCCTGGCCTACGAGCCTTACGTCGAGCTGTGCGAAAAGATCAACGCTCGCGTTCCAGGCGACTTCGCCAAGAAAACCCTGCTGGTCACCACCGGTTCCGAAGCCGTTGAGAACGCCATCAAGATCGCCCGTGCCGCCACTGGCCGCGCTGGCGTGATCGCCTTCACCGGCGCTTACCACGGCCGTACCATGATGACCCTGGGCCTGACCGGTAAAGTCGTGCCTTACTCGGCCGGCATGGGCCTGATGCCAGGCGGTATCTTCCGCGCCCTGTACCCGAACGAGCTGCACGGTGTGAGCATCGACGACTCGATCGCTTCCATCGAGCGCATCTTCAAGAACGACGCAGAAGCCCGTGACATTGCTGCCATCATCCTCGAGCCGGTTCAGGGCGAAGGTGGTTTCTACGTCGCGCCGAAAGAGTTCATGAAGCGTCTGCGCGCTCTGTGCGACCAGCACGGCATCCTCCTGATCGCTGACGAAGTGCAGACCGGCGCTGGCCGTACCGGCACCTTCTTCGCCATGGAACAGATGGGCGTCGCGCCTGACCTGACCACCTTCGCCAAGTCGATCGCCGGTGGCTTCCCACTGGCCGGCGTGTGCGGCAAGGCCGAATACATGGACGCCATCGCTCCAGGCGGCCTGGGCGGCACCTATGCCGGTAGCCCGATCGCCTGCGCCGCGGCCCTGGCCGTGATGGAAGTGTTCGAAGAAGAAAAACTGCTGGACCGCAGCAAGGCTGTCGGCGAGCGTCTGGTCGCTGGCCTGCGCAAGATCCAGGACAAGCACCCGATCATCGGTGACGTGCGTGCCCTGGGTTCGATGATCGCTGTTGAAGTCTTCGACAAGGCCGGTTCCCACACCCCGAACCCGACCGCAGTCGCCTCGGTTGTGGCCAAGGCGCGTGACAAGGGTCTGATCCTGCTGTCGTGCGGCACCTACGGCAACGTCCTGCGTATCCTGGTTCCGCTGACCTCGCCTGATGAGCAACTGGACAAAGGTCTGGCAATCATCGAAGAGTGCTTCGCAGAACTCGCGTAAACTGTGACGCAGTAGAAGAAAAACCCGCTTCGGCGGGTTTTTTTTCGCCCAAAGGAATGCCGGGGGGTTAAGGTTCCCAGATTGGAGACGCCCAGGAAGGCGCACTGGACTGCGTGCAGAGAATTGGAGAGTCGAGTATGAGCGTTGCCAACCCACCCGTGGCACCCTGTGTGTTGATTGCCGAAGGCGATCCCTGGGTACGGGAGATGCTCAGCCAGATGTTGCTCAGCGTGCGTTGCGATGCCCGTTTGCAGGTATGTGCCGATGGCTCCCAGGCGCTGGCGGCCCTGGCCAGCAAGCCGGACCTGATCATCGCCGCCCGCGAGTTGCCCGGCGGCGATGGTCTGGACCTGTTGCGCAACGTGCGGGCCAAGGGCCGCCAACCGCATTTGCCGTTCATCCTGATGAGCAACCGCAGCGACAGCGCCAGTGTGCGCGAGGCGTTGCCGTTCGCCCCCACCGCCTACTTGAGCAAGCCGCTGAACATGGACTCCCTGCGTCATCGCCTGGAAGAGTTGTTGCTCAAGGTCGGCGAGGAGATCGCCTGTCCGATGCCGGCGCTGCAACCGGGCATGACCTTGGCGCGCTTTCTGGAAGGGCGCCGCGCTACCGCCGATGGCGGCCCGCTGCTGGCGGACGTGCAGCAGGCGATCAAGCGCAGCCTCAATCCGCAGGGGCTCAATCTCAAGACCCTGGAAGAAGAGATCCGCAACGACCCGCAGATCACCGCCGTGCTGATCGCCGCGGCCAACAGCGCCGCCTTGCACCGCGATGCTGCCGTGCAGACGCTGATGCAGGCGCTGAACAAACTGGGCACCACCCAGAGCATGAACCTGATCCTGGGCCTGGCGCTCAAGCGCAGCGCTCGCCTGAGCGACCCGTTGTTGTCGGACCATGCCGAGCACTTCTGGGCGCTGTCGCTGCACACCGCCGAATACGCGCGGACCCTGGCCCGCATGCTCGAACTGGACCAGGAACGGTGCTACTGCGCAGGCCTGCTGCATTGCCTGGGCGATCTGGCGCTGCTGCGCTGCCTGCAGGAATGGCGCCTTGCCGGGGGCGAGCTGGATGAAGATGCCGTCGAATTGTCGCTCAACGAGTTTGGCGCCGCCTTCGGGTCAGCCTTGCGTACACGCTGGCGCTTGCCGCTGGAGTTGCGTGAGTTGATTGCGGCGGTCTATCAATTGGGCGGCGGGGTGTACTCGCGTGAAGCCCTGGCGATGAACCTGGCCGGGCAGATGGCCCGGCTGCCGGCGGAGCAGGGGCTGGAGGCGCTGGCCGAGAGCCGGACGGCGCGGTTGTTGAAGGTGGGGATGGCGGAGCTGGGGCGTTTGCGCAAGGCGTGAGAGCCTTGTCGCAGGCTTCGCCAGCTCCCACAAGAGCCAGCGATGGTCGCCGTCATTCTGTGTAGCCGCTGCCGCCAGGCTGCGATCGACTGCCTGTAGGAGCGGCGGGGGGGGGGGGGGGGGGGGGGGGGGGGGGGGGGGGGGGGGGGGGGGGGGGGGGGGGGGGGGGGGGGGGGGGGGGGGGGGGGGGGGGGGGGGG
>NZ_JBIVXC010000029.1:0-38268 GCF_044769005.1 Pseudomonas sp. NPDC090755 | reverse complement strand
ATCCGCATTCGATCACCGTCGACCAGGGCCCAGCGGTCTAGGGTGGTGATGGTGCCGATCGGGCGGTTAATGTTGCGGCCAGTGGTTCCGGAGCCTTTGCCGTAGTAGGGCATGATGAAGCGGTCGCCAAAGCTGGCGCGCCCGTTGCGCACGCGGTCGAGTGTGGCTTGGGCCCTGCCTGGCTTCTCGATCGGCGACCAGCGCCCGGCGTCGAAATTGAGGAAGCTGGCCGCCGGCACATGCTGACGCCGGTGCAGCTCGAGCATCAGGGGGGCTTTGCTGCGAGTCAGGACCAGGAACAGGCGCACTCGGTGTTGCGGCACGCCCAGGTCGGCACAGTCCACGACGTGCGGGGCGACCTGGTAGCCCAGCGCCTGAACGGCTGATACCCAAGCAGGGTAGAGTGCCCAGTCAGTGAACTCTTCGACGTTCTCAACCAGTGCCGCTTCCGGCCGGTGAAACTCCAAGGCCGACACAACGGCCCAGGCTGTCGATCGCGACGAGTCGTGTTGCGGGTTGCCCGACTTCTTGCCGCGGGCCTTCGAGTGACCTTGGCAGCATGGCGAGGCCAACAAAAGGTCATGCTTCGGCACCTGCTCCCATTTGGCCTGGTGCAAATCCTGGCAGACGTGCTCCGCATGTGGGTGGTTGGCTGAGTGCCACTTCACGGCTTCAGGCCAGTGGTTTGCCGCCCAGAGAACCTGGACGCCTGCGGCGCGCGCGCCGGTGCTCCATCCGCCGAGGCCGGCGAACAGGTCGATTGCTGTGGTCATGGTGCTTCCTCACGCGCTCGCCAGCTGGAGCTGGCTCTCGCCGCCAGTCGCCAATCCTGGATGGAGCTCGACGCGCTGGCCGGCGAGTAGTCCGGCAATCTGCGCATTCAGGTCGAGATCGATCTCTCGGACCTTGCGGGCCTTGCCAATCTCCCTGCCTGCCAGGTACTGCTCGATCAGCGCTTTGTCCTGCGCTTCGACCGCCACCAGATCACGCCCATTGGAGTGCTGGGCAAGGGCTGGATCTTCTTCGCCGCGCGGTACCAGCTCGTGAATCTTCCCGTGCACGGCCGATACCCAGGCAAGTGCGAAATGATCGCCTGCAGTCTCTGGCGAGTAGGAGCTGCGCCGCTTGCCTGCCCGAACCTGCGAAACGTACTCACGCCGGGCCAGGGTCAGTTTGGTCAGCAGAGCTTCGTAGGCATAAAGCGCGATCTGTGGTGCCGGCGTCACGCCGACAAACATTGCTCTGTCCACCACGCGAGCGGTCGAATCACACCAGTGTCGACGGGAGAGCGACCGAACGCCGAAGGCCTTGGCCACAATTGAGCTGAGGTGGCGATCCCAGGTGGGCCGTCTCTTAGCTCGGGCCTTCTCCGACTCGACCTCACCAACATCGCTCAAGCGCACATCCATTTCGGTGAGGCGATACTCGCGCATCAGCGATTGGGCTTGGCGCATTGCGGTGGCCGCTTCGTTCTCGTTCGAGCTTTTGGAGAGGGCCAGGCAGCGCTTGATCTTGCGGATGACGCGCTCGAGCTTGCTTTCGTCGTGCTGTTGTTCGGTCATGTTGTGGTCCTTGCGTGCAGGCGCCGCCCTAGCCGGGATGGCGTGATTCGTTGAAGTGGTGAGTTGTGGAAAAAGCCCAAGAGGAAACGAGGGGTATGGCTCTGGCCTTCTATATGGACAGGAATCGCCTGTCGCCATACGGAGCTATGCCCAAATGAACAAACTCAATTCCTATCTGAACGTGTTGCTCGCGCTGTCCGCTATCTGTGCCAACCTGGAACCAACACTGAAGCCAGTGCTGATGTGTTGTGTCTGAGGCGCTGATGGACCTTCGCCAGGGTGGCGTGATTCGTTGATGTGGGGAGGCGCTATGCTGAGTGGATACCTTCGTGAGGGCTCTCAGATGGCCAGGTGCAAAAAGTGTAATGAAGAGCTTCGCTTCAATCTGGATGACAGCAAGGATCAATTCGAAGTGATTTGCCCGAAATGCGATGCGCGGCATGTAGTTCGCTGGGTCGCTTCATCGCCAGGCATACCTGGGCCGCAGTTCGAGCTTGAGTTGGTCGGCGGCGGCGTTGGTGGATACGACCACGGAAACGGTTGAGGCGCTGGCGGGCAGCGCCGGAGGGTCAGGCTGCCTTGCGCTGATTCAGCAGGGACCAGCGGACAGGTTGATTACTGAAAGCATGGATTCCTTCGTCGGGCTGGAGTGATTCGGTGATCTGTCAAGGGAGCTAGCTGGATCGCAGAGTGGGCTGTTAGAGCCGGGCCTACAAGTGAGATGCCAAACCCGAAGGTACCAATCCTCGGCTTTGGCCTCGATGCTTCTGCAAGCACCTCCATGGTTGAGCCCATAGTATTTATTGTCTTAAATAACCTTTGAGGCACTTGGATAAAAGTTTCGAATGGTGGCCTGCGAGACACATAGGGGGTGAGTGTGAAGAATGTTAATAGATCATTTATTAGTGTGATTTTTAGTTTTTGGTTTTTGTCTTGTTTTAGCGTTTTTTTATCATCTGTTGTTGCGGTGGCTCTATATCGTGACGTCTTTTCAGGTGGGTTTTCCGGGCGCTCGAGTGATTGGGGGGACTTTGGTGGGTATATTGGCGGTGTTTTTGGTCCGCTTATTTCGTTTGTGACTTTGCTTGCGGTTTTGAAAACTGTGTACCTGCAAAGGGAATTGCTCGATGCTCAAAATAAAGAATTTGAAAGAATGAACCAGCTGCAGCGAGATACTTTTAATGCGCAGTTGCAGCAGATTCAGGGTGCGTCAGATGACTCGAGAAAACTTCAGATTAGTGCGTCAAGAGACACTGCTATTAAAGTTATTGAGCAGCAAATAATTTTACATGAGCGAGTGTTTGATCGAAAAAACGAGTATCTCATGAAAAATTTAAAGGTGATCGCTTCAAGTTCTGGTGGTCCAGAAAGGGAAACATACGACCGGGTTGTTAGGGAGCGGGGGATCGCTCGAAGATCTGCTGATGCTTTGTTAGCTCTAAGTGTCAAGATTGCTACTACGGATTATTTGACAGTAAATGATGTTAGACATGAGTTGGTTTCTGGTTTTCAGAAAATTGAAACCCAGGATAAAAAATAATTTGGTAGATGGCTTTTCAATGTGTAAGCGACTCTGAGTCAGGTCCTAGCGGGCAGCCTCGGAGGGTCAGGCGTTTGTGGCTGCTCAACTGCTGGAATGCCGGATTCAGCCAGAGGCATTCAGTCCGGCTTGCAGTGCCGCTTCCGGCCGGTGAAACTCCAAGGCCGACACCACCGCCCAGGCAGTCGATCGCGACGAGTCGTGTTGGGGGCAGACTTCTTGCCGTGAGCCTTCGAATGGCCTTGCCGCAGGGAGAGGCCAGCAGCAGGTCATGCTTCGACACCCGCTCCCATTTGACCTGGTGCAGATCCTGGCAAACGTGCTCGGAATGTGGGTGGTTGGCTGAGTGTCACTTCACTGCTTCACGCCAGTGGTTAGCCGCCCAGAAAACCTGGACACCTGCGGCGCGCGCGCCGGTACTCCATCCACCGAGGCCGGCGAACAAATCTATTGCTGTGATCATCTAGAAACCTATTAAAATGTGTCGGTTTTTTCACATGGATAATGACTTTGAAAGCGATTAAAAAATGGGAAATACCAGCATGGCTAAGGCTTATGGTTGTTGCTGCTGTGCTGGTGGCGCTGGCTTTGATTGTTTCTTTTGTATCCAAGTTTGGCGTTCAGCCTGCTGATGCCCAAGAAAAGTGGGGGCAGTTTGGTGATTTTGTGGGGGGTATTTTAAATCCACTATTTTCTATTACAGCGCTTTTTGCGCTGCTCCACACAATAGTTTTGCAGAGTCGGGAGTTGAAACGTTCGACTAAAGAGCTTAAGGCGTCTGCGAAGGCTCTGGCTAAGCAAAATAAATACTATTCGCGCCAACAATTTGACTCGAATTTTTTTCAGTTGTTAGCTTTTCAATTAGAGTTGCAGAAAAAGTTTTCTACTAAAAATGATAACTACAAAGATGTTCATGGTGTTTCTGCATTTAACTATTTGAGGTATGGGTACTCGCGTGAGTATAGAGAAATAGAAGGCGGGCAATATCCCGATCACGCGTCAAAAGCTTTATGCGCTTTCGATAGCTGGGAGCGTAATTATTCGCACGGTATCTATGAATACATGCATCCTTTGTCCAATATCATAGGGTATATATATTATGCAAAGGTGTCGGTTGGGGGTAAAAAATTTGCATTTGAGACTCTTTTGAGTCACCTATCATCAGCTGAAATTGATTTGTTGTTTTATATCTCCTTGCACCATTCTGCTTATAATTGGTTGGCGGAAGTGGATAAGGATTATCAGTTGTTTGGCTCTGCATCTTCGCAGCCATTTGGTGAGGATATTTTTGATGGAATTAGGGCAGATTTTGTTGCCAAGGTTTCCAGGCTTAAAGAGGCTGCTTTCGATAGTTCTGAATGCATGCCTGATAGCTAGGGTTTATATTCGTATCTGTTTTCTCTTGATTCAGCGCCACACTTCTGATTTCAGAAGTGTGGCGCTGCAAAAGTTATTTTGGATCGAACCCGCCGAGAGACAGAACTGCATTGCTGCCGATCTTGTCTTGCAGTACCGACTTGAACTCCTGCGCGATATCTTCGCGTTGGGCCTCTTCGCCAATCCAGCGCAGCTTCAGTACCGGTTGCGAGCCGCTGGTGATGACTGAGACGCGCAGGCGGATCACTTGCTCGCCCAGGCCCTCGAACGGGATGACCTTGAAGTCGAGCCAGGCCGGTAGGGTTTCTTTGCTGCTGGCTTCGATCTGGTCCATTGTGCTACGGCTGGCGCGGGTCTCGCTGACGGCGTGGTCGCTCTCCGAGGATGCCTTCACGGTGATGGTACGTACCGCGGCAATGGCCTTGGCGATCGACATACTGGCGCCGTTCTCGTCGGTGGCTGTCAGGTGCTGGTGCCAGTCTTCGATCCAATCGCTCAGTGTCTTCTGGGCCAGGCTCTGGCCGCACACTGCCTGTACAGCAGCGAAGGCCGCCGATGCCTTCAGGCGCAGCATGGCACGATCATCGGCGTGGCCTGGTTGATCCGGGGTGCCCAGGTTGAACAGCACGATGCAGCTCATGTTGTCCTGGTCGATGAAACCGCGAGCCGCCGGCGCCGAACGCTCTACCACATAGGCGGTGTAGTCGGCCAGGGAGTGGGTGGTATAGGTGCCACGGAAGCGGTTGCGGTGAGCCTGATAGCGTTCCAGGTCCACCACGGTGGCGCTGTCGGGAACAAGTACGGTCGGTGTGCTGGTGTCGAGGGACTTGCCAGCGGCTACCAGAGCCTGGTCGACGATGAGTTGAAGCGCTTCTTTGCTGAGAGACATGCGGTTTTCCTTTGAGCGGGTAGGTTGTTGATCAGGCGCGCGGATGGACCGGCGCTTCTTCGCGGGTGAACAACTGGTCGTGCTTCTCGGGGAACAGTGAGAGCTTGCCGCCAGTACCGACGTGCATCGGGGTATCCAGGCTGGTGTTCTCGCTGCGGGCACCGCGCTTGGTCGGCACCTTGTAGTCGAGCTTGTGCTTGATCTTCACTTGGCAGGATTCGCCGATCTGGCTGAAGTCCAGGGTGATGGTGAGCTTCCCGGTTTTGCCGTGATCGACAACGCCGGCGGCAACTTCGGAAAGGGCGTGGCCGATCTGGCTGGCGAAGGCGCCGCCGTTAAGCTCCGCGAGGAACTCGGCGGTATCGGTTGGGGTTGGCATAGCTTCTTCTCCGTGGGCTGTATGCCGCTGGGCGGCAGATTGATCCATTGCTGGCGTCGGCCGTGCCGGACGCGGTTGGTGATTCGTTTCATGCCGCGACCGTCACCTGTCTCCAGGCGCCGACGGCTTCGAACACTGCACCGGCCTGGGTCTCTTCAAGCGTCAGGTCTGCCGGAATGGCGATCCAGCCCGAGGCCACGACATGGATCTGGTTGCACTGGGCGCGCAGCTCCGTGTAGGTGGCCTCGATCGCGTCGGTGAGGTGTGAAGCCAGGTAGTTGCCCTGGGGCGCGACTTCGACCGACTTGCAGTACTGCTCACCGTTTGGCTTCTGGCACATCACACTGAGGTAGATGGTCCAGCGGTGAGGGATATCGCACACAGCATCGACGATCTGGCGGCTGCGAATCTGCTTGCAGGTCTTCCAGTTGACCAGGACCTGCTGGCCGCTGGGGTCAATGTTCACGACGGCGACGTGGTTGGTAGCCAGGAGCGCCCGGCAAGACCGCTCGATCCGGGCGCGCAGGTTGTGAGGCTTGCGCTTGCTCATAGGTCCTCCGCCATTTTTCGAAGGGCAGTGCGCTCTGCCGGGGTTGGCCGTCGGCGCCGGCGCTGCAGGATGGTTTCGGGGTCTACCCGGGAGGATCGCTGCGGCGGTGGTGTGCTTTGGAAGCTATCTGCCGGTGTGGCCTGGCCGCCGCTGGCGAAGAACTGAGCGATGCTCGCATTCAGCTGCTCCAGCACCTGGATGCGCGGGTCAGGGATTGGCGCCCCGATCATTGCCGCCCAACCAGCTTGCGATCTGCAGCTGCCTCCAGCGCATCAACGAACCGTACAGCCGCTTTGTAGCTGAAGCAGAAGCAACGAGTCTTGCCGGTTTCTACATCGACAATGTGCCAGGCGTTGCCCTTGGCCATGGCCTTGTAACGCGGCCCCGCTGCAGGAGCAGGCCGGCCGATCTTGGCGTAGAAGTCAGCTGTGGCCAGGATAGTTCGTTCACGCAGGGCGGCCAGGCCGTCCACGCGCTGCTGCATGGCTGGATGCATGGTGATTTCCTCTGAGTAGGGAAGTGGTCAGGCGTGATGCTCGAAAGCTTCGGCTTTGCGCACGATGCGGACTTGGGCGGTGCGGCGCTCCGGTGCACGGCGGTCGCGGCGCATCGGGTCGCTGTCGTCGATCACCGCATGCATGGCGATGAGGCCGGCGAGCGCTATGCAAAGCGGGCTGATGATCTGTTGGCGCATGGCCTTGGTGACGGCCTCGATGCGGCGACCTGCTTCCAGTTTGAAGAGCGCAGCCTCAATGCGGTTGGCCACGGTGCCTGGGCTGACCGCCATCTGTCTGGCGATTTCCTTGGTGGTGAGGCCTTGGGCCACCCACAACAGCGCTTCCAACTCGCGTGGTGCCAGCGCCCTGCCGAGCTGGCCAATCCATGAGCCGCAAGTGATCGTTTCCATGATTTGTTATCTCGGTTTGGCGCCGTCCAGGGCTTCGCGCAGCTGAAGGACAAGCGCGGTTGATAAGGTGAGGGAGCGGGTGTCCTCGTCGATCGATTCCAGCGATGCAATCAAATTGCGTGATGCGGTGTGCACGGCTTCGAGCCGGGGCTTCGGAATGGAAGGGCCTTTCATGCTGCCGGCAGTGACCTTCGTCTTGCCGTTGGCCTGAGCCTTCTCCAGTTCGGCGCCCAGCACCTTGCCCGCGCCGTCTCCGTGTTCACGCACCACCTGGGCAGCCGTCGTTGCCGACACATGCCCAGCTGCGACAAGGTTCTGCACATCGGTGTTCGCGTTGCCCACCGTGAGCACCTGCTCGACATGCTGTCGTGTCTTGCCGACCTTCTTGGCGATCTGCTCGGGTAACCATCCGAAGGCCCGCAACCGCTTGTAACCCTCGGCCAGCTCAAGAGGGGAGAGCTTTTCGTTCTCCTGGCTGGTGATGATCCGCGCCACGCGATCGGCATCGCTGCCTTCGAACGCGGTAACCGGCACCCAGGCTTCGAAGATTTCAGGGTTGTCCTTGTTCGGTGTTCGCGACAGGCGACCAGTTTGGTCGAGCTTGATCAGCGACCGTCGCCGCCGATGACCATCAACAACCCATACGCCGCCTCCAGAGCGAGGCCGGACCTCAAGTGGTGGAATCTGGCCGCCCCCAGCGATGAATTCCGCAAGGGCGTCGATGCTCGCTTCGAGGGCTTCGCCTTCGGTGCGCAGGTTGAAGCCGGGTTCCTCATAGAGGTCTTCGAGCTTCACCTTCATGGCGTCTGCGCGGCGCACATCGCCATCCTTGATCATTTGCTTGAATGACTTGGTCATCGCAATTCACTTCCGTTGGGCTGCATTGGAGAGCCGATCCCGCCTGTCTCCCTGAACACGTCTGTGTAGGGTCGGGAAGGCTCTCCGATGCAGCCTGGCGATGGGGAACCAGGTAGATCGGGCAGTTAACGTCAGGCTGACGTGGCGCTGGTTGTTCTTAGGTTGCGTCTGCCGCCTGCTTTTCATCCTGAATCCGCTGATAGATCTCTTCACGATGAACGATCACCTGATCCGGGGCATCAATCCCGATGCGTACCTGTTGCCCTTGTACACCCAGCACGGTCACGCTGATGTCATCGTTGATGCGGATGGTTTCGCTGGGGCGACGGGTGAGTATCAACATGGTCCTTCTCCTTGGTTGTCATCCCGCTGCCCACTCGGTGAATGGGCAGAAGTGATGCTCTGTTGCTCGGTGCGCAGTTCGCGTTGTGGTGTCCAGCCTGTTGGCATCTTCACCATGCAGCCAACACCAATTGCATACCGGGTTGTGCGATCAGTCTGGTAGCCGTGCCAGGCACAGGAGCCCCGATTGATCAGGCTTGAAGCGATCATCAAGAAAGCCAAAATGACGAGCATGATCAGCAGGGCGGTTTGCAAAGGCTTGGCCCGTAGGTAAGCCTTCACAGGTAGTCCTTGAGACGTACATTCAGTTTCGCCGCGGCGCGCTCCAGCACCTCGATTTCTGCTGGCTCGATCTCGCCATCCGATTCGGCAATGGTCAGCATGAAGTTGATCACCGTCTCGGCATCGCCCGGAGTGTGGGCCAGGTCGCCCAGCTCACGTTCGGCGTTCATGCGGATGATGCGCGGGCCACCTTCGTTGAAGTCAGCCTTGGCTTTGTCGATTAGGTTGCCCAGTTCAGCGCCGAAGCCCTGCAGCTTGGGTTCGTTGCGCAGTAGGCGGTCGAATTTGTCCAGCTCTGCCGGCTCAATTTCGCCGTCAGCGGCTGCCACATAGAAGCAGCCATAAACGATGGCCTGGAGCAAGTCGCGGTTTTCCAGCTTACCCAGCGCAGCCCGTGCTTCGCGGCCCCTGCCGAGCAATTTTTTCAATCCCAACATGGTGAATCCTCTCTTAGGTGGTGCGGTTGATTTCCCGTCTGGCCCTGTCGCCAAGGCCAGCCAGTGAAATCTGTTTTCCGCCCCATGCTTGTTGCCGCGGCTATCCCCACCTGGCCGGGTCACACATTTCGTGTTCGGTGTTCTTCCCGGCTGGCTGCATGGTTTGGCGTCCTCCCATGAGGGGAGTCCGGCAGCTGTCCAGAGGCTGCATGGGCGACGGTTTAGCTTTGTTGCCACCGGGTTGTCCGGTACGTCGCGGGTTCACGTCAGGTTGTGTAAAGAGCGGGTGTTGCGTTTGTCGCTGGTCGGTGGTGAGTAGGTGTTGAGATGAACAGTAAGCCATTGCCTAATTTATGTAAATAGGTAATGCCTAATATTTTACATTTGAGTTAACGCTGCATGCAGGCGGTTACATTTTTTCGTGGCTGATATACGCTCTGCCTGTTACTGGATGCATGTACAGCATTAGGAGCTAAAAATGGCCAAACAAAATAAATCGGCGCCCCAGCAGCGCCGGGAAATGACCGGCCTTGAGCGCCTAGGTCTTAGGGTGTCGTCGATGATCAATCACCCGCTCGCGCAGACTCAGCGCTGGGTGACCATCCACCAGCTTGATACGGATGCAGAGGCGGACTGGGAGGAGGTGATGGGGCTGCTTTCGGAAACGCCAGAGCTGGATCTGACCTTCAGCGATGATGGGAGTGTGACGGTTCGGTGGGAGAGGCTGGAGGATGATGGCCAGGCGTTCGAGAGCGATGAAGACCTGGTTGAAGAGGAGGAGGCTCCTTTCTGAAGGCTATGGAAAAGCCCGCTAAGCGGTGGGCTGTCCATTAATCTGAACCCGAACGGCTCGGAAAGTCTCTACCGGTAAAGCCCAGTGGAGATCACCATGATGGATGGCGAAAGAGGAAAAGCGCTAGCGGCCTGGCGCAAGCTTTTTGCGACGCCAGACACTCGGTTGAATGTTGCGGATAGATACACGGTACTGGTAAGGGTGGCACACAAGTTCCAACAGGAAGGTCTAATCAGCCCTACGGAGAAGAAAGCCATGATCCTGGAAGCGACGAGGCAATACTCTCAGGCTGTCCAAGCAATATGGCTTGCCAGTCGAGCCAGCAACGATCAGATGTCATTGCTTCGCGTATAGGATTTCGCAGAAACGAAAAGCCCGGCGTTTGGCCGGGCTCTCTGTAGACGGGGCCAAATCCCTTTGGCTCAGTCATAGTGCTGGATAGGTGTGACGGGAGGATTACAGGCAACAAAAAGCCCGCTCGGGTCGGGCTAATACCGACCGCAAGAGACGGAGATCCCAGCGCTCGGTCAATCAGTGTAGTTTGGCAAATGGGCTTATGTTGCTGGCATCCCTGAACTCCCCGATCTCAATCAGAGCCGCTTCAATCTCCTCCAAAGCCTGACCTATTTGCCGCAGGGCCTGCTCAGGGTATCCCGGGGTTGTAGGGTTAACCCCTCTCATGCCAGTGGCCAGGGCTAGCTGTGCGTCAGCTAGTCGAGAAAGCAGCGATAGAGTGAGTTTGTCGGTGACCATGGCTGATCCTCCAAAGGTCACGACAGGATAGCAGGCAGCAAAAAGCCCGCTCAGTGGCAGGCGCTCACAATTTCTCTGAACCTTCCAGGTTGTCGCTATCTCTACCGAGAATACTTGCTGGAGACACAGCCATGGTTAGCGACGAAAGAAGCAATGCGCTGAAGGCCTGGGACAAGCTTTACGATACGCCAGACATTCGGATGGACGCGGCTGAGCAGTATGAGCACCTGGTGAAGCTGGCTGGGATCTACCAGCTACTCGGCCTGATCAGCGTTGACGAGAAGAACGCAATGATCATAAAGGCGACAGATCGATATGCCAGTGCTGTCATAGGAGCGGGGCAGGGCGCTTGAGCTTTTGCGCCAAGAATGAAAAAGCCCGGCGCTCGACCGGGCTCTCTGTAGACGGCGCCAAATCCCTTTGGCTTAGTCATAGTGCTGGAGCGGTGTGACGGGAGGATGACAGGCAGAAAAAAACTCGCCGAAGCGGACGTTCCTGAGCATGTCGATCTGGCCCTACTTGATGAATTTGGCAGCAGTGAAAGCGATTACCGCTAGGGCAATGGCAGTGCTAATGAACCACTTGGTCTGAGATGTGAAGCCTTCTGCGATGGCTGTTTTTAGGTCAGCGATATCTGCTTTGGACGCAGAGTTCTTCTCCAAGCCTTCCAGCTTGGTCTCGACCCTCACGAGCTTTTCCCTGATCTCTACAGTCACCTTTTCAAGTGCTGCTACGCGCGCTTCCATATCGGATCCTCCACCATTGCCGCCAGTATGGCCGCCACCGCCTCGGTTGTCATCTCGTCGGTCCGGAAGATGGAAAAGGTTATTGCCGCTCATTATTTTCCTCGGCCTCAATCCATGACAGCACATTAGCTGCATTTGTGAATCTTGCATCGCCGCAGGTACTGCAAGTCAGCATGAACACCAGGCCAAACGCCTCTCCCCGATCGTATGCGGAGAGCTTGATAGGTGCTGGTTGAAACTCGCTGCCTACTACTACCCAATTGGTTTTGCCACAAATTGAGCATGGCTTCTTGGTCCCGTGCTCTGCATAAAATGCGTTCAGTTGGCTGAGTCTGATAGCGCTAATCCGGCTCAGCTCGTGCAGTTCTCCATCTTCGGCGTCTTCCGCCATCGGGCTCTCCCTAATTTTTGATTACAAAGATTCGGAATGCCTGAGCGGCATTCAGCCCCTGGAGATCACGGCGTAGGTCTTGGTTGGGCTTGGTTAGGGGCATGACTACACCAGATGAGCATTCCAGACCAGGAGCACTCGGGCCTGAATGTAGGTCTCTTCCCGGCGGATCATTCGATCCTTGTGCTTCGGGTTGTCGGAGATCATCTCGAAGTACTCCTCGTCGGCGATCTGCAGCCGCTTGATGTACTCGTGGCCACCCCAGGAGAAGTAGTAGATCCCGTCGCCGGCAAAGTCGCGGATGCTGACATCAACGATCAGCGGGTCGCGGTTCTTGATCGTGGGCGCCATTGACTGGCCCCAGCCAGTAACCAGCTTCAGGTGGAAATGCTCCTTGAACTCGACGCCCAGCTCCCGAAGGTGCCTGGGACTGACGCGGACGTCCTGCAGCATCTCGGGGAACTCGTGGGTCACTTCGCCGTCGCCCATGGCGCCGCGCACGTCGTAGTGGGCGATCCACACCTCATCACCAACTAGGCCAGGCCGGGAGAAGTCGACGGCAATTACATTCCCTCCATCGGTCGCCTCGGCAGCAGCCATGAGCCGTGCGCGAGCGTTCTCTGACAAGCCCTTGCCCTGCTTGGCGAGCATGACGCGAACCATATCGGCGGCGGAAGTTGCAACTGACTCGTCGGCTGAAGGCTCGGAATACTCGTCCGGCAGACTCTCGTAGGTGAAGCCTGGGCGAAGCCCCCAATGCTCAGGACCAACCACGTCCGCGAAATAGGCGATCACATCCATCAGTTTCGATTTGTCGATTCGCCCGGTCTTCACCCAGCCCTGTATCGACGGAGGCTTCACCTGGAAGTCGTCTGCGATTTTCTTTTTCGACACGCCCTTGGCGATCCGCGCGGCCTCGATGGCGGCGCCTAATTCTGGTCCGGTAAGCATTGCCTAATTAAGCCTATCTGCTTTGCGGTTAGGCAATGACTTGTTCATAATAAGGTAATGCCTTATATTCATCGATAAATCTCCAGGAGAGGACTATGAATTCAGCAGAAGCAGCCAAAGAAGCATCCCGCTTGCTGGGCAGCCAAGCGGAGTTGGCGCGCCGGCTGAACGTTGCGGCGCCCACCGTAAATCAATGGTGTTCAGGAGAGCGAGCCGTACCAGCTAAGCGCGCCTTGCAGATCGAGGCGCTCACGAACGGTGCAGTAGCTCGAGCGGATCTCTGTCCCTCGTTTCCATGGGCCGACCTGGTGGCCTGATCATGTAACCGATTGTCCTGGATTTGGCATTGCGCCAGTAGATGCCTAAAACACCTGTGAATTCATCCAGCTGAAAACGGCGAGCGCGACACCATCAGCGGGGGACCTATGAGCAACAAGGGCGTAGATGGCAACTGAGCCACTCGCACCAGGAAGACCATAAGGGGGAAGGGCGTGGGCGGCAGTACATCAGGACGCACAGGGACATCGAACGCTGAGGGCAACAGCTCAGTCGGCGGGATAAGTCGCGCCTGCGGGAAATCAACCGCCTGAATCGAGAGTAAATGCTGGAAGTCGGGCCTCACCAGAGCAGGAGAAAAGCAATGTTTGATCCAAAAACACGCGAGATCGCAATTCAAGCCATATCCGCAAGAGCTCGCGGGACTCCAGTGGAGGTGGCGCAGCAAATCATTCTGGGGGTTTCGGCTCTTGATTACCCAGGAAAGCCATTCGTTGTTTGGCCGACCAGTCTTCCTGACGAAGATCGAATCGCTGTGCTGGAGCTGGAGATCAACCGGATCCGCCATGCCAGTCAGGCTATGGCGGATTTCTGGAAGGCTAGTCGCGTGCAGGTTCTTCAGGTGGGTTCAGACGCAAGTTGCGGATGCCCAGATACTGAAAATCCCGCACTAGCTTTTGGTGGGCCTGCCCAGGAAGCCGAAGCTCAACCAACTCCCGGTGAAGCAGCAGGAGAAGCTGTTCTTCATCTAGAGCAAAGACCTGATCGGGAAGCCAGTGATGCTTCTCAATGAGATGCAGGTGGGCCGGTGCGAAGCCTTCGAATCTCTGCCATGGGGTTGCATGTTGCTGCCTGAACTTTTCGCAGAAGCAAAACAGAAGGTATCCAGGGAAGGCCGCGCAAGCAGCATTCTGGTAGTCCTGGTCAGTGACGGTTGCGCCTTGAGGAAGCTGTCTACGGACGAAGGCTTCAAGTCGATCTTTCCATACATCGTCGTAACTCACTTGATTCATGTCCGGCCTCCGATGGCCTTGTGGTGTGGGAATCGGAAGCTACCACGGAAGCGCCGGGCACCTACAACGCCTGAATCGCAGGCACAAAAAAGCCGGGTGGCACCCCGGCTTCTTCGTAGTTCTTTACAGCGCTGAGAGGTGAGTATGCCAATCAAATTTCTGCCAATCAATACCGTGCCTGCCGCGTCAGTTTCCGGCATTGCGGCGAATCTGTCGCGTCAGTCTGGCGCCTACAAAATCGAGGGCTGGGCGTGAGTGTTCAAGCCATGACTTGGGCCCTGGCCATCCCTAAGGCAGCCCTAGAAAATCCTGCGGCACGCCATGTGCTGTTGTGCCTGGCCAACTACGCCGGAAGCGACGGGCGCGGCGCGTTCCCGTCAGCCGGGACCCTCTCGGAAGACACCGGCCTGTCCGAGCGCACTGTACGCGTGAAATTGGATGAGCTGGAGAAGGCCGGGTGGATCACCGAAGGCAATCAGGCAATCGCCGCTGCCTACATCGATCGCCGTGATCGCCGTCCAGTGGTTTATGACCTCCAGCTGAAACGGGGTGCAAGTGCTGCACCTCGTAAAGAACGGGGTGCAGATAACCGTACGGGGTGCAGCTCACAGCAGAACGGGGTGCAGGAAAACGCAGAACGGGGTGCAGCAGCTGCACCCAATCCGTCAGTGAACCATCAAGGAACCGAAGAGCAGCCGCCGCGCAATTTGTCGGAAGTGATCGAGGGGCAGGATTGCCAGGCGCTGGAATCGCAGACGGACCTGCAGCGATTCGCCATGTTTGCTGAGTGGAATCCGCCGGTCGACAAGGTCACCGCCCAGCTGATCCTGGCGGGCCTCGTCGTGGAAGCGCTCACCGAGGAATCGTTCAAGAGCTTCCTGGGTTACTACGTCGCCAAGCCCAAGATCTTCGACAGCGACGGCGGTTGGTGCTTCCGGCTGGCCAAGTGGCTCAAGTCCGAGAAAGCCAAGGCCGCAGCCGAGGTGGAGCAGGGCGAAAGCAAATCTGATTGGGCTGCCAAGGGGGTTCGCCTGTGACTGCCACCAACGTTCGCCAGCTCCTGGTCAACCGCAAGACCGATCCGACCTACCAGCCACCGGTTGAGCCTGGGGCGATGCCGATTGACCCGGCAACCCAGCAGGTGATCGAAGACCTGTTCCTGCGACTGCGCGGCGCCTGTGGTGCTTGGCGGCAGTCCTGGCCGACCCCGTCGGTGATGGATGCGGCCAAGCTGGAATGGCTCGGCGAGTTCATGCGCTCGGGCATCACCCGTCTGGAGCAGATCGACCACGGCATGCGAGTGTTGAGCGCGAGCAAGTCGGCATTCGTCCCGGCGCCGGGCGTATTCGTGAGCTGGTGTTTCGCACCGGAAGGCCTGGGCCTGCCCAGCGTCGAGAAGGCCTACGCCCAAGGGCTGCGCAACTGCCACCCGGCGATGCGAGCTTCGGCAAAGTGGATGCATCCAGCTGTTTACCACGCTACTGCAGCCACCGGCTTCCACAGCCTGCCACTGATGTCGCGCGACCTCGGCATGAGCTGCTTCGAAAAGCACTACCTGGCGCAGTGCCGAAAAATCTGGAAGGGCGAGAGCCTGGGCCCGGTGCCGGCCGCTGAGCTTCCCGCTCCTACGGTGCCACGCTCCCTCGATGTTGGTCGGGCAGCCCTGCAACAGTTGCGCGCTGGCCGGAGCGCTCGCCCATGATCGATCCAATGCTGATGAGCCCCGACCTCTCCGAATACCGCTGGGCCCTGTACGCCTGTGGCCATTTGCTTGACCTTACCAGCCAGCCACAACCGCCCGTTGGCCTGTACCGCGACGAGCAATCGGCGCGCCTGCACGGCCTGCGCATGTGGCCGGCCACCTTCACCGTTGTTGACCTGGCCGGAGACGACTGCCGATGAAACAGACCAAGTTGACCAAGGCCGCGCGCGGCCGGGAATGCCAAGTGCGTATCCCGGATGTGTGCAATGGCAATCCCGAAACCACGGTGCTGGCCCATTACCGCATGGCCGGCACCTGCGGCGTCGGCATCAAGCCGAATGACCTGCCGGGAGCCTGGGCGTGCAGCGCCTGCCACGATGCATGCGACGGCAGCAGCCAGGTCGTTGGGCGTGAAGAGGTTCGCAAGCTCCACGCCGAGGGCGTCATGCGCACCCAGGCGGCACTAATCGCTGAAGGGGTGATTGCCGCATGATGACCGCCGCCAAACCCCACCTGCTCAAGCCGAAAGCCATACGCGCCTACCTGCTTCAAACAGCCACGGAGGCCGCATGACGGTAGTTGTTGCGCTTTCCGATGCCGAACTGCGCCGCCGGGCGGACGATCTGGACGTTGTTCTGCTGCGCGACCCGCGTCACCCCGGGCTGTACCTGCGCTTCACCGAAGACCGCCCGCGCGGTACCTGGTACCTGGTTGTGCGCAAGCAGTGGAACAAGATCGGCACCTACCCGGACCAGTCGGCAAAGGTGGTGCTGGCTTCGCTGCCGGACGTTCGCCAGCGCCTGCTGAGCGAAGGCAAGGCCGCCGTCTCGGGCTGGCAGACAGTCGGCGAGCTGCTGGAGTGGTTCGCTGATCGCGTCGAGCGCACGCGCAATTTGTCGAAGAGTCGGCGTGCCACGGCCAAGTCGGCCATTGCCCGGCACCTGCTACCACGTATCGGCGGCCTCGCTCTCGTTGACGTGAGCCACAGCACCCTGGATAACCAACTGGTCTGGCCGATGCAGGAGCAGCTGTCGCTGGAGTACGTGCGGCTGGTGTTCGGCCTGCTGATCGACGCCTTCCGCAAAGCCCATGCCTTGGGCCTGGTCGCCCGTAACCCGATGGCCGGCATCAAGTTCAGCGACTTCACCAAGGCCAAGATCAAGGCTCGGCCGGCGCGTCTGCGGGCGGTGCAGATCGAGGACCTGTTGAGCCAGCTGGCCGAGGTCATCACGGACGAGCCCGCTGACGCCATGCTTGCCCTGCTGATGCTGTGCCACGGCAACCGCCTGGGCGAGACCCGCCAAGCTCAATGGCCGCACATCGCCCTGGCCATTCGCAACTGGCACCTGCCGGCGGAGAACACCAAGACCCGCGCCGAGCACTCGCTGCCGCTGACCGAGCAGGTATGCGCGCTGCTGACCTGGTACCGCGAAACCCAGCGTGCCAGCGGATACACCGGCCAATACCTGTTCCCGGGCAAGAGTGGCAAGTGCCTGAGCGAGAAGCAGGCCTCGGAAGTGTTCACCCGCCTGGGCCAGGGTGAATGGACCAGCCACGACCTGCGCAAGCTGGCCAGGACCTGCTGGGCCGAGCAGGGCATCGACTTCCTGATCGGCGAGCTGCTGATTAACCACGCCATGGGCCACAACGTTCAGGCCTACATCCAGACCACCGCCGAGGAACGCAAGCGCGCCGCCCTGGAGCAGTGGCACGCGTTTCTAGACAGCAAGGGTTTCTCCCGCATACACGGGTTGAAGGAGGGTAGAAACGCAAATTCGGGTAATTGCCTGGAGGCCAAGCAGCACAAGGGCTGCGGTGCGGTTCAGGAATCAACCACAAGCGAGGATTCAAAGGCATGAAAAAGAGCCATGGACCGGACTTCAAAAGGCGAATGATCAGGCTGACCGAATGCCCCGCCTGCAAGGGTCGCGGCGTAGTGCAGGGTGTTTTCCATGAGCTGGAATGCGGTAGCTGCAGCGCATCTGGCTGGATTGATGGCTGGACCTGCCAGGCACTGCCGCTGGATGTACTGGCGGCACAGCTCGGCATGAATCTTCGGGCCGCGAAGAAGCAGATCAACGAATTGAAACATCCTCGGGCCACTGGGCCGGAGGCGAGTTATCAGGAAGGCAACCGGCTGGGCGCCGGTGGCATTAACTACACCGGGGATTGAGGGGAAGGACATGATCTACAGCAGCGTATCGGGAGCAGTGGTGGCGGCATTGGCTGCAGGGGAAAAGGGGGCGGCGAAGGGCCAGGCTTGGCAGAAGCTCTACAAGTCGGCCGAAGAGGAGGGTGGCTGTCTGGCGTCACTTGGTGGACAGTCCCATGACCTCGAGCGTACCCAGGTGGACTACTGGCTGTCGGCGCGACTTCATCACTTGCTGATCTCTCGGCATTGGGATGCTCTAGTGGCGAAGTACAGTACAAGCAAGGTGAAAAAGGTTCAGGCGATCACGGCGGTAAGGCCGCTCATTGCCAGCCCAGCACCGCAACTGTTCATCTACAAAGCGGTGACGGCCTGGGCGATCCCGAAGCTGAAGGGCACACGCCGAAAGGCGCCGCGCTCGGTGTCGGTTGAGGTCCCGCTCGACGCTTCACCATGGCGTCGGGATGCGACGGTGAATGCTGCAGTCGCTGCCGGTCAGGCAGAGAAGCGCCGGATCGAGGCGCTGGAAGAGGACGTGATCATTCTGGCCGACAGCTTTTACGACATGAACACCTGGGACCTAGATGCCACGCCCGAGCCAACACGTCGCCGCTGGAGAGCGCAGATCAACGAAAAGCTCGATGGCATGGTGAATGATGCCCTGGCTGAGGTGAGGGTGATTCTCGAGGCAGAAGGGCTGCTGATGAAAGAGGCCGCATGATTGGCTGTTGACATCAGTGAGCGACTGAGCGAAATTATCCCCATCCTGTCATTCCTGCGCGTGTTGAGGAGTGACCACCGAAAGCCCGGCCATTGCGTCGGGCTTTGTCGTTACTGGGCCCTGGCAAATGCCGGGGCTTTTTCGTTTGCGCTCCCCGAAAGGGAGGAACCGAGATGGCCCATATGCCTGAGAAAGATCCTGGTCTTTGGGCCGCTGTGCTTGCCTGGTTGGTTGCCCACCAGCCGCAGCTCTACACCGGTGGTATAGCCGCTGCCGTGGCGATGTGTCGCGTCATCTACGGTGGTGGTCGTGGCCGGAAGATATTCCTTGAGGGCGCGATCTGCGGCCTGATTGCCATCAGCCTGTTGCCGGTGCTGGAATACTTCGCGCTGCCGCCCAACCTCTCTGTCTTTGCCGGCTGTATGGTCGGATTCATCGGCGTCGAGAAGCTGCGCGACTACTCTGACCGATTCATCAGCCGAAAGGCTGAGGGGTGATGGATGTCATTACCTTCGCCTGATGGAGTCAAGCAGCCAAAGCCCTATGGCTACCGCTGGCAAAGCTTCCTGGGTGAACATCCTTTCAGTCCGCATTGGGTGTCAGTGGCAGGAGCTAACGACAGCAGCGAACTGCGTGCGGTCGTAATTCTTAGTAAAAAGAGGTGACGAGATGAGCCTTCAGTTCAAGCCGGACGGAACACTGATTGATTCGGCAGTAAGTCAAGAAAACATTGCGATTATTGCCGATGCTTTACGCCGGACAACGCATTTGATGCGGGTCCACTACTGGCTACATGGGACTTCCAGGAAGCCAGACAATATTACGCTCCTGCCACAGAACACTCTGGAAGCTGCCCGCCAAGTGCTTGGCTGGGCAGCAGCTTTGATTGCAGGTGATACGGCAGTTGAGATGCCGAAATTGCCTGACGAGGAAGCGCTTAGTTCGCTTTGTAGGTCTCTGGAGAAAGCACGGTGGAGTCAACCTCGGTGATGCGGACTTCGAAGCCTGATGCCATTGCAGAGCGTGGCCCGTCGATCCGGTTCAGTCGTGCGAGTCCCACCTGATCGTGAAATGCCTTGGGCAGTTGCTCCAGTTGAGCCACGGGCATTGTTTTGACGATGGCAGAGATAAGGCAGGTCAGTGCTTCGATGTCTCCTTTGAGTTCATGGATCTTTATTTGATCTTCGGTCAGTTGCGTCATGAAACCTCCTGGTTCGTATCGGGTGGAAGTCAAGAGCGTAATTGTTTGAGGTGCAAATGAGTACATCTACAAAGATCGCGAGCCCTTATGGCTACCGCTGGCAACAAACCCGAGAAGGTTGGCTGCGCAAGCATCCCCTGTGTATCAGATGCGAGAAGCTGGGTCTCATTGAGCCGGCCAGCGTAGTCGACCACATTACCCCGCATCGCGGAGACATGGCGTTGTTCTGGGATCGGAGTAACTGGCAATCGCTTTGCACCAATTGCCACAGCTCGTACAAGCAGCGCCTGGAGAAGTCGGGGCGTGAGGCAGGTTGTGACGTTAGCGGTAGGCCACTCGATCCTCGGCACCACTGGAATCGCTGACCCTGCGCAACGTCCTGGTGCGTGGCGAGCGACGTGCTCAGGGTAGGGGGGGTGGAAAAGTCTGGTCGAAATTCACTCCAGACCGCATGCCCCTCTCTTTGCACAAAGCCGCGAAATGAAAAGTTTTTTTTTGGAAGCAAAAAATGGCAGGGAGACGACCCACCCCGACAGAGTTGAAGCTGGTCAGAGGGAATCCCGGCAAGCGCCCCATCAACAAGAAAGAGCCTCTGCCAGCCAAGCGCATCCCCAGCACCCCGGGGCATTTGACCAATGAAGGGCAGGTGGCCTGGGGCCGGCTTACGGTCCTGCTCGACCGTATGGGTGTCCTCACCGAGGCCGATGGTTTCGCGCTCGAGCGCCTCTGCGACTGCTACGCAGAGATTCTCGCCCTGCGTGAGTTGGTCGACACCAACGGGCGCACCTACGAGACCACCAGCACCCAGGGTGAGCTGGTGATTAAAGCCAACCCGGCTGTGGCCATGCTCGCGGACGCCGACCGGCGTTTCAAAAGCTACCTGGTTGAGTTCGGCCTTACCCCGGCTGCTCGATCCAAGGTTCAAGTGAAAGACGATGAGCCAAAAGAAGACCAGTTCGCGGAGTTCTTCGGTTGATGACCCCGCAACCCAATATGCGCAAGAGGTGCATTCGGGGCAGAGGATTGCCGGGCCGGACATACGGAATGCCTGTGCGCGTCATCTGAAGGACTTGAAAGAGGGGCACAAGCGGGGGCTGGTGTGGGACTTGGACGACGCCAACAAGGCCATCCGGTTTTACCGCACGGTCCTGAAGCTCAACGGTGGCGAATTCGAAGGGTTGCCATTCGAGTTGCTGCCTTGGCAAAAATTCATTGTCGGCAGCATCTTTGGTTGGAAGGCCGCTGATGGCTATCGACGTTTTCGTGTGGTGTACGTCGAGAGCGGCAAGGGCTCAGGAAAGTCGCCTCTAGCTGCGGGCGTTGGGCTTAAGGGGCTGGTTTCAGACAATGAGGCGCGAGCGGAAATTTACGCGGCGGCGACCAAAAAAGATCAGGCAATGATCCTGTTCCGCGATGCCGTCGCCATGGTCCAGCAGTCACCGGAGTTGACCAAGCGCCTGGCGTGCAGCGGTACCGGCCAGAACATCTGGAACCTGGCCTACCTGAAGTCGGGCTCGTTCTTCCGGCCGATCAGTTCGGATGACGGCCAATCCGGCCCCAGGCCGCACATGGCACTGATTGATGAAGTGCATGAGCACAAGACCAACCTTGTCGTAGAAATGATGCGGGCCGGCACCAAGAGCCGCAAACAAGCACTCATTTTCATGATCACCAACAGTGGTTCGAACAAGCGCGGGCCGTGCTGGGAATATCACGAGTACGGCGCCAGGGTCGCATCCGGTCAGTTGATCGATGACGGCTTCTTTGCCTACATCTGCTCACTGGACGAGGGCGATGATCCGATCAAGGATGAAAGCTGCTGGTTTAAGTCGAACCCGTCGCTGCAGGATGCCGACCTGCCTGGCATGAAGTACCTGCGTGAACAGGTGACGGAGGCACGCGGGATGCCGAGTAAAGAGGCCATGGTCAGGCGGCTGAACTTCTGCGAATGGACGGGCGCCGAGTCTCCGTGGATCTCATGGGATGTGTGGAGTCAGGCTGAAGAGCGCGTACCAATGTCGGTTTTGCGCAATCGTCCGTGCGTGGGCGGGCTGGACCTTTCCAGCACCACTGACCTGACCGCCTTTGTTCTGTTGTTCTACCCCACCTTTGAGGATCCGCACTGGCGACTGCTTCCGTACTTCTGGATTCCTGACTTCGAGCTGGACAAACGCGAGGTTCGGGACAAGGTGCCTTACGCCGCCTGGATCAAATCGCGGGATCTCGAAACAACGCCGGGTCGGGCCATCAGCAAGCTGCACGTACTTCGCCGGATGCAGACCATCTGCGACTTCTTTCAGGTAGACAAGATTGCTTTCGACCGATGGCGCATCGAAGACATGCGCCAATTGATGGCCGAATACGACATCACCTTGCCACCGTTGATTGAGTTCGGGCAGGGGTTCAAGGACATGGGGCCTGCGGTGGATGAGTTCGAACGCCGCTTGCTTGGGATAGAAACACTCCCACCTGAGGAGGGCGAGGCATCAGCTGAATTCTTTGATGATGCCCCTACCTTTGAAACGGTTGAGTCCTTGCGCCATGACGGTAACCCGGTCATGACCTGGTGCGCGGGTAACGCGGTGATCGTTTCTGATCCGGCGAACAACCGCAAAGCAGACAAGGCCAAGGCTACCGGTCGTATTGACGGGATCATCGCCGCCATCATGGCGGCTGGTGTCAGCGGTGCAGCCTCCGGTGGCAGTAGTGGCACATCCATCTACGACGAAGGAGTCGGGGTTTGAACATCATCGCAATCGCGGCCTGGCTGGCCGGTCTGGCTGGCTTCGGGCTGTTGGTCGCCGGTGTCGCTCTTATCCACGTGCCTGCGGCATTCATCGTTGCGGGTGTTGGCCTGATCGGCTGGGCTTGGCTGGCCGACAAGGCCGCCGCCCGTATTGAGTGCAAACGTATTTCAGAGGGGGACTGAGCATGTTCTTCAGTAATTTGCTCGGTGCCAATAAGGGGGTGGTATCCGATGGCAGCAGTGGCTTTTGGCGTGGGCTGATTGGCTCCGGTCGGTCGGCTGCCGGAGTGGCCGTTACCCCTGATAGCGCCCTGGCGGTCACCGTGCTGCAGAATTGCGTCACGCTGTTGGCTGAAAGCGTCGGGCAATTGCCGCTGGAGTTGTACCGACGGCTCGGCGAAGGAAAGCGTGAGGTTGCTTCAGGTCACCCGCTCTACGACGTGCTGCGCTATCAGCCAAACCCTTGGCAGACACCCTACGAGTACCGCGAAAGCGGGCAGCTGGCACTGGGGTTGAGGGGCAATTGCTACAGCTATATTGAGCGGTCCGATGACGGCTCGGTTAAAGCGCTGTACCCACTGCACAACGACAAGGTGCAGGTGCTCAAAGGTGGTGACCTGCGGCCGGTGTATCGCATTGGTGGTCATGAGCCGTTGCCGATGCGCCTGATTCACCATGTGCGCTGGCACACTAAGAACCATTACACCGGTCTGTCGCCTGTTGAACTGCATGCAGATGCAGTGGGGCTGGCCCAGGCAGTGCGGCAGTATGCAGGCAAATCATTTGCCAACGGTACCGCCGTCAGTGGTGTGATCGAACGTCCGCGGGAAGCTCCGCCGATCAAGGAGCAGGTCAGCATTGATCGCATTCTTGATCAGTGGGGAAGCAAGTTCTCCGGTATCGACAACGCCAAAAAGGTCGCCATGCTCCAGGAAGGTATGACCTTCAAGCCTGTTTCGATGAACAACGTCGACTCCGAGCTGCTCGGAATTCTCAAGGTTACCGGCCTGGATCTGGCGCGTATTTACAAGATCCCTCCGCACATGGTCAACGACCTGGAGAAGGCCAGCTACAACAGCCTCGAACAACTGCTCATTCAATACGTGATCTTCGCCTTGATGCCGTGGGTCAAGCGCCATGAGCAGGCGATGATGCGGGATTTTCTCCTTCCCGCTGAGCGGCACGATTACTTCATCGAGTTCAACCTGTCAGGCCTATTGCGCGGCGACCAGAAGAGCCGATACGACGCGTATGCGATCGGTCGGCAATGGGGCTGGTTGTCAATCAACGACATTCGTCGGCTGGAGAACATGCCGCCAGTGGCCAATGGCGACAGCTACCTGCAACCGCTGAACATGACTGACGTGGCGCAAGGCTTACCCAATATGAACAACCCCGACGTCCGCGCTCAACTCGAGCAGCAGCGCGACGACATCTTGAGGATGCTTGCCGCATGAAACGACACCTGCGCGCCGCCAGTCTGCTGTTCAACCAGCCGCTGTTGACCACCCCTGACATGCTGGACCTGGCCGTGCGCTGGGCCAACCAGACTATGAGTCTCAACATCGTCAACCTGAGCATGGGTGGAGCAGCCACCGACCCCAATCTGTTTTATGACGATGACGACTACCAGGCCCAACAGGATCGCCGCGAAGAGCAGCGTCGGGCCGTCATTGCGCAAACCGGCGTCGAAGTAATACCAGTGCATGGCGTGCTCGTCAGCCGCGGCAGTCATTTGAATGCCTGCGAGACAATGACCAGCTATGAAGGGCTGCGTGCTGCGCTGAACATAGCGGTGGCCGATCCTATGGTCGAACACATCGTACTCGACATCGACAGCCCAGGCGGAAGCGCAGTCGGTGCCTTTGAGCTGGCGGCGGATATTCGTGCGGCAACCAAGATCAAGCCGGTTACTGGCTTGGTCAATTTCATGGCGTACTCCGGCGGCTACCTGATTGCCGCAGCCTGCACTGATGTTGTAGTCAGCCTGACATCAGGCGTGGGCTCCATCGGCGTGATTGCCAGTCACATGGACCGAACCAGGATGCTGGAAGGCATGGGCGTCAAAGTCACCACGGTATTTGCTGGGGCGCACAAGAATGACTTGAGCCCAAACGAACCAATCACGGAACAGTCACTTCAGGTGCTCAACGACATCGTGCAGGAAAGCTACCAGCTCTTCACCACCCACGTTGCCGAGTACCGCAACCGCGACGTGGGCGACATCATTGCCACCGAGGCGGGTTGCTATCGCGGCGCGGCGGCCATTGCTGCCGGCTTGGCGGATCGCCTGGAGTCTCCACAGTTTGCGGTAGACCACCTGGCTAAAGCGGTCGCCCTGAGTCGTGTTCAGCGACAAGGTGGCGTCCAGGCGAGACAGCGAATCAGCGTGCAGGCATCAGCGTTCCGTATCCAGTCCCAACTCTGACCGCGTTCGCGGCAGTGACCCTAACCGCCTGATGGCGGTTTTTTTATGCCCAGGAGGCAGTATGTCCCTTGTAACTCAATTGCGTAGCGAACGCGCCACTATCAATGGTCAGATTCAGGCGCTGGCCCAACTTGAGGCTGCTGGCACCTCGCTCAACGCGGAGCAGTTGTCACAGTTCGAACAGCTCAGCACTCAGTTCAACGACTTGACCGACAAGCTGTCGCGTGCCGAGGCCGCCGAGCGAATGGCCGCGGCCAGCGCGGTGCCAGTCGATGAGGGCGCTCAGGGCTTGAACGGTCCACCCAGCAGCATCAGCGGCCCATTTACCGCCAAGCCTGTGCCAGGGGCCAACATGGCGCAGATGGTGCGTGTGTTGGCTGCGGCGCGTGGCGATCAGCATGCTGCCGCCAAGATGGCCCAGAACTCCGGCTACAACCCCGAAATTGCCATGGCGCTCAGCACCGTCACTCCGGGTGCCGGTGGGGTGCTGGTGCCGCAAAGCTTCTCCAGCGAAGTGATCGAACTGTTGCGGCCGAAATCGGTGGTGCGCAAGCTCGGTGCCGTGTCACTGCCGCTGGAAAATGGCAACCTCACGGTGCCACGCATCAAGGGCGGTGCAATCGTCGGCTACATCGGTACCGAAGAAGACATGCCCGCGACCGATCTGCAATTCGACGACCTGAAGCTGTCGTCGAAAAAGCTGGCGGCCCTGGTGCCGATCAGCAACGACCTGCTGGCGTACTCGGGTACCAACCCGAACGTCGATCGCCTGGTGGTCAATGACCTCACGGCCTCGGTGGCCCTGGCGGAAGACCTGTCATTCCTGCGTGGCGCCGGTACCGGCAACCTACCAAAGGGGCTGCGCTTCTGGGCGCCGGCCTTCAACGTGTTTGCAGCACCGACAGCCGTGACACTGGAGGCTGTGGAGCTGGCCCTGTCTGCGTTGATCCTGCGCCTGGAAAATGCCAACTCGAACATGATCGCCCCTGGCTTCGTGATGGCGCCGCGGACCAAGCGTTGGCTTGCTGCCTTGCGTGACGGTAATGGCAACAAGGCCTATCCGGAGTTGGACCAGAACATGCTCAAGGGTTTCCCGGTCGGCTCCACCACGCAGATCCCGATCAACCTGGGTGCCGAAGGTGATGCTTCGGAAATCCACTTCGCAGATTTTGCCGACTGCTTCATTGGTGAAGACGATGCCATGGTCATCGATTTCAGCAAGGAGGCCACCTACAAGGACGGCTCCGGTAACGTTATCAGTGCCTTCCAGCGTGATCAGACACTGGTGCGCGTGATCGCCAAGCACGACTTCGGCCCGCGACACGTTGAGTCGGTGGCGGTGATGACCGACGTCAAGTGGGGCAGCACCCTGTAACTCACCCGGCCCGGGAACGCCGGGCCTTCACTCCGACTAGGGGAGCATTCCATGTCCAAAGTTATTGTGATCTTCGAAAAGAACTGGCGCGGCTATGCCGCTGGCGAAACTGCAGGCTTTGATGCCAGCGTGGCAGATGGCTTGGTAGCGGCAGGCTTCGCGATCGAGGCCGACAAGAAGGCCTCAAAAAAGCCCAAGGCCGGTGTGAGCGGCACGGCAGGGACTGGCGGAGCGGATGACCGTGGTGCTGACGGCAAGCCTGGTGCCGAGCCGGATACTGACGGGAAGCCCTGACCATGGCTCAGTTGCTCGAGCATATCGGCCCTGAGCCGATCACCATCGACGATGTGATCTACCAGTGCCGACTGGACGCGGATGACGTGGATGGCGGTGAGCGCGAGTTGATTGAGCGCATCGTCATTCCGGCAGCGCGCGGCCTTGTGGAACACGCGACGGGCGCTGCAGTTCGTAAGGGGGTGTATCGAGATCACCTGCCCAGCGTCCCAGGGGGCAGTGTGTTTGCTGTCAGCCTGGGGCAGGCATATGAACTGGATAGCGCCGCTGTGGGTATATCTCCTGTGGCTCGCCTGCTTGATCCAGCAGCGATGTACCTGGTCAATGGCGGCCAGGAGAGCTTGCTCTATACCCAATCGGGGCAATTCTGGCGCGATCTCGTTGGTGATGCGCCGCAGGGGCTGTTGATCACCTACAAAGCCGGCATCGACATTGAGAAATTCCCCTCGGTGCAGCAGTACTTGTTGCTGGCTGCGGCTTGGGCCTATCGGCATCGGGAGTTGCTGGCAGTAGGGCAGGCGCTGCATGAGCTTCCTGAGAGTTACTTGCTGACCCTGCTGGCGCCAATCACCGTGCCGCCGAGGATCTGATATGGCCTTGCGTGAACCCGGCGCCGGTGAGCTGAACCGGCGTATTACACTGCGGTTGCGCAGTGATATTCCGACCCCTGATGAGGGGCTAGATTCCACTTTTGCAGAAGAAAAGCGGCGCTGGGCCAAGATTGAACCTGTGAGTTCCGCCACCTACAGCGCGGGCGTACAGATTGATGCCAAGGTGACGCACCGAATCACGCTGTATTACCTGGAGGTAGTCGGAGAGTCTCATGAGGTGCTCCACGGCTCGAAGCTCTATCGGGTGCAGCGGGTGACCGATATGAACGGCTCGCACCGTTTTACTGTGCTTGACGTCGAAGAGCTGGGCCAGGTCCAGGCGGGGGGAGGGTTGTATGGCTAACTCGGCATCCGTGGGTGCCTACCTACACATCGAAGGCTTCGACCAGTTCCACCAGGACCTGTTCGACCGCAGGGAGATCAAGAAGGGCATGCGCCGGGCCGGCAAGCTGGTTGCCCAGCGTGCTCAGCTAAACATCGCGCTGGCCCGTGGCCAGGGCGACTATCCGGTCAACCGAACCGGTACCACCCTTCAATCCATCAAGTTCAAGGTCTCCCGTGCTGGCTTCCTGGTCAAGGTCGCGCCGTACAAGACCTCGGCAATGAAAGAGTACTACCCGGCTTACCTGCACTACGGCGTGAAGCAGGGGCGCCGGCTGCAGCCATTGGCACCGGGCAAAGGCCGTGGCAAATCCAACCGACGTGCCAAAGGTCAGCGGGCGGCGGCACTGGCCGAACGGGCCGCTGGAGCCTGGCGCATCACCCCCCGGGCCAACTACATGGAAGACGCGCTGCAGGACAGCAAAGGCCGGGTCGAAGCCATCCTCAGATCGGCGTTCGCGGCCGCCATCAGTTAAACCTCGCTGGACTATCCCCATGAAAATTTCCCCCGTGATCGCGCACCTGCGCGAGCACTGCCCGAGCCTGCATCAACGGGTTACAGGCGGCATCGACCTGGACGCGGTGAGCGAATCGGTGTTGCTGAAGAACCCCTCGGCCTATGTCATTGCCGCCGACGACAAGGCCGGTGAGAACCGGGCCGAGAATGCAGTCATTCAGGACGTCGAGGACCGTTTCGAAGTCGTCCTGGTCATGGATACCAAGGACGAGCGCGGCCAGCAGGCCGTCGACTTGCTCCATGACTTTCGCAAGGAGCTGTGGCGCGCCCTGGTCGGCTGGCAGCCGGCGGCGGAATACGACCCGATCGTCTACGACGGCGGTGGCCTGGTGCTGATCAACCGGGCCCGGGTCGTGTACCGCTTCAGCTTCTCGGCCGCCTTCCAGCTGGGCCGCAATGCCGCGACCGATCCGGCCGAGACCTGGCACGAATACGAGCTCGACGGTCTGCCGCCGTTCACGGGCGCGACTATCAACATGGACTGCATCGACCCGGCAGATCCCAACCTGCAGTACCCAGGCCCGGACGGGCGCCTTGAAGCGACATTCTCAGGAGACGTAACACCATGACCAACCGCATCACCGTGGTGCCGGCCCCTGGCCGCGCCGTGCCCGACCCGGAGTCGGGCGACTTGCTACCCGCCGAAGGTCGCGAAGTCACCGACAACGTCTGGTGGCGCCGCCGTCTCGATGACGGTGATGTCACCCTGCCTGCTGCGAAAGCGCCGAAGAAAGAGAAAGAGGGGGATCAGTAATGGCCATCGGCTTCAGCAACATTCCCGGCGATGTCCGGGTTCCGCTGTTCTACGCGGAAATGGACAACTCGGCGGCCAACAGCGCGTCCTCGGCCATGCGCCGACTGATCGTTGGCCAGGTCAACGAAACCGCGTCGGCCGCCGAGATCGGATCGCTGGTACTGGTACCCAGCCTGGCCCTGGCGAAGAACATCGGCGGCCAGGGCTCGATGCTCGCCGCCATGTACGATGCCTGGCGCAAGGCTGATCCGGTTGGCGAGATCTGGTGCCTGCCACTGAAAGCCTCGACCGGTACCGCCGCGACGGCCACGGTGACCATCACCGGCGCTGCCACCGAGGCCGGCCTGCTGAATCTGTACATTGGCGGTGTGCGGGTCCAGGCCGGTGTGATCAATGCCTCGACCCCAACCCAAGCAGCGACCGCGCTGGCCGCCCAGATCAACGCGGCTGTCGATCTGCCGGTCACAGCGGTGGCAGCGGCTGGCGTGGTCACTCTGAGCTGCAAGTGGAAAGGCGACAGCGGCAATGACATCAGTCTGCAGCTCAACCGCCTGGGCAAGGCGGACGGTGAGTTCACGCCTGGGGGCCTGACCGTGGTGCCAACGGCGTTTACCGGTGGCGTGGGTACACCCGACCAGACTGCGGCGCTGGCGGCGCTCGGTGACGAGCCGTTCGAGTTCATCTGCATGCCATGGTCGGACATCACGTCGCTGGATGCCTGGAAGCTGGCGATGAGCGACAGCGCTGGCCGCTGGTCCTGGTCCAAGCAACTGTTCGGACACGTCTACTCGGCGAAGCGCGGTACCCTGGGCACCTTGGTCGCAGCTGGGCAGGCGCGCAATGACCAGCACATGACCATCCAGGCCATGGAGCCGGGCGTACCGCAGCCGTTCTGGGTACTGGCCGCGTCCTGGGCAGCCCGTACCGCCGTGTTCATCTCGGCCGACGCCAGTCGCCCGACCCAGAGCGGCAGCATGCCGGGGTCGGACCCTGCGCCGCCAAGCGGGCGCTTCACCTTGACCGAGCGACAGTCTCTGCTCAGTTATGGCATGGCCACCGCGTACTACGAGGGCGGTTATCTGCGCATCCAGCGTTCGATCACCACCTACCAGAAGAACGCCTACGGTCAGGCCGATAACTCGTACCTGGACAGCGAGACTCTGCACCAGTCGGCCTTCATCATCCGGCACTTAAAAGGTGTGATCACCAGCAAGTACGGGCGACACAAGCTGGCCAATGATGGTACGCGCTTTGGCGCTGGCCAGCCGATCGTCACGCCGAGCACCATCCGTGGCGAGCTGATCGCCCAGTACGCCAAGCTCGAGCTGGAAGGGCATGTGGAGAACGCCGAGCTGTTCGCCGAACACCTGGTGGTGGAGCGCGACAGCAATGACCCGAGCCGGGTCAACGTGCTGTTCCCGCCGGACTACGTCAACGGCTTGCGCGTGTTCGCGCTGCTCAACCAGTTCCGCCTGCAATACGACGCCGTGGCCTGACCCGGTACGTGACAACCCGAGCCCGCTCTGAGCGGGCTTTTTCATTCTGGAGAACATGACCATGGGTCAAAGAGCAGCGGGCACCTGCTACGTGAAGGTGGACGGCGTCCAACTGACAGTCAATGGCAACTGTGAGGCGCCGCTGAGCGATGTGAAACGGGAAAGCATGGTTCCGGGGTACTTCAAGGAAGAGGACCTGGTGCCTTACCTGAAAGTTGCGGCGGTTTTCACCCCAGACTTTCCGATCAAGAAGCTGGTGAGCGGCACCGACATGACCATCACCTGCGAATTCAAGAACGGCAAGGTCTACGTGTTGACCGGTGCTTACCTGGTCGACGAGCCGAGCGGCAAGGGTGAGGACGGCACGGTTGACCTGCAGTTCGACGGTATCAAGGGGGTATGGCAATGAGCATCACCATCAAGCTGGCGGCACCGGTCACCGAGGGCGACCAGCAATTGACGGAAATCACCCTGCGCCGGCCGACGGTACAGGAGGTCCGGGCGATCAAGGCCCTGCCATACAAACTCGACAAAAACGAGGATGTTTTTCTCGATACCGAGGTATCAGCGAAGTACATCGCTGTGTGCGCTGGCGTGCCGCCCTCGACGGTCAATCAACTAGATCTGGCCGATTTCAACACCTTGAGCTGGCGGGTCACGAGTTTTTTCTTGAATGCGGGCTCGAAACCCCCGACGCCCTGATCGCCATTGCCTACGACCTGGCCTGGTTCTGGAAGGTTGACCCTGACCAGATCCTGGCCAAACCGCTGGACCTCTTCCTCGAATCGTTGGTGCACGCGCAGCGCATCAACGCCCTGCAGCAGGTGCCGTGATGGCCGACAAATTTCAACTCAAGGCGCTGATTACCGGCGTCGACAAGCTGTCGCCGACCTTGTCCGGGATTCGCAAGAACGTCTCGGTGTTCCAAAAAAACCTGCAGCAAACCGGTCTGGGCAACATCGGCTTCAAGGATTTGCTAGCTGGTGGTGTTCTGGCCGCGCCGTTCGTAGCGGGTATCAGCAAGGCGATCGAGTTCGAGTCGCAGATGGCCGACGTCAAGAAGGTGGTTAACTTCGACTCGCCAGATCAGTTCAAGCAGATGTCCGACGATATCGGGCGGATGTCCGAGCGCTTGCCGATGGCGGCCGGCGACATCGCCAAGATTGTCGCGGCCGGCGGCCAGTCCGGCATTGCCCGCGAGGAGCTGATGGGCTTCGCCGAGGCAGCGGTCAAGATGGGCGTAGCCTTCGACCAGACTGCCGACCAGTCGGGCGACATGATGGCCAAGTGGCGAACGTCGTTCAAGATGGGCCAGGCCGACGTGGTCGAGCTGGCCGACAAGATCAACTACCTGGGCAACACCGGCCCGGCCAACACCCGGCAAATCTCCGACATCGTCACCCGCATCGGGCCGCTGGGCGAGATTGCCGGCCTGGCCTCCGGGCAGATTGCCGCCCTCGGCGCGACCATGGCAGGTGTGGGCGTCGAGCAGGAGGTCGCGGCGACCGGCATCAAGAACTTCATGCTGGCCATGACCAAGGGCTCGGCGGCGACCAAGGGCCAGGCCGAGGCCTTCAAGTCGCTGCGCCTGGACTCCAAGAACGTGGCGAAAGCCATGCAGAAGGATGCCCAGGGCGCCGTGCTCGACATCCTCAACCGCATCAGCAAGATCGACAAGGACAAGCAGGCCGGGGTGATGACCCAGCTGTTCGGCAGCGAGTCGATCACCGCGATTGCGCCGCTGCTGACCAACCTGGACCTGCTCAAGGGCAACCTGAAGAAGGTGGCCGACGAGAAGGCCTACTCAGGTTCCATGGACAAGGAGTACGCGGCGCGAGCCGCCACCACCGCCAACAACCTGCAGCTGCTGCGCAATACCATCGACAGCGTAGGGCGGGCCTTGGGCGAAGCCTTGCTGCCGGGCCTGAACGCTGCAATCGACGCCATCCGGCCGATGATCACCTACACGGCCGCGCTGATTCAGGCCAACCCCGAGCTGGTCCGAGGCCTGGTTGGCGCGGCCGCCGCCTTCACCGGCATCCGGCTGGCCATTGTGGCCGCCACGGTGGCCACCCGGGTGATGGGCCTGGCACTGGCCACCAACCCGATCACCCTGATCGCGGTCGGGATTGCCGCCGCTGCCGGGCTGATCATCAGCAACTGGGAATCGGTCGGTCCGTTCTTCTCGGCGTTGTGGGAGTTGATCAAGGCCTACTCGGTGCCGTTCCTCGACTTCATGAAGTCGATCTTCGGCTGGACCCCGCTGGCCCAGATCATTGAGAACTGGGGGCCGATCGTCGACTGGTTCAAGGGCTTGTGGGAGGACGTGCGTCCCTACCTCGAGTTCCTTGGTCTGCAGAAAGGCGGGGAGGGGTTGACCGCCAAAATCACCGGTATGGCCGAGGCTCAGCAGATGCGCAACGCCGGCATAGGCGCCGGTACCGGCGAATTGCTGAAGGCCGATGCGGGTCCTCGATCTGTGGTCGAGAGGGGCGAGATGTGGAAGAGCTCAGGTCTCTCCAGCAAGGGCGACTTGTTGAGCGCTCCGGGTTTGGCTACAGCACCTGGCAGCCTGGTTCGACAGGCCCCCGGCCTGGCGGCCGTCCCGGGGAGCTTGGTGCAACAAGCTGCGGCCAACAACAAGGCGCGGGTCGATGGTGAGCTGAACATCAACATCAATGGCGCGCCGCCCGGCACCCGCGTCGAAACACCGAAAACCAACCAGCCCGGCCTGCAGGTCAATCCGAAGGTCGGCTATCGCAGCCTGGGAGCAGCCCCGACATGAGCACCACGACCTGGCGGGACAGCCTGCTGCCGGCATCGTTTCGCGGCATACCCTTCGTCATAGAGCAGACCTCGGTACCGGCCGGCCAGCGTGGCCAGTTGCACGAATTCGTCCAGCGCGACGAGCCGTTCTACGAGCAGCTGGGCAAGCAAGCGCAGGTGCATAAGCTCACGGCCTACGTGATCGGCGCGGATTGCTTTGAGCGCCGCGACAAGCTGCTGGAAGCGCTGGAAGCCCCCGGGCCAGGGGAGCTGGTGCACCCCTGGCTGGGGCGCATGTCGGTCAAGGTCGGTCCCTGCGAGGTCAGCCACGACCGGCGTGAAGGCGGCATGGCCCGCTTCGAGCTGGAGCTGTACCCGGACCTGCCACGCAAGTTTCCCAGCGCTCGGGCCAACACCCGGCAACAGACGGTCAAGGCCTCCAGCGGTCTGCTCGACTCGGCGCTGGGTCGCTACTCGGCGGCCATGAGCAAGGTCGATGCCGCGCGCATCAACCTGATCGGGCTGCGCAACAGCGTCAGCGGTGCCTTTGCTGCCGTGCAGCAGCATTTTGCCCCGCTGGCCTCGATGTTCAATGGCCTCAGCGGATTTGTGCTGGACATCGTCGGCGCGCCGGACAGCCTGCGTGGCTTGTTCGGCAGTTACCTCGGCAGTTTTGGCGGTGGGCTGTTCAGCCTGTTCTCGTCGCGGGGTGGTTCCTCGGGCTCCAGCCATCGTGCCTCGTCAGTCTCCAGCTATGGCGATTCCTCGATCTCCAACTATCGCGGCCCCTTGAGTGACGCCTCCCAGCACGTGGAGTCGATTCGGGCCATCGATACCGTCCCGCAGGTCAGCGGTGCCGATACTGGTGCCGCTGCCCAGGCTACCGCCAATCTGGTGCAGGACGCGGTATTGGTTCAGGTCAGTCAATTGGTGGCGGATCTGCCGGTGGCGCCAAAGGTCGAGCCGGTCGCCACCGCGCCGGCCCTGGCGCAGCAACTGGTGCAACCGATCGAGCGCCCGGAAGTGCCGGTGGCCGATGATGTCCTGCAGTTGCGCGACGAACTCGACGCCGCGATCTGGCAGGCCTCGCTCAAGGCGGACCATGCGCATTACCAGGCTCTGACCGAGGTGCGCCATGCCGTCGGCGCGCACCTGACCGCCGTAGCAGCGTCCGGGGTGCGCCTGGTCGATGTCACCCCGGCGCAGTCGTTGCCGGCGTTGGTCCTGGCGTACCAGCGTTTCGGCGATGCGACCCGCGCCGGTGAGGTGGTGCAGCGCAACCGTATCCGGCACCCGGGGTTCGTCCCGCCGTTGCCGCTAAAACTCGCTCAGGAGTAGGGCATGGATCAAGACAACGCCGTGACCTTGCTGGTCGATGGCCTGGAGTACAGCGGCTGGAAGGAAGTGCAGATCTCGGCGGGGCTGGAGCGTCAGGCCCGTGACTTCAACCTCGGGATCACCTGGAGCTGGGCGGGGCAGGAGTCCCCGCAGCCCATCCGTCACGGCGCCTACTGCGAGGTGCTGATCGGCAATGATCTGGTGCTGACCGGCTGGGTGTTCGCCACGCCGGTCCGCCACGATGCCAACCAGATCACCCTGACCGTGTCGGGGCGTTCGCTGACCGCCGATCTGGTGGACTGCGCCGCGATCAACCAGCCCGGCCAGTGGAAGAACCAGGACGTCCTGTCGATCGTGAAAGCCCTGGCTGCCCCCTACGGTCTGCAGGTGCGCAGCGAGATCGGTGCCACGGCGAAGCTGTCCGACCACACCATCGAGCCGGGCGAAACGGTGTTCGAGTCCATCGATCGCCTGTTGACCTTGTTCCGGGTGTTTTCCACCGATGACGCCCAGGGCCGGGTGCTGCTGGCCAGTGTCGGCAGTGAAGGGCGGGCCGTCGATGCGATCGAGGTCGGCAAGAACGTGCTGACGGTCAGTGCGTCGTTCGATTTCGCCGGGGTGTTTTCCGAATACCAGGTGCTTGGCCAGCGCAGCGGTACCGACGACAGCTTCGGCGCCCAGGCGGCCGAGGTCTCGGCCACGGTCCGCGATGACCGCACGGCGCGCCGCCGCGTGCACATCATTCACCAGACTGGACAGATGACCGACGAACTGGCCCAGAGCCGGGCCAACTGGGAGCGCGGCAACCGCATGGGCAAGGCCTTGCAGGCGACCTACACGGTGCAGGGCTGGCGGCAGTCCAACGGCGCGCTGTGGCGGCACAACAGCCTGGTCCGGGTGATTGACCCGCTGATCGGTTTTGACCGCGACATGCTGATCGCCGAGGTCACCTACTCACTCAACGACAAGGGCACAGTCACCACCCTGGTGGTCGGCCCGCCCGAGGGTTTCGAGCCTGAGCCGGCCGACCCGCTGAAGCGGCGCAAGCTGAAGAAGGGCAAGAAAGGCGACAGCTTCGAATACCTGCTGCCAGAGGACTGGGACAAACAATGACGATCCTGACACGCATGCTCGTGCGCGGCACCGTGGTGCTGGCCGCCGCGAGCCACAAACTGCAGGCGCTGCAAATGCGCCTGACCGCCGGGGAAATCAAGGATGGCCTGGAGCACTTCGAGCCCTATGGTTTCACCAGCCATCCCTTGCCCGGCGCCGAGGGCATTGCCGCCTTCCTCGGCGGTGATCGCTCGCACGGCATCGTGCTGACTGTAGCCGATCGCCGTTACCGCCTGCAGGCCCTGGAAGCCGGTGAGGTCGCCCTGTACACCGACGAAGGCGACAAGGTGCACCTAAAGCGCGGTCGGATCATCGACATCGAGACCGACACGCTGAACATCAAGGCCACTTCAGCGGTGAATTTCGACACGCCGCTGATCACCCAGACCGGCCAGATTGTTTCCGACGGCGACCAGCTCGCGGCGGGTATCAGCCAGGTTGGGCATGTGCATGGCGGCGTTCTGATCGGCGGTGGTCAAACCGAGCCCCCGGCAGGTGGTGCCCCATGATCCTCAGTGACAGCGAAAAGTCCCTAGTGCGTACCGTGGTCATCAGCCTGTTCACCTGGCGACGGGCTGGCCCGGACGACCCGATCGACGACGAAGAGCGCTACGGCTGGTGGGGCGACAGTTTCCCCCGGGTGGCTGATGACCGCATCGGCTCGCGCTTGTGGCTGCTGCGCCGGGTCAAGCTTACCGAACGGACCCAGCGCGAAGCCGAGTATTACGCCGCCGAGGCCCTGCGCTGGTTGATCGATGACGGTCAGGTGCTCGAGGTGACGATCACAAGTGAGCGGGCCGACAGCAGCCGCCTGAACCTGCGCGTGGTGCTGACGCTGCTCAGCGGCCATCCGCTGATCATTGAACCCGACCAACTCTGGCAGGTGAACTATGCCGTTTGAAACCCCCACGCTGCCCGCGCTGATCAGCCGCGTCCAGGCGGATCTTGGCAGCAATGCCTTGCGCCATTCCGATGCCCAGGTGCTGGCCCGTGCGCTGAGTGCCGCTGCGTACGGGCTGTACGGCTACCTGGACTGGGTCGCCGAGCAGATCCTGCCCGACAGCGCCGATGAGGAAACTTTGGAGCGCATGGCCGCCATCCGCCTGAGCGCGCCGCGCAAGCCAGCGCAACCCGCGACCGGGCCGGTCGGATTTACCGCCGCGGCGGGGGCGCCCCTCGATGCCAACACGGTGCTGCAGGCCAGTGATGGGCGCTCGTACCGGGTGACCGTTGACGTTTTCACTGTTGCCGGTGCCAACACTGCCACGGTCGAAGCGCTGGACGGCGGCCCCCTGGGTAACGCGGAAGCGGGCCTGAGCCTGAACCTGGTGCAGCCGGTTGAGGGCATTGCCAGCGCGTTTACCGTGCTGGCCCCGGGGCTGGTTGGCGGGATCGCCCAAGAAAATCTGGAAGCCCTGCGCGGCCGGGTGATTCGCTCCTACCGAGTCATCCCGCACGGCGGCTCGGCGGACGATTACGAAACCTGGGCGCTGGAGTGCCCGGGTATCACCCGGGCTTGGTGTCGGGGCAACTACCTGGGGTCTGGCACGATCGCGTTGTTCGTGATGCGCGACAACGATGAAGACCCCATCCCCAATCCCGAGCAGTTGGTCGCGGTGAAGGCCTATGTCGAGGTGCGCCGCCCGGTGACGGCGGAGCTGTATGTCTTTGCGCCGGTTCCTGTACCGGTGGTCTACAGCGTGCGTCTGAAGCCTGACAGTACCGCCGTGCGGGCTTCGGTCGAAGCCCAACTGCTGGACCTGCATGCCCGTGAGGCGGGTCTGGGTGACACGCTGCTGATCAGTCACATCCGCGAAACCATTAGTGGCGCGAACGGCGAACATGACCATGTCCTGGTGTCGCCTGCGGCCGATGTGGTGCCGGCGGCCAATCAACTGCTGACCTATGGGGGATGCGTATGGTTGCCCTGAGAGCGACTGAGGAGTACCGCGAGCAGTTGCAGGCCTTGCTGCCCGTGGGACCGGCCTGGGATCCGGAATTGGCCCCGGAGGTCGATGCGATCCTCGCCGGCATGGCGACGGAACTTGCCCGGATTGATGGCCGGGTGGTGGACCTAGTTGGCGAGATGGACCCGGCGACCACCACAGAACTGCTCGCTGACTGGGAGCGCGTGGCGGGCCTACCTGACAAGTGCGCTGGCACGCTTGAAACTACCGTGCAGGGGCGGCGCAACGCGCTGCTGGCCAAGCTGACCGCCACTGGTGGCCAGTCAAAGGCTTATTTCATCGCGCTCGCAGCCACGCTTGGCTACACCATCACTATCGAGGAGTTTCGCCCGTTTCGTGCCGGTCTGGCGGTAGCAGGTGGTGCGCTTACCAATGGCGGCTGGATGTTCACCTGGCGCGTGCGTGCGCCAGAGGTGACGGTGATCCCATTCCGAGCCGGCCGCTCGTCTGCTGGCGAACAACTTCGCGCCTGGGGCAACGATACGCTTGAGTGCAAGATCCGAAAGCTTGCCCCGGCACACACGGTGGTTCTGTTTTCCTACGAGAACTAGCACACATCTCGGGGCACCTACGGCGCATCCGCTATTCCTCACGCCGCTTTAGCGAATCTGAATTAGTCGCCTTCACCACTTCTTAGGAAAAGCCCATGCATAGAATCGATGG
>NZ_JBIVXC010000028.1:16218-38891 GCF_044769005.1 Pseudomonas sp. NPDC090755 | reverse complement strand
AAGCGCAGCGTAGGGCCGTATGCAGGAGCGAGCGGTTTTGCCTACTTTTTCCAAGAAAAAAGTAGGCCGCCGTAAGGGCGGAAGGGGCCAGCAGCGTCGCTGCATCAAATGGATAAGCTTGCTCTTCCCCCGACAATCCGTGAAGAACCGAAAAAAGCCCTTCTCGCGACCTGGTATCTGGTACGACGGTACACCAAAAAACAGTGTTAATAGCAATGATTTGCAGTTAACATCGCCGCGCTCTTTTACCCCCGCCTTCCCGCCAGGACCGTACCGTCGATGCGCCGCACGTTCGTTTCGCTCTGCCTGCTTCACGCCGTCACCCCTGCTTCAGTCTGGGCCGATACGCCACAGGAAGCCGAGTCATCCTCCGTCGAGTTGCAGGCCCTGAGCATCAATGCCGGCGCCTTCGAAGAGCGTGCCGATGGCCCGGTGCAAGGCTACCGGGCCACCCGCTCGGCCAGCGCCACGCGCACCGACACGGCCCTGCATGAAACCCCGCAATCGGTCAGCGTGGTGCCCCGCGATGTGCTCGAAGACACTGGCGCTACCCGCCTGCAGGACGGCCTGGATTACGCCGGCGGCGTTGGCCGGGCCAACAACTTCGGTGGCCAGGGCCTGACCACCTTCACCGTACGCGGCTTTACCACCGGCGAGTTCTATCGCAACGGCTTCCCGATCAACCGCGGCTACCCCAACGCCCCCGATGCCAACACCGTCGAGCGCCTGGAAGTGTTGCGCGGCCCGGCCAGCAGCCTGTATGGCCGTGGCGACCCCGGCGGCACCTTCAACGTGGTCAGCAAGCAGCCGCAGGCAGAGCCCAAGGTCACCCTGGGCAGCCAGTTCGATGACCAGGGCATGCACCGCGCCACCCTCGATGCCACCGGCGCGCTCAACCAGGACGGCACCCTGGCCTACCGCCTCAATGTGCTCGGTGAAGGCGGCGAAAGCTTTCGCGATGATGTCGAGAGCGAACGCTACGACGTCGCCCCGGTACTCAGCTGGCAGGTCAACGACGCCACGCGTGTGGTCTTCGAGGCTGACTTCATGCGCAACAACCACCCCCTGGACCGTGGCCTGACCCGTTACAGCAACCAGCACGGCACGGCCTCGCGCGATACCTATATCTGGGAAAAAGGCAGCGACAACCTGCTGCACAACGACAACAACATGGCGCAACTGCGCTTCGATCATGCCCTGAACGAAAACTGGACCCTGGCCGGCGGCATGCAACTGCTCGACGGCAGCCTCAAGGGCAACGCCGTGGAAGCCAACGGCTTGCAGGCAGACGGTCGCACCCTGGGTCGCAACTTCAACTACCGCAAACTGGAGTGGACCGATCGCGATGTCCAGCTGAACCTGACCGGCCACTTCGACACGGGCGGCTTGGCCCATACCCTGCTGACCGGCGTCGAGTATGAAGACTACGATTACCAATCGATCATCCACCGCTCGGCGGCAGGCACCGGCGCCTACCCGATCGACCTTTTCGACCCGGTGCTGGGCCAGCCGCGTCCGGCGCTGACCCGCACCACCACCAACGACAAGGAAAACCTCAAGACCTGGGCAGCCTTCGTCCAGGACCAGGTGGCCCTGACCGAGCGCCTGAAGGTACTGGCCGGGGTGCGTTTCGAGCGCTTCGAACACGACTACAACAACTACCTGCCCAACAGCACCAGCTGGGAGGCCGCCGACAATGCGGTGACCCCGCGCCTGGGCCTGATCTATGACTTGACCGAGACGCTGGCGGTGTATGCCAACACCGCCCGTTCGTTCAAGCCCAACAGTGGTGCCAGTCGCCAGGGTGATGGCTTTGACCCGGAAAAAGGCAAATCCGTCGAGGTCGGCCTGAAGTGGGAGGCGCTGGAGCGCGCGCTGAGCGTCGACGCGGCGGTGTACCAGATCACCAAGGAAAACGTCCTGACCCTGGACCCGGTCGATCCGCTCTACAGTGTCGCCGCCGGTGAGGTGCGCAGTCGTGGCCTGGACCTCAACGTCGCAGGCAACCTGACCCCCGAATGGCGGGTGATCGGCGGTTACGCCTATGTCGATGCCGAAGTGACCGAGGACAACAACCTGGCCTCAGGCACACGCCTGGCCAACATTCCGCGCAACAGCTTCAGCCTGCTCAATACCTATGAGTTCCTGGACGGTGCCGCCAAGGGGCTCGGCCTGGGCATGGGCGTCAAGTATGTCGACGACCGCGCCGGACAGACCAGTGCCAGCACCTACACCATGGAACGCTACAGCGTGGTGGACCTGCTGAGCTTCTATCAGCTCAACGAGCATGTGCGCCTTAACCTCGATGTGAAGAATGTCTTCAACAAAGGCTATGACGAAGGTGCGTTCAATACCTACGTCTATCCGGGTGCGCCGCGTACGGTACAGGCAGGCGTTGCCTACACCTTCTGAATGAGCCGCTCCTACAGGGCCGTCATTGCCACGATGATCGGCCCCTGCCCCTGTTCGCACCACCACCGGGCGCACGCCCGTCAGCGCAAGGCGGATTCGCCAACCCTGGTCTAGACTCGCCTTGACTCGTCTCCCCATCGGTGGCGCACCCAAGGAATGCCTATGCGACTGACGCCAATTCGTTGCGTTTCCTCCACCTGCCTGGGCGCGCTGCTCTCGGTACTTGGCCTTTCGGCCGGCAATGCCTGGGCAGGTGGCATTCTGATCTACGAGGCCGGCCAGGAAGGCAATGGCCTGGCCAACGCCGGTGCCGCCGCGCTGGCCACCGACCCCAGCGTGCTGATGAGCAACCCGGCCGGCATCACCCAACTGGCCGGCACCCAGATCAGCGCCAATGCCCAGGTGATCCTCGGCGACCTGAGCTTCTCCCGCGACAGCAACAACCAGTTCGATGGCAACGAAGGCGGCAACGCCTTGCAGTGGCTGCCGGGGGCGAGCTTCTTCATCAGTCACCAGCTCGACGAACGCTCGGCGGTGGGCTTTGGCACGTATGGCAACTTTGGCCTAGCCCTGGACTATGACGACGACTGGGCCGGGCGCTACTTCACCCAGGAAGCGGCGGTGATCGGCGTATCGTTCCAGCCGACCATTGCCCACCGGTTCACCGACCAGCTCTCCGTCGGCGTCGGCCCGCGCATCGTCTATGGCTACTACCGCACCGAGGTGGCCATCAACAACAACCTGCTTGGCCTGCTTGACCGCCCGGACGGCCAGCTGGAATACAAGGACACCGATGTCGGCACCGGGGTCAACCTTGGCGTGCTCTACACGGTCGATGAGCGCACCCAGGTCGGGCTCGCCTACACCAGCAAGGTCAAGCTGGAGTTCAAGGACAGCCCCGATGTGCGTAATGTCAGCAACCCCATCATCAACGCCGCCCTGCGCCGCCTGGATGTCGACACTCTTGAACTGGACATGACCATTCCGCAGACTGTGCTGCTGAGCGTCGCCCATCAGCTCGACCCGCAATGGAAACTGCTCGGCAGCCTCGGCTGGCAGGACTGGAGCGACTTCGGCCAGATCGGCGTGGAGGTGGATGCCGATGCCGTCGGCGTCGACCGCACCGTGGACCGCCAGTACAAGGATACCTGGCACGCCTCCCTCGGCGCCCAGTACCAGGCCACGCCCAAATGGCGCTGGAACATGGGCCTGGGCTACGACAGCTCGGCCGTGGATGACGAGGACCGCACCGTCGACAACCCCATGGGCGAAACCTGGCGCCTGGCGACCGGTATCAACTATCAAGTAGAAAAGGGTCTGGACCTGCACATGGCCTACACCCTCGTGTGGCTGGGCGATATGGACGATGAACAGACCAAGGCGCGCTCGGGTACTACGCTGTCCGGTACCTACCGCAACAGTGCCCTGCATATCCTCGGCGGTGGCGCCACCTGGCGCTTCTAGGGCGCACACCTGCGTGCTGCTGGGCCGGTAGCACGCCGGCACGGTGATGAGATTCAGTAAAAGTGACCACAAGGAGCATTACCATGAAGTTGAAGTCGCTAGCGGTATCGCTGTGCCTCGCCTCTCTGGCACTGTCTGGCTGTGCCAGCAAATACGTGGAGCCCGACCAGTATTCGGGCTTTCTGAAGGACTACAGCATGCTCAAGGAAGGGCAATCGCCTACCGGCGCCCCGGTGATGCGCTGGATCAAGCCGGGCATCAAGACCAATAGTTTCACCAGCGTCTATATCGAACCGAGCCAGCTCTACCCCCGTCCGCAGCCTACCGAGCATGTTCCGCAGAGCACCCTGACGGGCATTACCCAATACTATGATCAGGCGCTCAAGCGCGAGTTCTCCACCGTCCTGCCGCTTGCCACCTCCGCAGGCCCCGGCACCCTGGTCGTACGCCCGGCCATCACCGCGGTAAGCGCCAAGACCAAGAGCCTGCGCCCCTATGAAGTGATTCCGATCGCCCTGATCGCCGCCGGTATCAGTACCGCGACCGGCATCCGTGACCAGGACACCAGCATCGCCACCGAGGCACAGTTCCTCGATGGCCGCAACAACCAGGTGGTCGCGCAAGTGGTCCGCAAAGGCGCTGGTGCCGAACTGGACAACTCCTCACAGAAGATGGCCGCAACAGATGCCAAGGCCGTGCTCGATGGCTGGGCCAAGGACATGGTCAAGTCGTTCCAGCAGTTGAAGAGCAAATAACCGTCATCGCTTGAACGGTTGCACGACCGCCAGGCGCCGATCTTCAGGACGGAACGAAGATCGGCGCTGCTCCACCCCGCTGCAAAGGCTTTATCCACGCCCCCTTCGATGAAGCTGCCCGCCAGCGGTTCCAGCGTCGCCTGCGCCCGTTTAGAACGCGTCGCGCCGCTGTAGCCTGCATCTGTAAGCGCTGTCATACACATCTTTAAAAAGCGTCTAGTCTTTCTTTGTTGCGAATGATTCGACAGCGCATTTTCCCTTTTCGGGGACTGCCGATTCGCGGTAGTCCCCCTTCAAGGAACATGCACCGTCGCGGATACCCGTGCTGCGCCAGGGCTGACACGGCCCTCCCAGGAAGCTGTTTGTGAAGAGGTGGACATGACGACCCGACTCCGTGCTGCAATTCCAGCTGCGTTCAAGCCAAAACGCCAAGCGGTGGCGCTTGAACCGCGCATCCTGTTCGACGGTGCGGCGGCGGCAGCGACGGCGGATCAGCAGCATCAGGACAACGGTGACGCCGGCAAGACCGACACCGCTCACGCCACGGCAACCGATGCACGCAGCGAACCCGGCCAGCAACCTTCGGCGGCACGCCACCTGCTGGTGCTCGACAGCCGGATCGAAGGCCGTGAACAGCTCACCGCCAACCTGCCGGGCAATGTCGAGGTGCTGGTGGTCGAGGCCAACCAGGATGGACTGGCTGCGATTTCCAGCGCCCTGGCCAAACTGGGCCAGGTCGACTCCATTCAAATCCTGTCCCACGGTGCCTCCGGCGAGTTCACCCTCGGCAGCACGACACTGACCGCCGGCAATATCGAGCAATACGCCAACCCGCTGAGCCAATGGAGCCAGTCCCTGAGCGAAGGGGCCGACATCCAGTTGTATGGCTGCAAAGTGGGTGAAGGCAAGGATGGACGCACACTGGTCGATGAGTTGGCACGCTGGACAGGCGCCGATGTCGCTGCCTCCGATGACAACACCGGCAGTACCCGGGCCGGTGGTGACTGGAACCTGGAAATCAGCAGTGGTCTGATCGACAAGTCCATTGCCCTGAGCAGCGCGGCCCTGAGCAGCTATGACCGTCTGTTGGCGGCCGGCCCCACCACCGACCTGTCTGGCGGTGCCAGCGTGCTGCTGGGTGACACCTTCACCTTCACCGTGACCTTCAGCAACAGCACGACCGACACCGGCTATGCACCTTTTATCGACCTGTTCTTCCCGGCGACCGGCAAGGACGGTGCAGGCGCCGAAATCGATGACGGGATCACCTTCGTTTCTGCCACCTACCTGGGCCAGAACCTGGTCGCTCACGTACTGACCTTCGACGCCAACGGCCAGGCCAGCCACCCCCTGGCCGTGGGGACCGATGGCAAGCCCCTGATCATCAATGCGGCCGATTTCGGCATGCGTGCCGGCGACCAGATGGTGGTAATCGAATTGCCGTTCGCCAGCGTCACCCAGGGCCAGCCGCCCATTTCCGTACAAGTGACGGCAACGCTCAGCGACCTGGCGGACACTGACTTTTCGTTCTCAGGTTCGACGCCGGATCTGACCATCCGCGCCCGCAGCGGCTTTCAGTACGGCAACGACTCGCTGAACAACCCGGACACCGACCCCAGTATTCTGGAGCCTTCGGCCAACGCCGACAGTTACGTCGTACACCCGACGGTCATCCTCGTCGATCAGGTGGTCTCGACACCCGAGGGCGAAACCGCCACCGGTCCCAACTTCAAGCGTGAGTTGGCGGCCACCCTGTCACCGGCCGATGGCCAGACATTGACCAATGTCGTGATCACTCAGCCGGTACCCGGCAACGTCATCGTGACCAACATCACCCCGGGCGCAGGTGGCACGGTGGTCTCCATCACCCTCTACGATGGCCGCACCCTTTCAGACCCGGTGCTGATCCAGGCCATACGCGACCGCAACAACGACGCCGACCTCAGCAACGACCTGTACATCCGTGAATTCAGGGTGCAGTACGCCTCCATCAGCGCGCCGACCACCACCACCGTGCAATTCTTCGTGCCTGATGACGATGCCGACGGGGCACCGGTGCTCAACCCGATCACCGGCGATGACGTCACCATTACCTTTGACGCGCCGACCGCGAGCGGCACCTGGGTGCCCCTGGATCCACGGGACACCACCAGCGGACAGATCAACTTCTCCGGAACGGGGCAGGATGTCAGCTTTATCGCCAAGTCCATCACCCTGCAAAAACAGGTCACGGTGACCGTAGATGGCGGTACGGCCGGGATCAGCCCCGGCGACATCCTCACCTACACCCTGAACATCGCCCTGTCGGACTACTTCGCCTTTGGCAAGACGCTCCTGAACGAGGGCAACTTCGTGGTTATCGATACCGCGAGCGATGGCCAGACCGTAGTGGATGGCAGCGCAACCCTGACCCTGACCGTCAATGGTGTGACCCAGACCATTGTCCTGGTCACTTCCCGGGTGGTGAATGCCGATGGCACCACGTCGCTGGCGTTCGACATCGGCCAGTCGATTCGTAACGCCACCGGTGCCCGCGCCTGGCTCAACGGCGACCTGGCCTTCGACGACCTGCTCCAGGGCGCCACCCTGGCGGTCATCAGCTACCAGGCCGAGGTCGCGCAAAGCTACACCCCGCCCGCCGGCACACCGCATGGCGAAATCAACGAAGGCGACCCGCTGGGCAACAACGCCACCGTCACTGCGACAGTGCTGCTCGACCCGTTGAACCTCAGCGGCGACGATCAGAGCGACAGTTCCAACACCACCTCGGTCATCCCCACCAGTCAGGTCGAGATCGACCTGGTCGATCGAAACGGCAACGGCGCCCCTCCCCCCGGCACCGAGTTGAAACCCGGCGACAGCGTCACCTTCCGCTTGAGCTATGACCTGGTGACCGGCGACTACGAGAACTTCAAGCTGACGGCCTACCTGCCGTTGCCACTGTTCGACTTAAGCGGCCTGGACCTGAACGCCATCTGGCGCCTGGCCAGCGACAACACCAACCCCAACAGCCCGATATCGGTGACCCTCGGCCCCGGCAACTCGCTGGTGTTCACTTTTGCCGACTACGTCAATCCCGGGATCAATGGCAGCCGGGTCTCGATCGACTTCACGCTGATCGTCAGTGACCAGCCGTTCGCCGACCAGCGCGCCTTCAACGTGCTCGGTGAGTCCACCCAGACCCGGACGCTGGACAAAAGCGTGCTGCTGACCACCGATGATGTGACCCTGATTGCCTCGGTCGCCGAACCGGTGCTGTCCATCAGCCACGGCGTGGTCTCCACCAGCCATGGCACCGTGACCGGCACCACAGGCAGCTGGAACCCGCCAGGCAGCGGCGGCGTGCCCTTCAACGGCAGCATCACCGATATCACCGCCGTCAACGGCGACGTCAGCGGCATCGATGCCAATGACCGCCTGCGCCTGGCGACCGCCATCGAGAACAGTGGCGGTGGCAATGCCTATGACGTGCGCACCAGCATCACCCTGCCCCCGGGGCTGGCCTTCGTCGGCGGCAGCCTGTCGACCGCCAACCTGCTGATCTATCGGGGTGACGGCACCTTGCTCATCGCCGGCACCCACTACACGGTGGACAACGCGACCAATACCATCACCTTCATCGACAGCCCCGGCGTCGGCGCCCTGCTCGCCGGCCGGCCTGGTACGGCGGCAGACAACAGCGGCGCCAACCTGGTGGTCATCAGCTATGAGGTGACGGTCAATGCCGCCATCGCCGCCAGTGCAACGCTGCAGAGCAACGCCCAACTGCTCAATTACGCCAGTGTCGAAGGTGGGCAGAACTTCCTCGGCTCCGCGCCCTTGAGCGACCTGGCCGGCCAGCAGGTCGCCGCCCCGACCATTGGCAAGAACTATGCCGGCGGCAGCCTCGACGAGACGGACTCCAGCGCCAGCCACACCACAGGCTCGAACCTGGTCGTGGGCGAAAGCATGCTCTACGACATCGTCGTCACCCTGCCCGAAGGCACCACGCAAAACCTGCGGATCGACGACCTGATCCCGCCCGGCATGCGCCTGGACACCTCGTTCAATGGCCAGGGTTATCAATTGATCCTCACCGCCGGCGGTCTGCTGGCGCAGAATTTCGGCGGTACCGTCACGGTCGGCAGTTTGAGCGCCCCGTCCGGCACCCTGGGTGATGACGGCGTCGATGCACGCTTTGTGTTCACTGTCGCCAGCACCACGGGCGACAACAACACCGGCAATAACAGTTTTGTCATTCGCCTGCGCCTGGTGGCCAGTAACGTGACCGCCAACCAGACCAACGCCGTACGCCAGAATGACGCCACGCTCAACTACAGCGACCCCGATGGCGACACCCCCAATGGCAGCACGCCGGTCAGCCGCGACGTGGCCATCAGCGGTGCCAAGCCGAGCATCACCGTCCAGGAACCGACCCTGCAACTGGATCAACAACTGGTGACCCCGCCCGGGCTCGGCTTCGACGAAGGCGACCCGGTCGAGTACACCATCACCATCAGCAATGGCAACGCTGGCTCCGATTACGATGCGTTCGATATCAACTTCAACAGCGTGCTGCCCAGCGAACTGGATCAGTTGACCCTGGTCAGCGCGATCTACACCGTAAATGGTGTCAGCACCAACATTACCGCCAGCTTCAGCCTCGACCCCAATGGCCGCACCCTGGTCAACATCGGCAACGTCGATATTGCCAAAGGCGGCACCCTGGTTTTGCGCATCACCGGTGTGGTCAATGCCAGCGGTGCGTCGGTGCCGCAGTTCGATAACCAGGCCGAGCTGCGCTGGACCAGCCTCAACGGCACCAGCAGCACCGGCGCCGACCCGGCCGGCGAGCGCACCGGCCAGGACGGCTTGCTCAACAGCGGCGCGCTCAACGATTACCGTCGGGCCGACGTACTGATCATCCCGGTGGCGCAAGGCATCAAGCTGTCGCGGGTGGGCGGCCTGCCCGACACCAGCGCCCCCAACCCCACCAATGCCCTGGAAGAAACCGTCGCGGTCGGCGAAGTCATCCGCTACCGGGCCGCGGTACTGGTGCCGGAAGGCAACAACCCCAACTACCAACTGGTCATCACCCTCGGTCGCGGCCTGACCCTGGGCGACCTGGCCAGCATGCGCATCGGCTTTATCTCCGATGGCGGCCTGGTCACCGACCTGACCGACCTGATCACCAGCGGTACCTTGCAGATCCTTGGCAACGAGAACAGCCCCGAAGCCCAGTTCATCACCCCGGACCTGTCCGGTGCAGCGCCCACCGGTGTGCTCAACCCGATTTATGTGGTGATCACCACCGATGCCAACGGCAACCAGATCATCACCCTCAACCTCGGCAACCTCGTCAACGGCGCCCATGGCGGTGGTGACGACGGCAACGACGACGACCTTGAAGGCGTGGTGATCGAATTCAACGCCCGGGTGACCAACATTGTCGAGAACCAGGATGGCGTGCGCCTCGGCGCATTCGTCCAGGATGTGGTCAACGGCAACCTGCGTGCCACCAGCGCAGTCCTGACCGAACGTATCGTCGAGGCGGGTTTCACCGGGCTGAACAAGCAAGTGACCGATTTCACCCCCAACCCGGCCGGCACGACGGGTAACGCCACCGTGACCATCGGTTTCACCGCCAGTGGTGGCCTGCCCGCTTACGACGTGCACCTGACCGATGGCTTCCCCACCGGCAGCAACTACAACCTGGTCAGTATCACCATCGGCGGCACCACCTACGGCCCGGGCAACCTGCCGGCCGGGGTGACGTTCAGCACCGCAGGCGGCTTGACCGTGGACATCGCCCAGATCAATGTCGGCACCCAGGTCAGCGTGGTGTATACCGTCGATGTCCCCAATGGCGTGACCATCGCCAGCAGCGACGCCAGCCTGAGCTGGAGCAGCCTGCCGGAGACCTTCACCAGCTGGGGTGGCACCAGCGTCGGCGCCGACAGCACCGTGGACGGTGAGCGTACAGGTGCCGACGGCCCAGGTTCCGACGCCACCACCCTGAACAACTACGTGCTGCGCGAAGGCGCGGGCCTGGGCATCATCAGTGGCACCCTGTGGAACGACACCGCTACAGCGGCCAGCGACCCCACCAACGCCACACCCGATGCAGACCCGGATCCGGGGACCCCGGGCTATGACCTGGCAATCGCCAACCAGACCATCAACCTGATCTGGGCCGGCACCGATGGTGTGCTGGGCAACGCAGACGACAAAACCTTCAGCACCACCACCGACAGCAACGGGCGCTTTACCTTTGGTGTGCTGCCCGCAGGCCTGTACCGCCTGGATGCACCGACGACGGTCAACAGCCTCAGCCAGTTCGGCGAGCTGCGCATGCGCATCGATACCGATGGCGGCACGCTGGGCCAGGTCAGCGTGACCCTCGGCGAAGGCAGCAGCCAGCAGGCCAACTCCGGCTATGTCGAGGTCAACGACGCCCCGGTCAACAGCCTGCCCGGCTTCCAGCAGGGCCTGGAGGACACGCCGCTGGCCATTGGCGGTATCAGTGTCAGTGATGTGGATGCCGAACGGGACCCGGATATCAACAACCGCGCCATCCAGGTCACCTTGAGCGTCACCCATGGCACCCTCTCGCTCACTGGCGCCACGACCGGGGTCAGCGTGTCGGGGGCCGGCACACTGGAACTGGTATTGGTCGGACGCATCGCCGACATCAATGCGGCGCTGGCCGGGTTGAGCTACCTGGGCAACCAGGACTTCAACGGCAACGATTTCCTCACGGTCCTCACCAACGATCTGGGCAACTATGGCGACTTCGACGGCAACGGCGTTCCCGGGCAGTTGACCGATGCCCGCCAGGACAGCGACTTCCTGGTGATCTTCCTGGAGCCGGTCAACGATCGACCGGACGCCGTGGATGACCTGGCCACCGCCGTGGAGGCCGGCGGCACTCGAAACCAGGTGATCGGCACCGATCCACGCGGCAACCTGCTGGACAATGACACCGATATCGACCTGACCACCAACCGCGAAGTCCTCAACGTGATCTCGGTGACGTCCCCGCTCGGGGTCGTGTCGGCGCTTCCGGCGCTGGGCTCGATCGAAGTGATCGGCAGATACGGCAAGCTGGTGATCTCTGCCGACGGCGCTTACCAATACATCGTCGACAACGACAATGCCGAGGTCCAGGCCCTGCGCCAGGCTGGCGACCAATTGACCGAAGTCTTCAACTACACCATCGCCGACATCGGCATCGGCGGCCCGCCCCTGCAGGACAGTGCCAACCTCACGGTGACCATCCAGGGTGCCAACGATGCCCCGGACGCTAACCTCGACACCGCCACCGCCACCGAACAGGGGGGCGTCGGCAACAGCGACATCGGCAAGCCTAACGACACCACGGTGCCGCTCACCAGTGGCAATGCCACCGGCAATGTGCTGAGCAACGACAACGATGTCGATGGCGGTCCGGGCGACCCGATCGATTATGGCGAAACCATCGCCGTGACCGGGGTCCGTTTCGCCCCCGAGCTTTCCACCGTCCTGCTCACCCCTGTGCCTGCCGGCGGCAACAGCGGCCCGATCGCCGGCCTCTACGGCACCCTGACCATTGCCTCCGATGGCACCTTCACCTACGTCATCGACAATAACAACACCGCCGTGCAGCGCCTTGGCCCCAATGACACCCTGGTCGAGGTCTTCAGTTACCAGGTCACCGACGCACTGGGCCTGAACGACCTGGCCGAACTGCGCATCACCGTACGGGGCAACCATGACAACCCGGTCGCCAGCGACGACCAGGCCGCCGCCCAGGCCGGCGCCACCAACAACGATCCTGAAAGCAACCCGACCGGCAACGTCATTCTGTTCCCCAGCCGTCCGGGCAACACCGGCCCGGGAGGCAATGGCATCGACCTTGACGTGGATGCGGCCGACCGGCCCAACACGGTGCTGCAGGTCAACGGTATTCGCAGTGGCCTGGAAGCGGCCAATGGCATTGAACCGGCCAATGGCTCGCTGACGCCGGTGACCACGGGGCCGGTGACCCTCGATGCGACCTTTGCCCGAGATAACACGGGCGCCCCGATTGTCAGCGCAGAAACCTTCGGCACCCTGACCATCAACCCCGATGGCTCGTTCAGCTTTGATGTCAACAGCGACAACGATGCGATCATTGCCCTGCCCCGCGGTGTCACCCTGGAGGTGGTGTTTACCTACCAGGTCGTCGACTCCGCCGGGCTGACCGACACCGCGCAACTGGTGATCGTGATCACCGGCGCCAACAACCCGCCGCACGCCCAGGACACTGTCGTGCTGGCGACCGAGAAAGGCGGCGTCAACAACACTTCGCCCGGGCTGGACCCTGGCGTACCACCGGCGCCCATCCGCCAGGTGACCTTCGTCGACCCCGACGGCGACCCGGTCAGCGTAACAGGCATACGCACCGGGCTTGAAAGTGCCACCAACGGTACGGCCGGTACCGTTGGCCTGCCGCTGAGCGGGCTGTACGGCGTGCTGACCCTCCAGGCCGATGGCACCTACACCTATGTCATCGACAACGACAATCCTGAAGTCCAGGCGCTGCGCGGCATCGACGACTTGCTGGTGGAGGTGTTCACCTACACCGTCACCGATTCGGAAAACGAATCCGACAGTGCGCAGATCGTCATCGTCATCCGTGGCCAGAACGACAACCCGGTGGCGAGCGACGATGGCACCACCGCCACGGAAGCCGGCGGCGTGAACAACACCAGCGGCGGTGTCGACCCCACCGGCAATGTGCTGACCAATGACAACGATGTCGATGGTGGGGCCGGCGATCCGATCGATTACGGCGAAACCAAGGCCGTGGCCTCGGTGCGCACAGGCGCCAGCGAGGGCGCCGGCACCGCGGGCACCCTGGGTAGCGAACTGCGCGGCACCTATGGCTGGCTGACCCTCAATGCCGATGGCAGCTACAGCTACCGCCTGGACAACAGCATGGCGGCCGTCCAGGCCCTGAGGCCCGGCAACACCCTGAGCGATACCTTCAACTACAGCGTGATCGATACCGCCGGGGCCACCGACATTGCCGTACTGACCATCACCATCCAGGGCAGCAACGATGCGCCGGTGGCCAACAACGACAGCGCCATTGCCGTGGAAGCCGGCGGGCTCAACAACGGCACCCCTGGCAGCAACCCGAGCGGCAATGTGCTGGCCAACGACACCGATGTCGACCAGTTCGGCGAAACCCTGACCGTCGTATCGGTACGACAGGGGCCCCGCGCGGGCACCGTGGGCAGCAGCTTTGCCGGACAATACGGCAGCCTGACCCTCAACGCCGATGGCAGCTACACCTACCTGGTCGACAACAACAACCCGCTGGTGCAGGCCCTGCGCACGCCCAGCAATACCCTTAGCGAGTTCTTCACCTACACCATTCGCGACCTGTCGGGCGCGCTCAGCGCCGCCAACCTGACCATCACCATCCAGGGCCGTAACGACAACCCGCAAGCGGTCCCCGACAGCGCAGTGGTGGTGGAAGCCGGTGGCACCAACAACGGCACGCCGGGCATCAACCCGACCGGCAATCTTCGCGACAATGACCGTGACGTCGACGCCGGCGACAACAAGACCGTCAACGGTATTCGCCTCGGTAGTATCATCACTGATGCCCCTTTCACCACCGTAATCGTCAGCCTGGACATCCGCGGGACCTACGGCACCTTGACCGTATTCGCCAATGGCGACTACCTCTACCAGCTCGACAATACCCTGGCCGAAGTCCAGGCGCTCAAGCCTGGCGACAGATTGCGCGAACTCTTCACCTACCGCATGCGCGACACCGCAGGCGCTGAGGCTGCCGCCGAGTTCAACCTGATCATCGTCGGCGCCTGGGATGCACCGGTGGCCCGGGACGACATCAACATCGCCGTGGCCGACAACGGCGACGGTCTGGTGCTCAACCCCAGCGGCAACGTGTTGCCCAACGACAGCGATATTGACCAGGGCGATCAGCTCACCGTCACCGGTATCCGTACCGGGGCTGAAGCGGGTACCGGCGTTGCCGGCAGTGTCGGCGACGTCCTGTTGGGCAAGTACGGCACCCTGGTGATCAATGCCGACGGCAGCTACACCTACACCGTCGACAGCACCAACCCGGCAGTACTTGCCCTGGACTTCCTGCAAGCGCTGGTGGACGACTTCACCTATGAGGTCACCGATCTTGGCGGCCTGACCGACCTTGCCCAATTGTCGATCGTCGTCATCGGCCGCAACGATGCACCCGACGGCATCGACGATGCGGCCACCGCCATCGAAGCGGGTGGGCTGAACAACGCCACGCCCGGCTTGAACCCCGGTGGCAACGTGCTGAGCAACGATATCGACCTTGAAAACAATGACCTGAGGGTATCGACCATCCGCACCGGCAGTGAAGCCGGCACTGGCACCAGCGGCACCGTGGGCACCAGCCTGCGCGGGCTGTATGGTGACCTGGTGATGAACGCCGATGGCAGCTGGACCTACACCGTCGACAACAGCCTGGCCGCCGTACAGGCCCTGCGCACCAGTGGCCAGGTACTGGTGGACGTCTTCACCTACACCGTGATCGATAGCCACCTGGCCGACGACACCGCGCAACTGACCATCACTATTGACGGTCGCAACGACACGCCGATTGCGTTCGACGATGACACCATCGCCATCGAGGCCGGTGGTGTCGGCAACAATCAACCAGGCCTGGACCCCACCGGCAACGTGCTGGACAACGACACCGACGTGGACAGCCCTGCCCTGGGCGAAACCCGCCAGGTGCTGTCGGTCACCAGCGAAACCGGTAGTGCCGCCACCGCTGGCCAGCGCCTGATCGGGCGCTATGGCAGCCTGCTGCTCAACGCCGATGGCAGCTACCAGTACGTGCTGGACAACAACAACCCCGTGGTACAAGCCCTGCGTACCGCAGGCGAAACCCTGCGCGAGGTGTTCACCTACCGCATGCGCGACACCGCTGGCGCCGAGTCCGAAGCCCGGCTGAACGTACTGATCCAGGGTGCCAACGACGCGCCTGTGGCACGTGACGACAGCAATACCGCCAGTGACCAGGTCAGCGCGCCGCAGACATCGGGCAATGTGCTGCCCAACGACAGCGATATCGATGGCGGCGACGCCTTGAGTGTCAGCGCCATTCGTACCGGCCCTGAAAACGGCACCGGCACCAGCGGCGTGATCGGCCAACCCCTTGCCGGACGCTACGGCACCCTGGTGATCAACGCCGACGGCAGCTACACCTACAGCATCGACCTGACCAACCCTGAAGTGCTGGCCGCCGCAGGACTGGGGCCCATTCTGCAGGATGTGTTCACCTACACCGTGATGGACCGCGCAGGTGCCACCGACCTTGCCCAACTGACGATCACCCTGGATATCACCGCACCGTTCATTCCCGCGCCGGCAGGCCCGTTCTTTGATCGCGACCCGCTCGATCCATTCCGGCGCCTGCCGTTGCCCGACGTCGATCCGGTGGTGTTCATCGGCCCTGTCGTGGAGCGTCAGAGCCGCGTGCTCGAGCTCTCCGGCTGGCAGGCCGACGGCAGTAACCTGAGCTATGGTCTAACCCCGGAGATCCTGAGCGAAACCCTGAACCAGCGCCTGGGCCTGGTACCGGGTCAGTTCGTTGCCGCAGCGGTGCGTAACAGCCGCCTGGACAGCGAGATTGACATGGCCTGGATTCTCGGCCGCCAGTCGCGCACCAACCTCAGCGCCGACGGGCTGCTCCCGGACCCGTCGGTGTTCGCCACCGACCCCGACCACCTGACGAAAGGAGATGCCCAGTTAGCCCCCCCTTCCGAGGCACGCGTAGCACCCGGTTTCCGCGCTCAGCTGCGAGAAGCCGCCGAGCGCCTGCGGGCCATGGACAACCGCACCAGTGAATAAGCCAGGACCAAGGACAGACCATGCCAAAACTGCCGCAAACGTTGTTCAGTACGGCCATCGCCTCTACTTTTTTATTGGCCGCATGCTCTGCGACCAAGCCCGTCGAGTACACCGAAGAAGAAACCCGGCAACGCATTCTTCACGACCAGGCGCAGATGTATGCGAACCAGGAGCCGGTCACCACCCCCATTACCTTCTACGAAGCCGCCGCCCGCGCCCTGAAGTACAACCTGGACTACCGCCTGAAACTGATGGAAAGCGCGCTGGCCAGTGACCTGCGCGATGTCTCCAGCCACGAAATGTTGCCGCGCCTGGTCGCTTCGGCAGGCTACGCCGGGCGCAACAACGACTCCGGCGGTACCTCGATCGGTATCGAAGACCGCGAGCAAAGCTTGCGCGCGTCCACCTCCGAAGAGCGTTATCGCCAGCTCTATGGACTGGGCATGAGCTGGAGCCTGCTGGACTTTGGCGTGGCCTATTACCGCACCCAGCAGAAAAGCGACCAGATCCTCATGGCCGAAGAGCGTCGGCGCAAGGTGGCGCAGAACGTGCTGCAAGACGTGCGCAACGCCTACTGGCGTGCCCTCAGTGCGCAGCGCCTGATGCCCCAGGTCGACCGTTTGCTGGTGCGCACCCACCAGGCCTTGCTGTCGGCACGCCAGGCCGAGAACCAGGGCCTGCTGCCGCGCCAGGAGGTGCTGGCCTACCAGCGCGCGCTGCTGGACTCCATCTACCTGTTGACGGTCCGTCGCCAGGACCTGGAGTTCGCCCGTGCCGAACTGTCGGCGTTGATGTCACTGCCGCCGGGTTCGCGCCTGGTGCTGGCCGACGAAACAGAACCGGTGCTGCCGCAGATCGCCCCGGACATGGACAAGCTTGAGCAGCTGTCGTTGAAACACCGCCCGGAAATCATGGAAGAGTGGTACCGCAAGCGGGTCAACGAGAACGACCTGAAGATCGCCAAGGCGCAACTGTGGCCCAACGTGACCCTGGACTACGGCTACAAGTACGACTCCAACAAGTTCCTCTATAACAGCGACTGGACCGAAACCGGCGTACAGGTCTCGATGAACCTGCTGCGTTTGCTGCAACTGCCGTCGCTCAACAGTGCCGCCGAGTCCCAGACCAAGACCGACGACATGCGCCGGGTGGCACTGTCCATGGCCATCCTCACCCAGGTACGGGTCGGCACCTTGCGTTATCAACTGGCTCGCCAGGAAGTGGAATTTGCCGACCAGAGCCTGCAAGTCGATCAGAGCCTGTTGAGCTACGCTGAAAAAGCACGCAGCACCTCCTACGGCTCGGAACTTGAGGTGATTCGCGCCGAGGGTCGCTACCTGCTGTCGCGTTACCAGCGCGAAGCGGCCTACTCCAGTGCCCAGGCGGCCTGGGGCCGGTTGTACAACTCGGTCGGCCTGGACACGCTGCCCAAGGAAATCGAACAACACGACATCAAGACCCTGGCCCGGGAGATCCAGCGGACACTGGATGACCAAGAACGCTCCAACCTCCTCGTCAGCACGCAAGGAACGCCGAATGCCGTACATCCCTGAGCGCAGTTTGCTCGCAGTGGTACTGTCCCTGATGATCACCCCGGCCCTGGCCGATGAGGTATCGCCAGCCGCGGGCAGCGAAGACCCCGGCACGATCCGCGTGCTGTTGGTCGCGGGCCTTGAAACCACCTTGTCCAGCCAGATGGCCGGTACCCTTGGCGAATTCAAGGCAACCCTCGGCCAGGCGGTCGCCAAGGACGCCGTGTTGGCCCGCTTCGACTGCGCAGAAGCCCAGGCGCGCACGCGGGTGGCCACCGCCGAGCTGGCCATGGCCCGGCAGAACCTCGAGGCCAAGCGCAACTTGCGCAAGCTCGATGCCGTGGGTGACCTGGAAGTGGCCGTGGCCAACACCGAAGTGCAGAAAGCCGACGGTGCCCGCGCCCTGGCTCAGGCCCAGAGCGGCTACTGTGTGGTGCAGGCGCCCTTTGCCGGGCGCGTTGCCAAGGTCCATGCCAAGCCCTTTCAAACCGTACCGGCCGGCACGCCGCTGTTTGACCTGGTCAGCGATGGGGCACTGAAAGTCCGTTTGAATGTGCCGTCCAACCTGCTGCCCAGACTTCAGGCGAACCAGGCGCTCGACGTGGACATCCTGGAGACCGGCAAGCGCTACCCGGCCCATGTCAGTGCGATCAACGCCCGGGTCGACGCCGTGGCCCAGACCGTGGAACTGGAAGCGCGGCTGGATGCCGCGCACCCGGAACTGATCGCCGGCATGAGCGGCACCGCCCGATTCCCTAGCGCCAATGAGTGAGCCTCTACCCCACCCGCAGCTGCTCTTGGCCATTGCAGCCCTGCGAGACCGCGCCCTGGCCGCCGACTCACTCAATGCGCTGGCGTTTTCGATCGCCAACGACCCTTACGCGCTGCTGCAATACCATCAGGCGCTGGTGTTCCAGCAACAGGGCCAGAACCTTGCGCTGTTGTGCGTGTCAGGCCTTGGCCGTCCGACCGAAGATTCGCCTTACCTGGTCTGGCTGCAGCGCGCCGTGCGCTGGGTGGCCGCCCAGCTTGAGGACGACAAACCACGCTGGCTGGCGCGTGATGCCGTGAGCCCTCCGGCCGACATCCAGGAAGACTGGGCCGAGTGGTGGCCCACGGGGCTGTGGTGCATCCCGCTGCATGACCGTGAAGGTCAGCGCCTGGGGCTGGTGTTGCTGCTGCTGGAGCACCCGCCGGCACCGGCGCTCGAGCCTTTGTTCGACGGCCTGTGGCGGACCTGGGCCCACTGCTGGGCCGGCTTTGCCAGGCAACGCCGCCTGACCCGCTGGCGGCCGAGCAAGCGCCAGTGGCTGCTGGCCCTGGCCATTGGCCTGGCCTTGTTGCTGGTGCCCGTGCGGCAAACTGCCCTGGCGCCGGCCGAGATTGTCTCGCGCGAAGCCATGATCATCAGCTCACCGATCGATGGCGTGATCGAGCGCATGCAGGTGCGCCCCAATCAGCCGGTCGACAAGGACACCTTGCTGTTCAGCCTGGACGAAACCACGCTCAGGAGCCGCGCCGAGGTACTGGGCAAGGAACTGGCGGTGGCCGATGCCGAGTTGGCGGCGGCCAGCCAACGGGCCTTCGACAACCCGCAAAGCAAAAGCGAGCTGACCTTGCTCAATGGCCGAGTGCAACAGCGCCGCGCCGAGCTGGCGGCGGTCAGGGCCCAGTTGCAACGCACCCAGGTGCGTTCACCCCGGGCGGGCGTTGCGGTCTACAGCGACCCTAACGACTGGCTGGGCAAACCGGTCTCGACCGGCGAGCGAATCTTGCTGATCGCCGAGCCCAAACAACCGGCGATGCTGATCCAGTTGCCCGTCGCCGATGCCATCGCGCTGGAGCCCGGCGCGCAAGTGACCTTGTTCCTGACCGCCTACCCCCTGACCCCCCTCAAGGGCAAAGTGCTGGAAACCAGCTACCAGGCGCGGGCCAATGAAGAAGGCGTGGTGGCTTACCGCCTGCTCGCCAGTATCGACGGTCAACCCGAACATGCGCGCCTGGGCCTTCATGGCACGGCCCGCCTGTACGGCGAGCGCGTGGTCCTGGGCTATTACCTGCTGCGCCGCCCCTTCGCTGCGCTGCGCGCCTGGAGCGGCCTGTGATCGGCAACCCGGCCGAACAGGCGTCGCAGCCGCTGCGCGACGACCTGCGCCTGCTGGAGACGGCCCCGGACAGCAGCGGCGAACCGGCCTGGGTGATTCAGGACACCGTGCTCAATCGCTTCTACCGCATCGGCTGGCTCGAGTTCGAATGCCTGCTGCGCTGGGAGCACACGCCCAAGGATATCTGCAAGGCCATTCACGCAGAGACACCCCTGCGCCCGGACGTGGAGCAAATTGTGGAATTTCGCCAGTTCCTGGAACACCATCAGCTGGTTCGACCCGGTCGCGAGGCCCTGGCCCGGCTGGCCGCACGCAGCCAGGGCAATGCCTGGCTGAACTGGAACTGGTGGCTGCACCACTACCTGTTTTTTCGTATTCCGCTGTTACGTCCACAGCAGCATCTGCAACGGCTGGCCAAGCGCCTTGACTGGGTGTTTCAGCCCCTGACGGGGTGGCTGGTCGTGCTGCTGGGCTTGACCGGTGTGCTGCTGGTGCTGCAACAGTGGGATACCTTCACCGCGGCAGTGGTGGAGTCTTTTTCGGCCTCGGGCCTGGTCAGCTTCGCCATCGCCCTGGTGCTGGCCAAGACCCTCCACGAACTGGGGCATGCCCTGGTCGCCACACGCCTGGGCCTGCGCGTGGGCCATATGGGCATCGCCTTCGTGGTGCTATGGCCGATGCTCTACACCGACACCGGCGAGAGCTGGAAGCTGCGCAGCGCCAGGCAGCGCCTGGCGATCGCTTCGGCCGGGATCCTCACCGAACTGGCCCTGGCCGGGCTTGCGACGCTCGGCTGGGCGCTGGCCGACCCGGGTCCGCTGCGCAATGGCCTGCTTTACCTGGCCACCACCAGTTGGGTGCTGTCACTGGCCCTCAATGCCAGCCCCTTCATGCGCTTTGACGGCTACTTCATACTCTCGGACCTGCTGGATTTCCCCAACCTGCACGAACGCTCCTCGGCATTGGCCCGCGTCACCTTGCGCCGGGTGCTGCTGGGCATGAAAGAAGACTGGCCGGAAAGCTTCAGCCCCGCTAAACGCCGGGCGTTGGTGGCATTCGCCCTGGTCACCTGGGTGTACCGCCTGGTGCTGTTTCTCGGCATTGCCGTTGCGGTGTACCTGCTGTTCTTCAAGCTGCTGGGGATTGTGCTGTTTGCCGTGGAAGTGGCGTGGTTCATCGTGATGCCGGTGTGGCGCGAGCTGAAGTACTGGTGGAAACATCGCGAAGGTATCGATACCGGCCACCGACGCGCCTGGTGGGCGATCGGTGGGCTGGTGCTGCTGCTGTTGGCGGTGCCCTGGCGCACCCAGGTACAGGCCCTGGGCGTGGCCCGCACCGAACACCAGTTGCGGGTGTTCGCCCCCTATCCGGCCCGCTTGCAAGCGCTGCACCCGGCCGGCCAGGTCGCGGCCGGCACCGCCCTGGTGACACTCGATGAACCCGATATTGCCTCACGGCTTTTGAGCAGCGAGGCCGGTGCGAGAGGTTATCAGGCCAGGCTCGGTGGCCTGATCGCCGACCCGTCCGGTGCCGATCAGGCCATCGCCACGCGCCAGCGCCTCGATGTCCAGTTCGAAGAAGTACGGGCCGCGCGCTCGGAAATTGCCCGCCTGACCTTGCAGGCTCCGTTCGCGGGCCAATGGCTTGACCTGGATCCGACCTGGCAACCCGGTCAGTGGATCAACAGCCGTGAGCCCATCGGCATCCTGATCGACCCCAGCCATTGGCAAGTGGATGCCTATGTGGAACAGGAGGAAGTGCAGCGCCTGGTCCAAGAGGGCGCGGTGCTGTTCTACCCTGAAGGACAACCGACCCCCATCAACGGCAAAGTAGTGGCTATCGGTAGCACCCGGGTCAGCCAGCTGCATCACGCCATGCTGGCTTCCCGGTTCGGCGGACCGTTGAACGTTGCCAAAAGTGGCAAGGAGCTGGTGCCTTCACCTGCACTGTTTCATGTACTGGTCCAGCTCGATGGCGCCCCACCCGATTTGCGCGAAACCCGCGGCAGGTTGCAGATCGCAGGCGAGCGCCGCAGCCTGCTGGGCGAAGGTCTGATCCATGTGGCGGCAGTGCTGCTGCGCGAAAGCGGGTTCTAGGCTTTGTACGAAAAGCCACAGGGTATAACCGCTGCTGTAGCCGCTGCCGCCAGGCTGCGATCGGTCGCAGAGCGACCGTAAAACCTGGCGACTTCAGTCCGTCTGGAACAACGAGATGACCGGGCTGCGCCTGCTACGCAGTCGATCGCAGCCTCGTTCCTCGGCAGCGGCTACAGGGTATAACCGCTGCTGTAGCCGCTGCCGCCAGGCTGCGATCGGTCGCAGAGCGACCGTAAAGCCTGGCGACTTCAGTCCGTCTGGTACAACGAGATGACCGGGTTGCGCCTGCTACGCAGTCGATCGCAGCCTCGTTCCTCGGCAGCGGCTACGGGGCATAGCCGCTGCTGTAGCCGCTGCCGCCAGGCTGCGATCGGTCGCAGAGCGACCGTAAAGCCTGGCGACTTCAGTCTGTCTGGTACAACGAGATGACCGGAC
>NZ_JBIVXC010000028.1:0-16123 GCF_044769005.1 Pseudomonas sp. NPDC090755 | reverse complement strand
CGGGTTGCGCCTGCTACGCAGTCGATCGCAGCCTCGTTCCTCGGCAGCGGCTACGGGGCATAGCCGCTGCTGTAGCCGCTGCCGCCAGGCTGCGATCGGTCGCAGAGCGACCGTAAAGCCTGGCGACTTCAGTCTGTCTGGTACAACGAGGTGATCGGGTTGCGCCTGCTACGCAGTCGATCGCGGGACGAGCCCGCTCCCACAGAACTTTTCGTACAAGCCCTAGTGGGCGATCTACTGCCCGCCCCCCATGAACCAGCGAAAATACGGGTTGCGCCCTTGCTCTTGCATCAACTGCCGCGCCTCACGCGCCCATGCCTGGCGATCGCCGCTGTAGGCGAACAACGACAGGCCGTAGAAGCGTTGCAGGACGCGCCACTGATCCTCGACCGCTTGCTGCACGGTGCCCGCGTTCTTCAAGGGCGGTGCCTTGCGCAGCGACAGCAACTGCGGCAACACCCGGGTGATCTCTCTGGAACGAACCCACGGCGCATACTCGATACGCGGCCGGTCATCGGTGACCGCCGGGGCATCTGCGGCGAAGCGCTCAAGGCCACCGCGGTCGGTGATCCAGGTGGCGAGCAAGGCGCTGACCGAGTCGATCCCCACTTCAGCCAGCGCTGCGGTCACTGGCGGTTGGGCAAAGCGCTGGCTGATGCGTGCTACGTCCAGTTCCAGCGGCGTGAGCGAACCTACCAGAAGCATCTCGTGGAACTCGGTGGTCCACAGCGAAGCGTGGGGAAATACATCGAGGAAACTGCGCACCAGCGAGCGGCTGTCGTCGGTGTTCTGGGTGGGCAGTGGCAGCCATTGGGCGACGATGCCACCCTCCTCCAGCCGCGACGCGGCCAGTTCATAGAAATCCCTCGAATAGAGGTTCACCACCCCGGCCGCCGAAGGCGGTGGCGGCTCCAGGGTGATCAAGTCATAGCGTTCGGCGCTGCGCAGCAGTTCACGGCGGCCATCGCGCAGGCGGATGTCCAGGCGCGGGTCATTGACTGCCTGGTAATTGCCCTTGAACAGCGGCGCTGCCGCCAGCACCTCGGGCAGCAGTTCGGCCACCACAGGTCGCTGCAAACCGTCGTAGCGCAACATGGCGCCGGCCGTGATACCGGTGCCGAAGCCGATCACCATGGCCGAACGCGGCTCACGGTTGTGGATCAACAAGGGCAACAAGGCCTGCAGGCGCATATAGCGCAGCGACGGCATGGCGTCGCCGGTGTTGGACACCCCCTGGATGTACAGGCGGTTGAACTCGCGGCCCTGGCGCTGCTGGGCGACCACCGCGACGGTGCCGCCCCGGCCTTCCTCATAGAAGGTGATGCGGCCGCTGCGCGCGCCTGGCAACAACTCCGCCAGGCGTTGCGGCGGCGTCAGCACGCCGATCACCAGGGTGGCCAGGGTCACGCCCAGGATAGCGACGCGCATGCCCCGGCCCACGCCCTGACCACGCCAGACCACCATGCAACCGACGGCAGCCGCCACCAGCGCAAGCACCACCAGCGTGCGCACCAGGCCAATGCCCGGCACCAGCACAAAGCCCGTGCACATGACGCCAACAATGCCGCCCAGGGTATTGAGCGCAACGACCGTGCCGATGTCCCGCCCCACTTGCCCGCTGTCCACGGCCAGGCGCACGGCCAGGGGAAACGCCGCCCCCAGCACCGTCGTGGGCAGGAACACCACGCACAACGCTGCAGTGGCAAAGCGCGCGCACATCCCGGCCAGCTCATTTCCGGTGGCTTGCAGCACCAGCGCCTCCACTTCGGTCTGGGCGATGACCAGCCAGCGCCCAAGGCCCGCAACCTGCACCAGGGCCAGCAGGCCGGCGATGGCGATCAACAGGCCGAACAAGCCCCAGGGATCGCGAATGCGGTCGGCACGCCGGGCATAGAGGGCGCTGCCCAGCACCAGCCCGGCGAGGTACGTGGCCAGCACCACGGAAAAGGCAAAGGCGCGGGTGCTCATGAACTGCACGATCGATTGCGTCCACACCACTTCGTAGCCCAGGGCCACACCACCGGCCACGCAGTACAACGCGATTGCCAGGCGTGCGGCAGAGGAGCGTGGCGCGACCGCTGCCAGGGGTTCGATCGGCGCGTGCACATCATTGCGGCGCGACACGCAGGCGATGCCCGCCGCCAGCAGGTTGAGCGCGGCGGCCACCAGCGCGCTGCCGGTAACACCCAGTTGTGGCAACAGGACGAAGGCCGCCAACAGGGTGCCGGCAATGGCGCCGGCGGTGTTGGCGGCATACAGCCCGCCCCCGGCCTTGGCCAGTTGGCCCTGGCCCGGGGTCAGCACGCGCATCAGCACCGGCAAGGTTCCACCCATGAGAAACGCAGGAACGCCCACGAGGGTGAATGGCACCACCCAGGCGAACACGCCGACCTGGTCTTCGAGGCGGGCAAACAGGCCGGCGGTGTTGGCCAGCCCCAAGGTGGTCAGCACCGCCAGGACCGCAATGGCCAGTTCAAGACCGGCATAGAGCCTGACCGGGCGGCGCAGGCGGTCGGCCCAGCGACCGAACACCAGGCTACCCAGGGCCAGGCCGACGAAAAAGGCACTGATACCGGCGGTAATGGCGTACACCTCGACGCCCACCACCAGCGACAGTTGTTTGATCCATAGCACCTGGAACACCAGCGCCGCCGTGCCGGACACGAACAGCAGCAGCACGGGCAGCCACATCTGCAGGGGAAGTGATTTGTTCGCCGCACAGGCGGTATTGACCGGGGATGGACTGACTACTGAACGCATCAATCAACCTTATCGGCATCGCGGCTCAATCATGCCCGCTGGCGCCGAGAATGCAGGTGGAAGGACGCGCCCGTCGGTGACGGGCGCGTGGCAGGGATTACTTCTTCATTTTCTCTTCGATTTTCTTGTCTACGTCAGCACGCACCTGGTCAATGCTGAAGCTGGCCGGGCGCTGGCTGGGCGGATAGTCGACGAAGGTTTGCAGGAAGGCTGCAGCTTTACGAGTACCTTGGAAGATCAGGTAATCGTTCTTGGCCAGCCAATCGTAGTACTGGTCCGAAACCACATCGGCGCGCTCGTAAGGGTCCATGCGCAGGTTGAACAGTTTCGGTACCCGAAGGCACGTGAAGGGCTCGCTCCAGACCTTGAAACCGCCCGGGGCGCGCTGTTCGCAGAACACCAGCTTCCAGTCGCCAAAGCGCATGGACACCAGCTCGCCATCGTCGTTGAAGTAGTAGAACTCGTCGCGGGCGCTCTTGGGGGCCTTGCCGGTCAGGAAGTCCAGCTGGTTGAAGCCATCCAGGTGCACCTTGAAGCTCTTGCCTCCAACGTCGGCACCTTTGAGCAAGCGCTCCTTGATGTCGGTATCGCCTGCCACCGCGAGCAAGGTCGGGAACCAGTCCAGCCCGGAGAACAGCTGGGTGGAGACGGTGTCCGCCTTGATCTTGCCTGGCCAGCGCACGATCGCCGGTACCCGGTAGGCGCCTTCCCAGTTGGAGTTTTTCTCGTTGCGGAACGGCGTGGTCGCCGCATCCGGCCAGGACCACTGGTTAGGACCGTTGTCGGTGGTGTAGACGACGATGGTGTTGTCGGTGACTTTCAGGTCATCCAGGGTCTTGAGCAGTTTGCCGACATCACCGTCGTGCTCGAGCATACCGTCGGCGTACTCGTTGCCGACCATGCCGCTCTGGCCTTGCATGGCTTCACGCACGTGGGTGAAAGCGTGCATGCGGGTGGTGTTCATCCAGACGAAGAACGGCTTGTCGGCCTTGACCTGCTTGTCGATGAAGTTGATCGCCGCCTGGGTGGTCTCGTCGTCGATGGTTTCCATGCGTTTCTTGGTCAACGCACCGGTGTCTTCGATCTTGCCATCGGCACTGGACTTGATCACCCCGCGTGGCGAGGCAGCCTTGACGAACTCGGCGTCATCCTTGGGCCAGTAGGGGCGCTCAGGTTCTTCCTCGGCATTGAGGTGGTAGAGGTTGCCGAAAAACTCGTCGAAGCCGTGGTTGGTCGGCAGGTACTCGTCGCGATCGCCCAAGTGGTTCTTGCCGAACTGGCCGGTGGCATAGCCGTGGGCCTTGAGGGCCTGGGCGATGGTGACATCGCGGGCCTGCAGGCCGACCGGTACGCCGGGCATGCCGACCTTGGACAGGCCGGTGCGCAGCGCCGACTGGCCGGTGATGAAAGTCGAGCGGCCGGCGGTGCAGCTGTTCTCCGCGTAGTAGTCGGTGAACATCATGCCTTCCTTGGCGATCCGGTCGATGTTCGGGGTCTGGTAACCGACCACGCCCTTGCCGTAGGCACTGATATTGGTCTGGCCGATATCATCGCCGAAGATCACCAGGATGTTCGGTTTGTCCGCGGCATACGCCGCCCCCGTCCCCATCGCCACCGTCGCGGCGAAGGTCATGGTCGTCAACCACCTTCTTCTGAGCTTCATAAGACCATTTCTCCGTTTCACGTTACTGGCATCTGCCACGACTACGTGCACGTGAGGGCTCGACTGCATAACGGAATCCCTGTGCGCCTGCGGTGTCTTGTTTACTGGTTGTCCATAGGTTCGAAGGGGTAGATGCGCTGCCATTCCCGCGCCATGTCGACGACGGTCCAGCCATTGTCCCTGGCAGCAGTCAACGCCTTGTCCAGGCGCCCTACCTTGCTGTCACGGTCGTAGGCCCATTCGCGCCGGGCATCGGTGTGGTGCACGAGACCTGCGAAGCGCTTGCCGGAGCCTGCCCCGGTCCACTGCAGCATCTGCAGGTCGCCATCGGAGTTGCCGAAGGCCAGGATCGGCCGGCGACCGATGATCGATTCGATGCTCACCGGCTTGCCCGGGCCGTCATCGTTATGCTGCAGCTTGGGCAGGCGCTGGATCGACAGCTTGCCGTTACGGTCCTCGAAACGGGACTCGAAGGTCGTGCCGATGACCTGCTCGGGGGGAATGCCATAGACCTCCTCGGCAAAGGCGCGCATGAACGCCACTTCGCCACCGGAAACGATATAGGTCTTGAAGCCGTTGTCGCGCAGGTACTGCAGCAGTTCCAGCATCGGCTGGAAGACCATCTCGGTGTAGGGTTTCCTGGTCTTTGGATGCACGGCCGTGGATAGCCACTTCTCGGTGCGGGCCATGAATTCCTCGGTGCTCATGCCTGAGTGGGTCGCGGCGATGAGCTTCATCATGCCGTCCATGCCGCTCGCCGCCAGCGCCTTCTGGTCGCCCTCGAGCACGGCCTTGAACGGTTGCTGGGTTTTCCACTCGGGGTGTTGCGGGGCCAGGCGCTTGACCTCGTCCAGGGCGAACACCACTTCGAAGTACAACGGCTGCTCGCTCCACAGGGTGCCGTCGTTGTCGAATACGGCGATACGTTCTGCCGGTTTGACAAAGTCCTTACTGGTCTGGTCCGTCACCGCGCCCACGAACTGCTCGATAGCCCGGCGCGAGCCACTGTCGTTCCAGGACGGCAGCGGATCGGCGGCGTAGCTCAGCAGCGGTACCAGCAACAGCAGACTGAGCAACCAATGCAAGCGGTTTACGTGAGGCATAGATCTTCCCTGGACAGTTGCGTTGTACCCGATGCATACGCATCAGGGGTTCATCGGTTTTAATCCGTACCGCGTCGTCGCGGTCCTGCGTTTACTCATCTGCAACCGAACGTCTTGCAGGTCGCCGAGCAACGGTGGCGGCACCTCGCCAGCATTACCGGGGCTGGCGTAGCAGTTCTGGAGCAAGTCTAGTGAACGATTTTTGTTTGTGGCGCTGGCGCCGGTAAAAAATCCGGCCAGGGTCCGTTTGCCACTGACACGCCGTACCCACAGGTACAGCGCATCCAACCGCAATGGCCGGCTGCTCAGTTGCTGGCGCAGGCGTTGCCAGGCGAAGTCCGCCGACAGCAGCCACGTTGCGCGCCGGGCAGCCTGCCAGCGCCGCAGCGAGACGCCGATGTGGCGGATCCACGGGTAGCCGAACCAGAGCAGGACGCCCCCTGCCAGCAGTACGACCGCCAGCAGCAACCCGTGCCCGGAAACGCGCAGACGGGCCTGCTGGCCCAGGGCACGCAGATCGTCGCTGATGGAAAAAGGCGCGTTGTAGGCAACCGCAGCCGCGTTCAGGGTGAACGCCTCCAGCGAGGCACGTTGCGCGTTGCCGGCGTTGTCCCACCAGGTCAGCTCGATGGCCGGCAGGGTGATCTTGCCGGCCTGGGTGATCACATAGGTGGCGCTGTCCTCGCGCAGGCCGCCCGAGGTGCTGCCACGGCCATCACTTATGGGTTTGACCTGGGGCGATTGCACGTACCGCCGGGTGCCCTGGACCTCGGCAAAGGTCGGCGGCGGTATCAGCATGGCCTGTGCGCCCTCGGCCTGCAGGGTCAAGTGACGGGTCACGCTGTCGCCCACCCGCAGCGGTTCGTGGGAACGCTGCAGCGTCTGGGTGAAGGTGACCTTGCGCGCGACCAGTTGCGGCTGCCCCCCTGCGTTTGCCAGGGCCTTGGCGACAAAAACCAGCGGCGGGCTCTTGAGGGTGACCGGGCCACTGCCCTGCCCTGGCTGAACGACAAACTCAAGCGCCGGAATGCTGAATGACTGGGCCTGCTGCGGCGTGATCTGGTAGGTGTAGCGCAACCCGAAGAAGGGGGTGCCATCAAGCTTCTCGGTCAAGTGCTGGGCCTCGCCCCCCGGCGGGCTGACCACCGCACCGGACAGTTCAAGCTTCGGCAGGACCGGTGCTGCCGTGAACCAGGTGTCCACCAGCAGGTCCACCTCCATATTGACGGTAGCCCCGACCAGCACGCCGGTGTCCGGCACCAGCCGGGCCTGCACCCGGACTTGCGGATCGGCAGCGGCCAGCTGCGCCAGGCACAGCAGCAACAGCCAGGCGAAGCGTTTCATGGTGCGCCTCCTGCAGTGTGCTCGCGTTCAGCGTCCTGGAGCATGAACTTGCGCTTGAGAAACTGCGCCGGCGAGGTCGTCAGGTTGTTCAGCCACTGTTGATCGGACGCGGCCTGCGGGGTGGTCTGCTGCTTCTCCTGGGCACCCTTGGAGGGCGTCTGGTCTTCCACGACCTTGTCGGCGCCCTCGTCGGGTGTGCCGGCCTGCTGCTGGTCCTCGTAGTCCTTCTCCAAGGCCTGGGCAAGGGCCAGGTTGGCCTTGGCCTGAGGGAAGTCCGCCTGCTTGCTCAAGGCCTGCTCATAGGCCGCTATGGCCTGGGGGAACTTGAACAGGCGCACATAGGTATTGCCCAGGTAGAAAGCGGCCCGGGCCGAATCGAGCCGGGCAAATCCGGCCAGCGCCACGTCGTAGTCCGCTGCGTTGTAGGCCGCCACGGCTTTCCAGTAGGGATCATGGAAATGCGCGGCCGCCTGGGGGAAATGCCCATGCTCGAACGCCCAGCGCCCTTGCTGGTCCGGGGTGAAAAACGCATCGGCCAGTGCACCGGCCCGGGCGGTCTGGGGGGCGCCGGTGAGCAGCGCGACCAGCACCAGCCCCAGCCACTGCACCCGCCAGCCTTTGCGGATGCAGCACAGGGCAATCAACGCCAGCGGCCAGCACAGCCAATAGCCGGCGTCTTTCCAGTGCACCTGCTGCGCATCGCCCTGCACCGCCTGGAAATGCTGCTGGGCATGCAGTTCGATCCAGTCCAGGACGTCATCATCGAGGGTCAGGCTACCCAGCGGGGCATTGGCCGCCTGGGCCAGCTTCTTCAAGGCCTGGGCATCGAAACTGGCCTGCAGCGGACGGCCATCGTCGCCGATCCGGGGGCGTCCCTGGGCATCATGGAGCACGCCGCGGTCCTGGTTGCCGACGGCCAGCACCAGCACTTGCAGGTTGCTGCCGGACAAGCGCTTGGGAATCTGCTCGAACTGTCCGGGATCGGCGCCATCGGTGACCAGCACCAGGGTGCCCGGCATCTTTTCTGCGTCGAGCAAGGTCCGGGCCTGATCGATCACGCCCAGTACATCCTTGCCGGATCGACTGATCAGCGTCGTCGACAAGGCTTGCACAAAGGTATCCAGCAGTACCGGGTCTTCGGTGGCCGGCAACACCAGGTGCGCGCTGCCGGCGTAGGCGATCAGCGCGGTACGGGCCCCGGCCCGGCGTTGCAGCAGGTCATGCAGCTTGTGCTTGGCGGCCTGCAGCCGTGAAGGTGGCAGGTCATCGGCGTCCATGGACGGCGACAGGTCGACCGCCAGGATCAGCGGCGCGCGATTGTCGAGAAAGTCCGGCGTATCCTGCGTCCAGGTCGGCCCTGCGGCAGCCAGCGCCCCCAGGCCCAGCAGGACGGCCAGCAGGTGTACCGGGCGCAAGCGGTGCGGATCCTGCGGGGTGATCACCAAGGCGTCGATCAGGTGCGGGGCGATCAACTTGTTCAACTGACGCTTGAGGTCGTGACGGCGCAGCCACGCCCAGGGCAGCAGGATCGCCGGCACGATCAACAACAGCCACAGCGGTCGCAGGAAGTGAAAGGCGCTGAAGTCGAGTTCCATTTCAGCCTCCCTTGGCCAATGGTCCGGCCGCAACCCGGCCAAAACGGCCGGTGAGCGCGGCCAGCCCATGACTGACCAGCAACAGCAGCAGCGCCGCGCCCAGGGGCAACCAGAACAGGTCGCGCTTGGGCTGGTGGCTCAGGGTCTTGACCTTGTGCGGGGTGATCGTGTCGAGGGTGGCGTACACCTCTTTGAGGGCGTTACGGTCATCGGCGCGGAAAAAGCGGCCACCGGTGGTGCGCGCGATCGTCTGCAGGGCCTGCAGGTCGACCTTGGCCTCGCCGCTGGCCTCGGGGTCGCCAATGCCGATGGTGTGCACCACGATGCCCTGCTCCCTGGCCAGGCGTGCCGCATGGTCGGGGGTGATGGCACTGCCGGTGTCGTTGCCGTCGGTCAGCAGGATCAGCACTTTTTCTTGCTCATCGGTCTTGGCCAGCAGTTTGATGGTCAGGCCGATGGCGTCCCCCAGGGCTGTGTTGGGCCCGGCCATGCCGATCCCGACCTCATCGAGCAGCACCTGGAGGCTGGCATGGTCGAGGGTCAACGGGGCCTGGGGATAGGCCCCGGTGCCGAAGACGATCAGGCCGATACGGTCGTCCTTGCGCTGCGCGATAAAGTCACGCACCACGGCCTTGACCGCGCTCAGGCGGTCGGTGCGGACACCGTCGGCGCCGGTGTAGTCGGTGGCTTCCATCGACTGGGAAATATCGATGGCCAGCATCATGTCGCGAATCGGCTGTTCTTTCTCGATGGCCTTTTCCACCCAGACCGGGCGCGCACAGGCCGCCACCAGCAACGCCCAGACCACAAGGTTGAGCAGCAACTGCCAGCGCCCGCCTGTGGCGCTGCCGTTCTGCGGCGTCAGCCCCGCTGCCCGGGTCATGGCCGAGAAGAACGGCACCCGCAAGGCGCTGTGGGCCTCGCGGTAGGTACCCAGGTAGCGGTAGGCGAACCAGGGCAATGGCAGCAGGAACAGCGCCCAGAGGTAGTCAAACTGCCACATGATGCGCCTCGATCCATTGCCGGCCGGCCTCGAACAGCGCCCGGACCTCGTCCTCGGGAATCCGCAGCACCTGGACATCAGGGGCATAGGCCAGCGTGTGCAGGCGAGCGGCGAACTGCTGCGGCAAGGGCTTGTCAGCACGTTGCGCCAGGAAGGCCTGCCACTGCGCACCACTGAGCGTCGCTGCCGGCGGCGCATCGGTAATCGACATCGCCACGCGCTTGAGCAGCGCCGGCAGCGCGCGCATGGCCGGCAAGCGCTGCTGCGGGTCTGCCAGGTCATGGACCAGGCCATCGAAGACCTGCAACGCCTCGCGGCGGTAGCGATCACGCTGCCAGCGCCACCAGCGTCGGACGGTCCAGGCCGCCACCGCGAGCAGGATGATCAGCAGCAGCGCCAGCCAGCCCCAGGTCTGCGGCCAGTAGCTGTACGGCGGCGCTTCCAGCGGCAGTTCCTGAAGCTGGTCGATACTGGGCAGCACCGGCGCCGTCATCGCGCCACCCCGGTCAGCCGGCCCAGCTCGCGGCGGATCTGCTCCAGCGGATCCTGGCCGGTGCTGATCATCATCACCGGCACCTGGCTGCGCCGCAGCATATCGGCGACATCACGCAGGCGGCCGGCCAGGAAGGCGCCCAGTGGCCGGTTGACCTGACGGCGCTCCACTTCCAGCTCCACCTGCAGCTCGCCCTGGGTGACCATCACCCGGCCCTGCTCGGGCAGCGCCAGGGCGATGGGGTCATACACCTGCATGGCGATCACATCGTTGTGGGCACTGAGCTGGCGCAGCAGCTGCAAGGTCTGCGCCGATGCACCGCCGAAGTCGCTGATGATGCACACCAGGCAATCGTGGCCGGCCAGCGCGATGCAGTTGCGCAGCGCCGTGTCCAGTTGCGTTTCGTCCTCGGCATCAGGACCGGTGGCACTGAGGTTGTGGTTGCTGCGAATGATCGCCGCGCACAGCTCCTGCACCCGCGCACGGCTGCGCAATGGCTTTATATGACGCACCTGCCGGTCATCGAACACCAGGCCACCGACGCGATCACCGGCATGCAAGGCGATCCACGCCGACAGGGCTGCAAGCTCGGCGGCGACCACCGACTTGAAGCTGCGCTGCGAGCCGAAGAACATGCTCATGCGCTGGTCCACCAGCACCAGGGTCGGCCGGTCACGCTCTTCGGTGAAGGTGCGCACGAAGGGTTTTCCGTAGCGCAGCGAGGCGCGCCAGTCCAGATGGCGCAGGTCGTCGCCGGGAATGTAGCGGCGCAGCTCGTCGAAGCTCAGGCCGCGCCCGCGCAGGCGCGAGGCATGGTTGCCCGAGAGGATGCTTGCCAGCGGTTGCCGGGCCAGGAAGCTCAGGCCACGAACGCGGTGCTCCAGCGCCATGAGCTGGGCCAGCGAGGCGTAGACGAAGCCGTCGGCAACGGGCGAATCGACCTGTGACCTGTCCATGGGCTCAGGCCGGGATGGCGACGTGATCGAGCAGGTGGTCGATCACCTGGTCGGCGCTCACCCCTTCGGCGATGGCGTCATAGGACAGCTGCAGGCGATGGCGCAATACCGGATGCACCACGGCGCGCACATCGTCCGGCGACACGAAGTCGTTGCCAGACAACCAGGCGTGGGCCCGCGAGACCCGGTCCAGGCTGATACCGCCGCGGGGGCTGGCGCCGATCTTGATCCAGCGGGCCATGTCGGCATCGTAGTCGGCGGCGTGGCGGGTGGCATTGATCAGGTCGATCAGGTAGCGGTCGATCGCCTCGGACACATGCACGCCTGCGATCTCGGCGCGTGCGGCAAAAACCACTTCCTGGGGCAGTTGTACCGGTGCCTGTGCAGCGCCTTGGCTGCGCTGCTCCTCGGTACGCACCAGGCGCAGTACCTGGGCCTCGTCCTCCACCTTGGGGTAATCCAGGTGCAGCTTCATCAGGAAGCGGTCCATCTGCGCTTCCGGCAGCGGGTAGGTGCCCTCCTGCTCGATGGGGTTCTGGGTGGCCAGCACCATGAACAGCGCCGACATCGGGTAGCTCTGCCCGGCCACGGTGATCTGCCGCTCCTCCATGGCTTCGAGCAGGGCCGCCTGGACCTTGGCCGGGGCACGGTTGATTTCGTCGGCGAGGATGACATTGCCGAACAGCGGCCCGGGCTGGAACTTGATCTGGTTGCCTTCGGCGGTCTGCTGCAGGATCTCGCCACCGGTGATGTCCGAGGGCAGCAGGTCCGGGGTGAACTGGATTCGCCGCATCTGCGCATCCAGGTGGGCCGCCAGGGCCTTCACCGTGCGGGTCTTGGCCAGCCCCGGCAAGCTTTCCAGCAGCACGTGACCGTTGGCCAACAACCCCAGCAGCACATGCCGGATGGTTTCGGCCTGGCCCAGCACCTGCTCGGCCACGCGTGCTTCCAGTGCTGAAACTTGCTCACGTATGCTCACCTGTTCGCTCCCTGACTGTCCAACAATTGGGTAAATCTAGCAGCCTGCGCTGCAGGCGCTAGGCGGTGTGAAACTAAGGCATCGCGGGGCCTTCCGGCCCCGGGTCACGGCTTCTGCCAGTACGGCTCGATCGCTTGCAGGCGCGGGTCATCCGGCGCGACCTTGCGCATGCGCTGCACATACTCGAAAGCCTCGCGGCGCTCCCCCGCCAGCGCATGCAGGTACAACAGCGAGTACAGCAGGTCCGGATCGTCCGGGGCTTGCTGCAGGCCGCTGCGCAGCGCCTGGATCGCATCGTCTCGGCGGTTCAGGCGTGACAGCAGCAGGCCCTGGTTGTAACGAATGCGCACGTTTTGCGGCAGCGCCACGGCGGCGGTCTCCATCCACTGCAGTGCCTCCTCGGCCTTGCCCTGCTCGACCAGCAGCAACGCCAGCATGTAGGCCAGGTTGCCGTGGTCGGCCGCTGGCATTTTTTCCAGTGCCACGCCTTCACGCAGCAATTGTTCGGCCTCATCGAGTCGTTGCGCGGCACTGGTCAGGGTCACCAGGTTGACCCGCGCGGGGACGAAATACGGGTCCAGCTTCAGGGCCTGGCGGTACTCGTCCATCGCTTCTGCATCACGCCCCTGGCGGCTCAACAGCACGGCCAGGTTCAGGCGCCCACCCGGCAGGTCGGCATTGCTGCGCAGGCGCGTCTCGTAGTCCGCCATCAGGGCCTTGAACGATTCGCGCGAGTCCGCCGGCAACTGCTCGAGCGGCACATCGGCCAGCACCCGCAGCGCTTCATCGCGCACCGCCAGGGTCGGATCCTTGAGCAGTGGCAACAGCGGTTGCAGGCGCTGCGCCGGGGGCACGCTGGCAAAGCCGGAAACGGCATAGGCGCGCACCAGGTCGCTGCTGTCTTTCAAGGCCCAGCCCAGGCTGATCACCGACTGACTGCCCAGGTCGGCCAGTTGCTCGGCCGCGGTGGCGCGGACAATCGCAGGCTTGCCTTTGTCCGCCAGCAGCGCATTGAGCTGGCTGAAGGCGATACCTTCGCCGCTGCGCACGGCGTGGAAGTTCTCGCCATAGTGAGGGGGGCGCTGCGGCTGGCCGAACCAGCCTTCGATGGCCTTGGCCGCCCATTGCGGCTTCTGGTCCTTGTGGCAGTTGGTGCAGGCATCGGGGCTGTCGTCCTTGGCCGCCAGGTCCGGGCGCGGAATGCGCAGGCTGTGGTCGCGGCGCGGGTCGACCACCATGTAGGTCTTGGTCGGCATGTGGCAGTTGACGCATTGGGCGCCTGGCGTACCTGCCGGGTGATGATGGTGCGCCTCGCTGTCATAGTCCTTGGCCTGCAGGCTGGGAAAGCGGGCTACCGGTGGCTGGCTGTTGTGGCACTGCAGGCACAGGCCGTTGCCTTCGATCTTGACCTTGGCCGTGTGCGGGTTATGGCAATCCGTGCAGCCCACGCCTGCCGCGTACATCTTGCTCTGGGTGAACGAGCCGTACTCATAGACCTCGCCATCGATCTGGCCGTCGGCATGATAAAGGTCAGGACGCAAGGTGGTGGGCAGGCTCTGGTCCAGTTGCCGGTGCCCCGGCAACTGGCCAACTCCCAGGGTCTGGCGGCGACTGTGGCAGAAGGCGCATTGCTCGACCAGGCCCTGGCTACCCAGTGCCTTGTAGTCCACCGCCAGGCCCGCGTCCTTGGCCGAGGCGTGGCTCTGCTGCCCGGGTTTGGCCGCTTTCGCCCAGTCGACATGGGCCTGCCCCGGCCCATGGCAACTCTGGCAACCGACGGTCTGCTCCTGCCAGGTGGTGGCGAAGCTGTCCTCTTTGTCGTTGTAGTTTTTCATCAAACGGGTCGAGTGACAGTCGGCGCACATGCCGTTCCAGTTCTGGTAACGACCTGTCCAGTGCAGCGGATCATCGGGGGCGAAGCGTTGGCCGGGATACAGCGAGAACCAGCGTTGCCCGCCTTCGTCCTTGCTGCGGCTGTCCCAGGCGATGGTCAGGGCCTGCAGTCGTCCGCGGGGCAACGACACCAGGTACTGTTGCAGCGGGTAATGGCCGAAGGTGTAGAGCACTTCGAAGTCTGCCGGCTTGCCGGTTTCGCCTTCGGTGTTGACGAAAAAGCGCTCGCCCTTGCGAAAGAAGCGCGCCTTGACCCCGGCCTCATCGAATCGGGCATTGGCGAAATTGCCCAGCACATTGGCGGGTTTGGCGTCGCGCATGGCCCAGCCGTGGTCGGAGTCTTTCCAGGCCTTGGCCTGTTCGGCATGGCACCCCAGGCAGGTGGCGGTGGCGACGTAACCGTGTTCCGGACTGCCCTGCGCGGGCGCACGCCCTGTGCTTTCACTGGCGGCCCAGGCCGGCACGGCCATCAGCGCCAGCGCTGACAGCAGCAGGCCGCGCAACCAGGACCCACGCCTTTCCCTAGGTGTTTCATGCCCCATTCCCAACTCCACGGTCAATTCATCTCGTCCTGTACCGGACGCTCTTGCACACCGATGCAAATGGCAGCGTGCTTCAGGCTAGTGCATCTTCCTGGCGACGGCTGGCAAACATTCGCCGGCCCGGCCTGGCTACCGCAGTGAAGAAAAACGTCTAGGCTCTTGTGTCTAGCGCATGTCGACTGAGGGACCGCCATGATCATTCGCAGTAAAGCAGGCCTGCTGGTTTCCCTGTCGGTACTGTCATCCGCGTTCCCCTGCCTGGCAGACAATGCCAGAGATTGGCAGAACACACCTATCGACCTCAACATGTTCTTTGGCTACTACAACCTCATCGACACCAACACCCCGATCGATACGGCCCTGCCGCTGGACGGGCTGTCACTCAATGCCGACCTGTACATCTTGCGCTATGCACGCTCCTTCGGACTCGACGGGCGCAACTCGGCCATCCAGATACTCCAGCCCTACGCCGATGTCGAAGCCTCGTTCGACGATGGGCGGTTTTTTTCCGGCACCAAGCACAATGGCGGTATGGGCGATACCCAGATCGTGTTCGCCCATAACTTCTTTGGCGCGCCGGCACTGAGCGCCGAGGAATTTTCCAGCTGGAAGCCCGGCACCTTCCTCAGTGGCGCACTGTGGCTGGTCACGCCCACCGGCGACTATGACAAGAACCGCGTCATCAACATCGGCTCCAACCGCTGGGTGGTGAAACCTGAAATCGCCTTCGGCACCCCCTTGGGCCCCACCTGGCTTGAGATCAACGGCTATGTGTCGCTCTACGGTGACAACGACGACTACCAGGGCAACAGCAAACTGGAACAAAAGCCGCTCTACGCCATGGAAGCGCACTACAGCTACACCATCAACCGCGCGCTCTGGGCATCCCTGGATGCCACCTACAACACCGGGGGCGAGACCAAAGTCGACGGTGTGAGCCAGGACAACGAACAGGAAAACACCCTGCTGGGCGCCAGCCTCGGCTTCATGCTGTCGCCGCAGTTCGGCGGCCTGGTGGCATACAGCGACACGGTGTCGGAGCGTACCGGGTCGCCGGATGTCAACACGTGGACATTGCGCTTGCAGTACGTCTGGTAACGCCCCGCCGCGCCCGTTCCCCTCCAGATTCCGACGCAGCAACGCCAGAACCGCTCCATAGCCCGGTTGCGGGTGTTTGCGTTCGCGCCTTTGCCGCCAGGCATTATACGTGCAAGATCCAATGTGTCGACAATCATCTTGTGTTGATTTAATTTTTACCTTAGATTCCGCATCAACAACACACATGTGTCGACAGTTTCGATAAAGGGACGTTCCAGGGACAAGGCTGTCCACGCACCCCGAACAGTTTTCAGTGGGAGCAGGCTGATTCTCGGCAACCGTACCAGCGGTCACTCTCAACGGCCTTGAACCTGCTCCTGCTTTTTTATTCCCGGGTACGGAGCGATCCGTTATCCAGCAAAGGCGCCCAAGAGCGCCTTGCCCAACGCGCTATACAGGAGATCACCGTGCTCGAAGCCTATTTCCGCCACGTACAAGCCCGCGCCGATGAAGGTTTGCCGCCCCTGGCCCTGAACGCCGAACAAGCCGCAGGCCTGGTCGAGCTGCTGAAGAATCCCCCTGCTGGCGAAGAAGCCGTCCTCGTCGACCTGATCACCAATCGCATTCCACCGGGAGTGGACGAAGCCGCTTACGTCAAGGCCGGCTTCCTGTCTGCCCTGGCCAAGGGTGAAGCGACTTCCCCACTGCTCGACAAGAAGCGCGCCGTCGAACTGCTGGGCACCATGCAGGGTGG
>NZ_JBIVXC010000027.1:0-43310 GCF_044769005.1 Pseudomonas sp. NPDC090755 | reverse complement strand
CAAAGCGGCCCGCCGTAAGGGCGGAAAGGTGAGTTCGCGTCACTGCATCAAATGGATCAGCTCGCAAGACGCCAGACCAAAGCGCTGGCACTGAAGTCGATGGGCATATCCATTCCCACTTCTACGCAAGGAGTTCCAGGCTCCTGAGATCAGGCTCGCCGCCATAGAACTGATCCAGGCCCACCTGGAACAGCGGATGGTCGGGCGCGACGCTGGCGAACAGGGTCAGGCAGGAGCGCAGCTTCAGGTCGTCGGGATGGCCGAGGATCTGCAGGGCGCTCTTGTCCTTGTGCTGCAACAGGGCACTGACACATTCCTCCAGGCGCGGCCCCAGCACCGGGTGCTGCAGGTAGGCCACGGCCTCCTTGCGACCACTGATCGCATAGAAATCGGCGATATCGCTATGCGCCAGGCCATAAAGTTGCGGGAAGATGAACCAGATCCAGTGACTGGTCTTGCGCCCGTTCTGCAACTCTTGCAGGACCTTGCTGTAGACCGGCTGCTGGGCCTCGACGAAACGCTGAAGATCAGAGGGCTCGAACATGTTCGTATTCCTCGTCGTTTACGCCTGGACAGTATGACCGTTCATGGCGCGACCTCAAGAGTTTCCAAGGCCTGGCGCAGCCTCTGCGGCAATGGCACCGGGCGCCGGGACGTAGAAATGACTGGGCTTGCACCACCAGGCCGATGGTCGGGCGCGTTTCGAAGTCCAGCAGGGTCTTGCGCGCACGACGATCCTTTCCAGCATCAGGTTGCTCGGCACTTCGAACAGCAGGTAACCGACGAAGAAGATCCGCGCGCCCAGAGCGTAGACCGCGTCGCTGAATGCCAGTGTCTCCTTCCCTGTCCGGGGGATCTGAAGGGGCAGGCAAGGGTAGTTGCTGGCAACCTACCCGCTTGGAGGGGGGGGAGTGGCGGCCTGCCGGCCTAAGGTGGGGCAAAGGCGTCCGTAAGAGGCGCAACCGTCGAACTCATCGAAATCAAAGGTATAACAATGATCCCTCGCACCCTTTTCGATCATGAGCATGAAGCCTTCCGCGACACGGTCCGGCGTTTCCTCGCCGAGGAATGCACGCCGTTCCACGAGCAATGGGAAGAGGACCACCTCGTGCCGCGGCGGATCTGGCAGCGTGCCGGTGAACTGGGCATGCTCAATGCCACCACGCCCGAGGCCTATGGCGGCCTGGGCGTGGACCGCAGGTTTTCGATGATCGCGGTAGAGGAGGTTGCCCGTGCCGGGCTCTCGGGTCTGAACGGCTTCAACGTGCATGACATCTGCGCCGGTTACCTGATCAACTTCGGCACCGAGCAGCAGAAGCAGCAGTGGCTGCCGAAAATGGCCAGCGGCCAGGCCATCGCCGCCGTGGCCATGACCGAGCCGGACACCGGCTCGGACTTGCAGGCGGTCAAGACCCGCGCGGTGCTCGATGGCGACGACTACGTCATCAACGGCGCCAAGACCTTTATCTCCAACGGCACCAACAGCGACATCATCGTGGTCATCGCCAAGACCGGCAACAGCGGCAAGGGTTCGCGGGACATCTCGCTGATCCTGGTGGAAGCCGATCGCGCCGGGGTCAGCAAGTCCAGGCCACTGCGCAAGGTCGGCATGCATGCCCAGGACACCACCATGCTGTTCTTCGAGAACGTGCGGGTGCCCACGGCGAACATCCTCGGCGGCGAGCCGGGCCAAGGCTTCTACCAGTTGATGAAGGAGCTGGCCTGGGAACGCCTGAGCATCGGCCTGCTCGCCGTGGCCGCGAGCCAGGCGGTGCTGGAACAGACCATCGACTACACCCGCGAGCGCAAGGCCTTTGGCAAGCCGATCTTCGACTTCCAGAACTCGCGCTTCAAACTGGCCGACCTCAAGACCGACATCGTCCTGGGGCAGACCTATGTCGATCGCTGCATGGAGCTGGAGCTGCAACACGAACTGAGCCCGGAGGCGGCCGCTGCGGCCAAGCTCTGGTGCACCGAGCTGTACTCGCGGGTGGTCGACCAGTGCGTACAACTGCACGGCGGCAATGGCTACATGCTCGAATACCCGGTCGCCCGTCATTACCTGGACAGCCGGGTCAACCGCATCTACGGCGGTGCCAACGACATCATGCGTGAGCTGGTGGCGCGCAGCCTCTGAAGCGCTTCGCCACACCGGGCCAGCACCTTGTGCCGGCGGTACTGACTTTTGGCCAGCGTTGGGGTAAAAAATCCGAGCATCATCGCGGCCTGCGCTCGGCAAGCGACCTGTGAATCGGAGAACGCTCAATACATGCATACCGACAAACTGCTGGTGTCGACGAAATTCGCGCCGCCGCGCGTTGGCACCCAGACCATCCTGCGCCATCGCCTGCTTGAGCAACTGCAGTGCATGGCGCAATGCCGAGTGGGCCTGGTCACCGGTAGCCCGGGGTTCGGCAAGACCACGCTGCTGGCCCAGTGGCGCCAGGTGATGATGCGCTCCGGCGCGGAGGTGGCCTGGCTGTCGCTGAGCGCCGACGACAAGCAACCGGCAATTTTCTTCGCCTATCTGCGTGGAGCCCTGCAGCGCCTGGGCATTGTCCTGGACAGCGGCATCCCCCTGGAGGGCGCCAGGCCCGAGTTCATCGATGAGGTGGTGGCGGCCATCGTCGAAGGGGCCGCCGCCGTCAACAAGGAGCTGTTCCTGGTCATCGACGACTACCAGCACGTCACCGATCCGCGCTCCCATCAACTGATGCAGAAGCTGCTCGATCACAGCCCCGAGAACCTGCATTTCGTCATTTCCTCGCGGGTCGGTCCCCCCCTGAGCTTCAGCCGCCTGCGCCTGAGTGGCCAACTGGTCGAGCTCGATTGCGCCGCCTTGCCCTTTGACCTGGTCGAATCGCGGGCGTTTCTCGACCAGGGCCTGGCGGCCTTGAAGCTCAGCCCCGAGGAGTTGCACCAGATCCATGAGCTCACCAGCGGCTGGCCGGCCACCCTGCAACTGGTGATCATCCTGCTGCGCAGCGACCCGGATTCGCGCAGCGCCCTACGCGAGATGGGCTGGCGCTCGGACGACCTGCAGAGCTACCTGGCAGAGAACGTCATGGCCCATCTGCCACCGGAGCTGGCGAGCTTCATGGAAAATGTCAGCATCTGCCGGCGCTTCAATGCCTCGCTGGCCCAGGCGGTGACCGGTTGTGAAACGGCCCAGGCCATGCTCAAGCGCCTCGACGAAGAGAATCTGCTGATCTTTCGTGTCGAAGCCGATGACCGTCAGCCCTGGTATCGCTTCCATGCCCTGTTCGGCGACTTCCTGACCACGCGCCTGGCCCGTCGCGACAGCGGTTCGCAGACCGAACTGCATTACCGCGCCGCGCGCTGGTTCGCCGAGCGCAAGCTGTTGGCCGAGTCGGTGCGCCATGCCACCCTGGCCGGCGACCTGAGTTCTGCCGCGCAACTGATCGAGCGTGCCGCCCCGGCGACCTGGAGCCTGAGCCAGCTCAGCCCCTTGCTGCGCCTGCTCGACCGCTTGCCCCAGGACATCCTGTTCTCACGGCCACGCCTGTTCTTCCTCGGTTGCCTGGCCTACGCGCTGACAGCCCGTCCGGCCAAGGCCGAGGCGTGGCTGGAGCAGTTCCAGCGCAGCGGCGCGGCGCAGCAGGCCGACGTCGCCTTCCGGCTGCCACTGGTGCAGGCGGCCATCGAGGTCCAGCGTGATCGCACCGAGCCGATCATCGGCTTGCTCAAGGACTTCCAGGCCTTGCCCGACGACTATTCGGCCACCCGCTTCGGTGCGCCGGCGCTGCTGGCCATCGCCTATGCGGCCGCCGGACGGATCGGGGAGGCCTTGCGGTGCCTGGACGACAACCCGATTCCCGAGGCCGAGCGTGACGCCGAGATGGCCCTGGTGGCCGAAGGCGCGCGCACCCTCTGTTACCTGCAGGCCGGCCAGGTGCTTGAAGCCGAGCGGATCGGGGCGGCGCAGCTGGCCCGCGCGGTGGCGGTCCATGGTCACCGTTCGGCCAGCGCCTACCTGGGCGCCGCCACCCTGGCCGAGGTGTACCGCGAACTTGATCGCACCGATGAGGCGCGGGAGATTCTCGCCAATCGCAACGGCCTTTTGCAATGGGCCATGCCTGACACCATGCTGCGTGCGACCATCTGCCGGGCACGCCTGGACCTGCTGCAGGACAGCGCCGCCGTGGCGAAGACGTTCCTTGAGCGCCAGGAACGCCACTTTCGCTCCATCGGCCAGGATCGCGCCCTGGTTCACTGCCTGGCCGAGCAGGCACGCATTGCCTTGCTCGACAATGACAAGGCCGGGGCCGCCGAGCGGGTCGCCAGGTTGCAGGCCCTGGCCGGCAACTACCAGCAGGCAACGGGTTTCCAGGCCGACATCCCGGCCATCGCGGCACTCGCCAATGCCCGTCTGCTGCTGGCCACCAACTACCCGGACAAAGCCCTGCAAGCGCTGGAAACACTCGACAGCTACGCCAAACCATTCGGCCGCGGTCAGTTGCAGGTGACCGCGCAGGTGCTGATGGCCTGTGCCCAGGCTGACCTGCTGCAACCGCAGCAGGCCCAGGCGCATCTGCTCGCCGCCCTGTCCCAGGGACGTGAACTGGGGCTGGTGCGGACCTTCCTGGACGAAGGCGAGGTGCTGCGCAAGCTGCTCGCCGGGCTTGCCGGCAAGGTCCCGTGCGCCGAGGACGAGGCTTACCTGGCGCGTCTGCTGGAGCGCTTCGGCACGGCCAGCGCCGGGCGCGGCGGCGAGTCGTCGGGCACTGGCAGCGCCTCGGTGCTGACACCCCGGGAACTGGCGATCCTGCAACTGATCAGCCAGGCGATGGCCAACAAGCGCGTGGCCCTGACCTTGAACATCTCGTTGGAAACGGTGAAGTGGAACCTGAAGAACATCTACGTGAAGATGGGGGTTTCCAGCCGCTATGACGCGGTGTCCTGGGCGCGCAAGCACGGCCTGATCGAGTAAGCGCGAAAACACCAGCGCAGGTCACCCGTGGCGTTGCGTGGACGCCACGGGTGACCTGCGCTGGTATTTCGCCGGGCCAGTCTAGGCCCGCCAGCGACTTGCCCTCCAACCCCTGAAGGGGGGGCGCCAGCGCGAATTCCACACCCCGGCAAATCCCCCCCTCCCTGAGGGGGCGGCTCGCCGAAAGCTGCTCCTATGATCGATCCAGAGCCCCTGTAAAGGTGGCGAAATGACGACCCTAGGAGAGAACCAGCAATGATTCCGCGTAGCCTGTTTGATCATGAGCACGAGGAGTTTCGCAGCAGCGTGCGGCGCTTCCTTGCGCAGGAATGTGCGCCTTGCCTTGAGCAGTGGGAAGCCGATCATCGGGTGCCCCGGGAGATCTGGAAGCGTGCCGGCGCGCTGGGCATGCTCAACGCCACCACGCCGGACGTCTACGGCGGCCTGGGCCTTGACCGACGCTTCTCGATGATCGCCACCGAGGAAATCTACCGCGCGGGCCTGGCCTCGGGGCTGATCGGCTTCGGCGTGCACGACATCGTCGCCGGGTACCTGGTGAACTTCGGCAGCGAAGCGCAAAAACACACCTGGTTGCCGAAAATGGCGGCAGGCGAGGCCATCGGCGCGGTGGCCATGACCGAACCGGACACCGGCTCCGACCTTCAGGCAGTCAAGACCCGCGCCGTGCTCGACGGTGACGAATACGTCATCAACGGCGCCAAGACCTTCATCTCCAACGGCACCAACTGTGATGTCGTGGTGGTGGTCGCCAAGACCGGTAACAGCGGCAAGGGCGCCCAGGACATCTCGCTGATCCTGGTCGAAGCCGATCGCGCAGGCTTCAGCCGCTCCCGGCCGTTGCGCAAGGTCGGCCTGCACGCCCAGGACACCACCATGCTGTTCTTCGAAGACGTGCGCGTACCGAAGGAGAACCTGCTGGGCGGGGTGGCCGGGCAGGGCTTTATCCACCTGATGAAAGAGCTGGCCTGGGAACGCCTGTCCATCGCCATCAGCAGTGTCGCCGGCGCCGAGGCAGTGCTGCAAAGCACCCTTGAATACACCCGCGGGCGCAGCGTGTTCGGCAAGCCGATCTTCGAGTTCCAGAACACCCGCTTCAAGCTCGCCGACCTGAAGATGCAACTGGCGGTGTCGCAGAACTACGTCGACCGCTGCATGGAGCAGTGCCTGGCGCGCAGCCTCAGCCCGCAAGCGGCGGCCGCCGCCAAGCTGTGGTGCTCGGACCTGTACACCAAGGTGGTGGACGAGTGCGTCCAGCTGCACGGCGGCAACGGTTACATGCTCGAGTACCCGGTGGCCCGTCACTACCTCGATCACCGCGTCCTGCGCATCGCCGGCGGCGCCAACGACATCATGAAGGACCTGGTCGGGCGCACGCTCTGATCCGGGCCGTAGAGGAATACCCCATGGAATACCTGATTCCCCGTACGCTGTTCAGTGCCGAGCACGAAGAATTTCGCCGCGCCGCCCGCCGCTTCATGGACGAGGAGGTCGCACCGTTCCACGCCCAGTGGGAAAAGGACAAGTGCGTGCCCCGCGAGGTGTGGCGCAAGGCCGGTGAGCTGGGCATGTTGCTGCCCTCGATGCCGGAGGAGTATGGCGGCCCCGGTGCCGACCGGTTGTTCGACATGGTCTTCTCCGAAGAATTCATGCGCATCGGCGCCACCGGCCTGATCGGTTTCGGCGTGCACGGCCTGGTGGCCTTCTACATCCTCAACTATGGCACCGAGGCGCAGAAGCAGGCCTGGCTGCCGCGGATGATCGCAGGCGAGGCGGTCGGCGCCATCGCCATGACCGAGCCCAACACCGGCTCGGACCTGCAGGCGGTGCGCACCCGCGCCGTGCAGGATGGCGATCACCTGATCCTCAACGGCTCCAAGACCTTCATTTCCAACGGCGCTTCCTGCGACCTGGCGCTGGTGGTGTGCAAGACCGGCACCAGCGGCAGCGCCAAGGACATCTCGCTGGTCATCGTCGAGAAGGAGCGCGAGGGCTTCAGCCGTTCGCAGCCGCTGGAAAAGATCGGCCTGCACGCCCAGGACACCAGCATGCTGTTTTTCGACGACTGCCGCGTGCCGGTTGAGAACGTGCTCGGCGGGGTGCAGGGGCAGGGTTTCTACCAGCTCATGCACGACCTGGCCTGGGAACGGATGATCGGTGCGGTGGGCTTCCAGGCCCAGGCCGAGGCGGCGCTGGAGCAGACCATCGAGTACACCCGCACGCGCATCGTCTTCGGCAAGCCGGTGCTGGATTTCCAGAACTCGCGTTTCACCCTGGCGCAACTGAAGACCGAAGTGCAGATCGGCCGCTCCTGGGTCGACAGCTGCATGGCCTTGCTGCAGCAGGGCGAGCTGAGCGCCGAAACGGCGGCCGTGGCCAAGTACTGGACCGCCGAACTGAGCAGCCGGGTGGTCGATGCCTGCCTGCAACTGCACGGCGGCAACGGCTACATGACCGAATACCCGATCGCCCGCCTGTACCTGGACACCCGCGGCAACCGCATCTGGGGCGGTACCAACGAAATCATGAAAGAAATCATCGCTCGCACCTTGTGAGCGCGATCTAGAGGAGTGCAAACGTGTCTCAAGAAATTCGCTTCGACGGTAAAGTCGCCATCGTAACCGGCGCCGGCAACGGCCTGGGTCGCGCCCATGCCCTGTTGCTGGGCGCGCGCGGTGCCAGGGTGGTGGTCAATGACCTGGGCGTCACCACGGCGGGCCTGGGCAGCTCCAGCGCCGCCGCGGATGCGGTGGTCGCCGAAATTCGCGCCCTGGGCGGCGAGGCGGTGGCCGACTACCACTCGGTGACCGAAGGCGAGAAAATCGTCGCCACCGCGCTCGAGGCCTTCGGTACCGTCGATATCCTCATCAACAACGCCGGCGTGCTGCGCGATTCCTCGTTCCACAAGATGAACGAAGAGCAGTGGGACCTGATCCAGGACGTCCACGTCAAGGGCGCCTTCCGCCTGACCCACGCGGTCTGGCCGATCATGCGCGACAAGGGTTACGGCCGCATCGTCATGACCGCCTCCGGTGCCGGTATCTTCGGCAATTTCGGCCAGTGCAACTACTCAACCGCCAAGGCCGGCCTGATCGGCTTTGCCAGCGCACTGGCGATCGAAGGCGCGAGCAAGAACATCCGCGTCAACACCATCGCCCCGATCGCCGCTTCACGGATGGTGATCGCCAGCGGCATCTTCCCCGAAGCACTGCACGACAAACTCAAAGTCGAAGACGTGGCACCGCTGGTGGGCTGGCTGTGCAGCGAGCAATGTGAAGACACCGGTGGCCTGTTCGAGGTCGGTGGCGGCTTCCATGCCAAGTACCGTTGGGAGCGTTCCCAGGGGCGCTTCCTGCACACCGACAGCCTGAGCCCGGAACTGGTGCGTGACAATTGGGCGCGCATCACCCGCTTCGACGAGCACAGCGTCCATCCCGCCAATGGCGGTGAAAGCTTCACGGAGCTGTTCGCCCGCATGGAGTCGCCGGCCAAGGGCGGTAACGCTTACGTCGACATGGAAGTGGCGGCCAACGCGGTGTCGTACCTGGAGACCGAGTACGACCAGAACGATGCGGCCCTGTATGCGCTCGCCGTCGGCGCCGCCAAGGACCCGCTGGACCGTACCGAACTGCTGTACGTCAATGAGTTCGCCGGCGACGATTTCCGCGTCTTGCCGACCATGGCCGTGTTGCCGGCCACCGAAGTGTTCCTGCGCGCCGCCAAGTCCGGCGAGCCGCAGATCGAAGGCCTGAACCTGCCGTTCGCCAAGGGCCTGCATGGCGAGCAGTACACCGTGATGTACCGCCCGCTGCCACCGAAGGCCAAGCTCAAGCACACCATGCGCCTGAAGGCGGCCATCGACAAAGGCAAGAGCTCGGTCAGCGTGCTGGCCATCGAGACCACCGACGAGCACGGCACGCCGCTGTTCTACAACGAAGTCACCGGCTTCTACCCAGGTGTACCGGGTGCGGGCCTTGAGCGTGTGGCCAGCGAAGAGATCAACCTGCCGCCGGCCCGTGACCCCGATGCCGTGCTGGCCGACACCACCGACGTCAACCAGGCCCTGCTGTATCGCCTGTGCGGCGACTGGAACCCGATGCACGTGGACCCGGACTACGCCGCCAAGGCCGGTTACGAGAAACCGTTCCTGCACGGCCTGTGCACTTTCGGCTACCTCGGCCGCCATGTGATCAAGGCGTTCTGCGACAACGATTCGCGCCTGTTCAAGAGCGTGCGCGCCCGTTTCGCCTCCATCGTGATGCCTGGCGATACCCTGGAAACCCGCATGTGGCGTGAGTCGCCGACCCGCATCGTGGTGCAGATGCGCGCCGTGGAGCGGGACGTGATCGTGTTGAAAAATGGTGCGGTCGAACTGTTCGAGTCCGTACCGGCCTGACCCCCGGCCACCTGCCGCGCCCCTGATGCGGGTGCGGCAGCTTTCTATTTCAGGAGCGCACGATGCAACGTTGCGTCAATGTGATTGGCGTGGGAATGTCGCCCTTCAGTCCGGTTGCGCTGAGCCCGGGCCTGGACACCCTGATCAGCGCGACGGTGCTGCAGGCACTGCGCGATGCCAATGTGCCCGCCAGCGCTTGCGCCCGGGTGCTGGTCGCCTCGGACCCGATCGAGGGCGCGACCCTGCAGCGTGCGCTGCAACGCGTGGGACTGGCCGGGGCGCCACTGCAGCACTGCCCGCAAGACGCGGTGGAGGGCCGTATCCTGATCGCGCGTGCGCGTCAGGCCATCCTCCTTGGCCAGGCCGAATGCGTGCTGGTACTGGGCGTGCAGGCGGCGCTGGCGGCGCCTGCGAGCGTGACCACCCTGGCGCCACTGGGCGTGACCGCGTGTGAATACATGCGCCGCTACCAGGCCCGGCCAGAGACCTTCGCCATGATTGCGGTCAAGGCGCGCCAGCATGCCGCGCTCAACCCCTTGAGCGCCTTCAGCCAGGTGTTGAGCCTTGACCAGGTGCTGCAGGCCGGGATGATCGCCGAACCGCTCACCCATCCGCAGTTTGCCTGGCCCAGCGTCGGTGTCGCCGCCGTGTTGCTGTGCTCCGGCGAGTTTGCCACGCGCCACTGCCCGGGACCGAAAGTGCGCATGCTCGCCCAGGCCTGTGTGTCACCGCTACACGTCAGCGGCCAGGAGCCGGGATCGAACTTCGGTGTCGGTTACGACCTCAACGTCGCCGCCGCCCGCGAGCTGTATGAGCTGGCGGGCAGGGGCCCGCAGGAAGTCGGGGTGTGTGAACTGCACGACAGCAGTACCCTGGGTGAATTGCTGCTCTACGAGGCGCTGGGCTTGTGCCCCGAGGGCGATGCCGAGAAGCTGGTCGAAGATGGCGACAACACCTATGGTGGCAACCTGGTCGTCAACCCATCCGGCGGGTTGTTGTCATTGGGGCAGGCCGCGGCGGCGAGTCCGCTGGCACAATGCATCGAGCTGGTGCACCAGCTGCGTGGCAGCGCCGCTCGACGCCAGGTCGTCGACGCGCAACTGGCCCTGCAGCACCAGACAGGCACCGACGGTACGGTGATTGCCACGCTTTATCAGCGCGATTGAGTCAACGCGGCGGGCACAGACAGAATAATTTCAATGGGTGGAACACCACCCCTCGAATGCAGGAACTGCCATGAACAACAACAATAAGCACCCTACACTGTTGCATCGCTTCCTTCACTGGGAGCGCAGCACAGCCGATTCGATCTACCTGACCCAACCCCTGGCCGATGGCAGTGTGCAGGACTACAGCTGGGGCGAAGTGGGCGACCAGGCGCGGCGCATGGCCGCGCACCTGCAAAGCCTCGATTTGCCGGCGGGCGCTTCCATCGGCATCTATGCCAAGAACAGCGCCCACTGGATCATCGCCGACCTGGCGATCTGGATGGCCGGGCACGTCAGCGTGCCGCTGTACACCACCGCCAATGCCGACACGGTGCACTATGTGCTGGAACACGCCGAAGTGCGCCTGCTGTTCGTCGGCCGCCTGGAAGGCGACCGGGCCGGCTGGGATGCGGTCCGCGCCTCGGTTCCCGCCGGCCTGCCGTTGATCGACCTGCCGATGTCCGCCTGCGGCGAGGGCGAGGCCTGGGTGGATATCGTCGCCCGTACCGCACCCTTGAAGACGGTGGTCGAGCCTGCACCCGAGGCCTTGGCCACCATCATCTATACCTCCGGCAGCACCGGCGATCCCAAGGGTGTGATGCACAGCTTCGGCGCCATGTATGCCGCACCGGCGAGCACCGGTTGCATGTATGCCAATGGCAAGGGTACCAACAGCGGTGATCGCCTGTTGTCCTACCTGCCCCTGGCCCACACGGCGGAGCGGGCGGTAGTGGAGGCGGTGTCGCTGTACAGCGGCTGCCGGGTGTTCTTCAACCTCGGGCTCGAGACCTTCAGCGACGACCTGCGCCGTGCGCGACCGACCATCTTCCTGTCCATGCCGCGCTTGTGGGGCAAGTTCTACCAGGGCATCAACGAACGCATCGACCCGGCCACCCAGGCGAAGGTGTTCGCCGACCCGGTCGAAGGCAAGCTGATGAAGGCGCAGATCCTCTCGGCGCTCGGGCTTGACCAGGTGCACACCGGCCTGTCCGGTTCGGCGCCGTTGCCGGTCAAGGTCATGGAGTGGTACCGCCAGCTGGGTCTGGAACTGCTCGAAGGCTACGGCATGTCGGAAAACTTCGGCACCTCGCACTTCAGCCTGCCGGGGCAGGTGCGCGTCGGTTATGTCGGCGCGGCGATCCCGGGGGTGGAATGCCGTATCGGTGAAGACAACGAAATCCTGGTCAAGAGCCCGGCGCAGATGCTGGGGTACTACAAGCTGCCTGAGTTGACTGCGCAGAGCTACACCGCTGACGGTCTATTTTGCACGGGCGATCGTGGCGAGCTGGACGAGCAGGGGCGCCTGCGCATTACCGGGCGGGTCAAGGAACTGTTCAAGACCGCCAAGGGCAAGTACGTGGCGCCGGTGCCGATCGAGGCCAAACTGGGCAATCATCCACGGGTCGAAGCCTCCTGCGTGACCGGTGTGGGCTTGCCTGCGCCGTTGGCCTTGCTCAACGTCTCGGCCGACACCCGTACCGCGTTGGCGACTGCCGAGGGTCGGGACACGGTTGCTACCGAGCTTGAGGTGTTCCTGGCCGAGGTCAATGCCCAGTTCGAGGCGCATGAGCAACTGGCGTGCCTGGTGGTTGTCGCCGAGCCCTGGACCATTGCCAATGCGCTGTTGACACCGACCCTGAAGATTCGCCGTAACCTGATCGAGGACCGGTATCATCGCGAGGTCGAGAGCTGGGGTGCGAGTCGTTGCAAGGTGGTGTTCGAGTAAAAGCGGCGATGTGGTTGAACCCGGCCGGTCCTTTGTGACCGGCCTTTTTGTTCCAGAGATTGGGTGGTGGATGGTTTTGCGGCCGTTGCACGGCCGATCGCAGCCTGGCGGCAGCGGCTACAGAGGGTGGTGTCGGTGTAGCCGCTGCCGAGGTACGAGGCTGCGATCGACTGCGCAGCAGTCGTAATCCGGTCGGCTCGGTGGGTCAGGTGCTCGGCAATGGCAGATTTTGCGACCGTTGCACGGCCGATCGCAGCCTGGCGGCAGCGGCTACAGGGTGGTGGTGTCGATGTAGCCGCTGCCGAGGAACGAGGCTGCGATCGACTGCGCAGCAGTCGCAATCCGGTCGCCTCGGTGGGTCAGATGTTCGGCCATGGCAGGTTCTGCAGCTGATCGCAGCCTGGAGGCAGCGGCTACGAAAACGCCCTGCATGTGCAGGGCGTTGTAGGAGCAGGCTCAGCGAATACCCGCGTTACGCAGGGCCGCCGGGGTGAAGTCAGCCAGTTTGGTCCGGCCACCATACTGCGGCGCCAGCTTCGCTTCGTTGCTCATGGTGGCAACGATGTAACGCCCGGCAATCAGGTCATAGAAACCTTGCGCCGCCGGCGCGTTCAGGCCTTTGTCAAAGTTGTTGTAGGTGTAGTTCTCGCCCACCCGCCACAGTTGCCCTCGGCCATCGTAATGGTCCACCTCGGCCAGCACCCAGGTGTCTTCATCGAAGTACATGTCGCGCTTGGCATAGATATGCCGCTCGCCAGGCTTGAGCGTGGCCTGCACATGCCACACCCGGTGCAGTTCATAGCGGGTCAGGTCCTGGTTGATATGGCCAGGCTTGATGATGTCGGCGTACTTCAGGCTCGGCGACTGCAATTTGTAGTTGTTGTAGGGGATGTACATCTCCTTCTTGCCTATCAGCTTCCAGTCATATCGGTCGGGCGAGCCGTTCATCATGTCGGCGTTGTCGGAGGTGCGCATGCCGTCGGAGGCCAGGCCCGGGGCATCGTAGGCCAGTTGCGGGGCGCGGCGCACACGGCGCTGGCCGGCGTTGTAGGTCCAGGCCTTGCGCGGGTCGGCCACCTGGTCGATGGTCTCGTGGGCCATGGACACGGTACCGGCCAGGCGCGCCGGGGCGTTGACGGCGAAAATATAGTAGTACAGGACGTTCTTCGCCGCCTGCGGGTCCACGCCTTCCATGTACTGCGGAAAGCTGTTCTGGTCATGGGTCTCGACGATGGTGTAGTCGCCATTGACCTGCGGAGCGGCCTGCACCGACCAGCGTTCGATGTTGTCGCCACGGTAGCGGGTGACGTAGTTCCAGTAGACTTCCACACCGCTCTTGGGAATCGGGAAGGCGTAGTAGCGCGAGTCGGCGAAATTGCCCAGGCCATTGCCATTGCTGACCAGCTGGACATTGACCGCGCTCTTTTTCGCCAGGTCATAGATCTTCGCCGGGGCCATGGCGGTGCGGTGGCTTGGATACACCGGGATCGTGTAGGTGTCCGGATAGCGCTTGAACATCGCCTGCTGACCGGGGGTCAGCTTGTCCTTGTACTGCTCGGCATTGGCCGCGGTGATGGTGAACAGCGGCTTTTCGTTCTTGAACGGATCGCCGAGAAAGCCCTTGGCGTCCACCGATGCGGCGCCGGCCTGCAGGCCTCCGGTCCAGGCCGGAATGCTGCCGTCGGCGTTGGCTTCCTTCTGCGCCCCAAGGGGCGTGAGGCGGGTGCCCAATTGAGCCGCTTCCTGTTCGCTGATGGCGGCCATGACGCTGCTGGTCAGCAGGGAAAGCGCCAGGGCTGCCGAGGTGATGATCTTTTTGTTGTTCATGGAGATACCCTCTGTCGGTTGCGACTCAGAAGTTGACGCCGAAGCTGAGCGCGACGTAATCGCGGTCAGTGGTGGTGTTGAATTGGCCGCCAAAGAAGTCCGTGTAACTCAGGCTTGCGGTGTAGGTGTTGAGGTAGTCGGCGTCCACGCCGATGCTGACGGCCTTGGCACCTTCCTCGAAGTTCGGCCCCCAGCCGTCGACGTCATGGGACCAGGCCAGGTTCGGCGACAGGTTGATACCGGCGATGACGTTGGCGTAATCAAGCTTGGCGCGCAGGCGATAGCCCCAGGAGTCGGTGGTGTAGAAACCGTGGCTGTTGCATTCCTTCTGCGGGTTGCTGGCGGTGGCGCAGACGGTGGCGTTCTGGCTGCCGGGGAATTCGCCGGGGCCGTATACCGGGCTGCGACCGAAACGGATGTCGGTGCCGTCGGCGTCGCCCAGGCCGTTGATGCGGTTGTAGCCCACTTCGCCCACCAGGGTCAGGCGGCTGGCGCCCCAGATCTGGTCGATGAAGTGGGTGGCGGTCGCCTGCGCTTGCAGCACCGGCATGCGCTTGTAGCCGGGCAGGTCGCCACCCAGCTGCTGCGCGGTTTCACCCGAGGTGAACACGGGGGAGGTCTGGGTGCGCAGGTCGGTGTCGGTGGACTGGGTTGCCGCCAGGTTGAGGTCGGCGGTGTTGATCTGCAGCGGCATGTTCGGGCGGAAACTGACTTCGCCAGCGACGGAGGTGGGGCCCAGGGTGGTCTGGAAGCTCACGCCATACAGGCGGATGTCTTCGGGGTAGTCCACGAAGTAACGTGCCGAGCGCACCCGGTCGAACTGGTTCTGTACCGCGGCAACCGTGCGCGCCGCGGCGGGCAGGGCGGCCAGCTGGGCGCCGGTGATCGGCGCCACGGTGGTCTGCTTGAAGCTCAGGTAGGGGCTGCGACTGTGGTAGTTCATGGCATAGAAGCCGAACTCGGTGTCGTGCAGTTCCGGCACGAACCAGCGCAGCGCCACGCCATACTGGCCGCTGTCACGCGGGTCGTTGTCTTCCAGGCGCGGCATGTAGACGTCATCGCGCACGGCGCCGCTGAGGATCTGCGCGGCGGTGGCGGTGTTGCGCGCCACCCCCGGGGCCAGGTCGGGGCCAGCGAACACCAGGCGGTCGTTGCAACCCTGGGGCAGGGGGTCGGAGCCGAAGAAAGTGCCGCAGTTGTCGACCACCGAGTTGTCCCATTCCAGCTGGTAGAACGCCTCGGCGTTGAGGTTCTCGCTCAGGCCCTGGGAGATGTAGAACATGTTCACCGGCACCAGGCCTTCCTTGACCTCGGCACCCGGGCGGCGCAGGGCGGCGACGTCGATGGGGTTGATGCTGTTGATCGAGTTGCCGATGAAGGTGCTTTCGCCCCAGCTCACCACCTGCTTGCCCAGGCGTACGTTGCCGGCCAGGTCGCCCAGCTCGTAGTTGTGGTAGACGAAGGCATCGAGGAACTCGGCGCCGGAGGCCTTGGCCAGGTCGTCGCGGCCGCTGTCGTCGATGTCGTAGAACAGGCGGTGCTCGTCCTTGAGTTCGAAGTCGTACCAGTACTTGCCGCGCACGAACACGCCGCTGTCACGGTACTTCAGCTCCAGGTCATGCACGCCCTTGAAGATCTTCGAGAAGGTCTCGCCCTTCTTGAAGTTCTGCCGGTTGTCGTCGGCGGTGCGGGTGGCCGATTCGCCGCGCAGGCCGACGGTGTTGGCGGCGTTGACGAACGTCGGGTCGGGACCGCGGACTGCCCAGCTGGCGCCGATGGACAGGGTTGAATCGAACTGCCCCTCGATCTCGCCGATCTGGAAGTCCAGGGCGTTGGCGCAGGTCGAGGTGCCCAGGCCCACGGCCAGGGCCAGCAGGTGAGGGCGCAGCTCGGTGGGCAACAGGGTGGAGGGCCGTTGGCGTTGCAAGCTGGGATGTCGTGCGAAAGTCACGTGATGGTTACCCCTGTGATCTTGTTGTTGTTCTGGTGGACCGCGAGCAAACGCTACCGCCGTGTCTGCCTGTGCTTCCCCCTCCAGAGGGGGGGGAGCACCCCCACCTGTCGCCTCCCTCGCGTTTTGCCACCCGGGTCTGGCCGCCCCCTCCACCGGGGGGGGCGTTGTCGGGGCGTGGTTACGTGACCATCGGTTGACGGTTTGCCGGATCGCCGCCGCAAGCGGGCGACGTCGCAGGCCTTGACTACTGACCTTGGAGAAAGTGATGTCGCAGAAAGTATTTGTCGCCGGTGTCGGCATGATCCCGTTTGCCAAGCCTGGCCAGAGCGGTACCTACATCGAGATGGGCGCCCAGGCGATCCGCCAGGCGCTGCAGGACGCCGGCCTTGACTACCGCAAGGTCCAGCAGGCCTATGCCGGCTACGTCTACGGCGACTCCACCAGCGGCCAGTCGGCGCTCTATGAAGTGGGGCTGACCGGTATCCCGGTGATCAACGTCAACAACAACTGCGGCAGCGGCTCCACGGCGCTGTACCTGGCGCGCCAGGCGGTGGAAAGCGGCGCAGTGGATTGCGCCCTGGCGTTCGGCTTCGAGCAGATGCAGCCCGGCGCCCTGAAGTCCCACTGGCTCGACCGCCCGATCACCTACGGCAAGGGCCATGACGTAGCCGACGCGATCTTCGCCGAAGGCCGCGAGATGCCGGATGCGCTGAAGTTCTTCGGCGGCGCCGGCCGCGAGCATATGCACAAGTACGGCACCCGGATGGAGACTTTCGCCGCCATTCGCGCCAAGGCCAGCCGCCATGCCGCCAACAACCCGCTGTCGGTATTCAAGAAGGTGGTCACCACCGAAGAAGTGATGGCCGACCAGGTGATCTTCCCGGGCGTGATGACCCGCCTGATGGCCTGCCCGCCGACCTGTGGCGGCGCCGCGGCGATCGTGGTGTCCGAGCGTTTCGCCAAGCAGCACGGCCTGCGCACCGATGTCTGCATCCTGGCCCAGGCGCTGGTCACCGACCAGCCCGAAGCCTTCGATCCACCATCGCTGATCAGCATTGTCGGCGTCGGCATGACCCGCCAGGCGGCCACCGAGGTCTATGAAAAGGCCGGCGTCGGCCCGGACGAGATCCGCGTCTGCGAGCTGCACGACTGCTTTGCCCACAACGAACTGCTGACCTACGAAGGCCTGGGCTTCTGCCCGGAAGGCGGCGCCGAGCAGTTTGTGCTGGACGGCGACAACACCTACGGCGGCCAGGTGGTGGTCAACCCGTCCGGCGGCCTGCTGTCCAAGGGCCACCCACTGGGCGCCACCGGGCTGGCCCAGTGCTACGAGCTGACCCATCAACTGCGTGGCACCGCCGACAAACGCCAGGTAGAGGGCCTGCACCACGCCCTGCAGCACAACCTGGGCCTGGGCGGCGCCGGCATCGTGACCCTGTTCGGCCGCGGCTGATGACCCGGCGCGCCCGTTGCGGGCGCGCCTTTTTACTGACTGACAGGACTGCGTGACATGGCAGACAAGAGTCTCATCGGCCGCTCGCTGGGGGTAACCACCTGCGAGGTTGAAAAGGGCCGCCTGCGCTTCTTCGCCAAGGCCATTGGCGAGACCGATCCGATCTACACCGACGAAGCCGCCGCCCGCGAGGCCGGGCACCGGTCGCTGCCGGTGCCGCCCAGCTTTCTGATGTGCCTGGAGGGCGAGGGGCGCGATAGCGACCATATCGTCGAGGACATCTTCGGCTTTGACCTTGGCCGCATCCTGCACGCCGAGCAGGGCTTCGACTACTACGCCACGGCCTACGCCGGCGATGTGCTGAGCTTCGAAACCCGGGTGGTGGATGTCTACCAGAAGAAGGGCGGGGCCTTGACCTTCGTGGTGCAGCAGACCCGCGTCAGCAACCAGGATGGCCAGCACATCGCTGACATCCGCTCGTCGCTCGTGCAGCGCTGAGGAGCCCCGCCATGAACGTTTTGCAATCCTCTGACGTGCAGGTCGGCTTCGAACTGCCGCCGCTGGTGCTGCCAGCGGTCAACCGTACCACCCTGGCGTTGTACGCCGGTGCCTCGGGCGACCACAACCAGGTGCACATCGACCTGGACTTCGCCCGCAAGGCCCGCCAGCCGGATGTATTCGCCCACGGCATGCTCTCGGTCGCCTACCTGGGCCGGCTGCTCACCGGCTGGGTGGCGCAGCGACAGATCCGCAGCCTCGCGGTGCGCTTCACCGGCATCACCCAGGTGGGCCACATCCCCAGCTGCCACGGCACGGTCATCGAACTGCTTGAGGTCGATGGCGAGCGACGTGCGCGCCTGGCGATCCGCTGTTCCAACCAGTACGGCGACGACAAGCTGGTCGGCGAAGCCGTCGTGGCACTGAGCTGAATCCAACAATAACAAGGACTATCCCCATGAAAAAACTCGAAGGCAAAGTCGCCCTGGTCACCGGCTCCGGCCGTGGCATCGGTCGCAGTGTCGCCCTGAAACTGGCCGCCGATGGCGCCCGCGTGGTGGTCAATGACCTGGACGCAGGTCCGGCCGAAGACGTGGTCGCGCAGATCCGCGATGCCGGTGGTGAAGCCGTCGCCTGCGTGGGCAGCGTCACCGCCGTCGACTTCGCCGAGCGCTTCGTCAAGACCGCGGTCGACAACTACGGCGGCATCGACATCATCGTCAACAACGCCGGCTACACCTGGGACAACGTGATCCAGAAGATGAGCGACGAGCAGTGGTACGCCATCATCGACTGCCACATCACCGCACCGTTCCGGATCCTGCGTGCCGCCCAGCCGATCATCAGCGCCCTGGCCAAGCAGGAAGCCGCCGAGGGGCGGGTGGTCAATCGCAAGGTGGTCAACGTGTCGTCGGTGTCGGCCAGCGGCAACCCGGGCCAGGTCAACTACTCCAGCGCCAAGGCCGGCGTGCTGGGCATGACCAAGTGCCTGGCCAAGGAGTGGGGACGGATGAAGGTCAACGTCAACGCCGTGGCCTTCGGTCATATCGAAACCCGCCAGACCCAGCCGGTGGAAGGCGATCCGAACTTCATCAACATCGAAGGCCGCGAGATCAAGGTCGGCATCAGCCCGGCGATCGTCGAGCAGTCCAGGAGCATGATTCCCCTGGGCCGTCCGGGCAACACCGAGGAAGCTGCAGGTGCCGTGTACCTGTTCTGCATTCCGGAGTCGGACTACGTCAGCGGCCAGGTCCTGGTCTGCGGCGGTGGTCTGGGCAACGTCTGACAACCATGGCGGGGTGCCCTGGCGCTCCGCCATCCCTGGAGTTCATGGTCATGACCCTGTCCATTGCCGGCCAGCCCAGGCGCCGGCTGTTGCATACCCGCCAGGTGGTCTGCACCGGCTTCGAACGCGATGACGGCCTGTTCGACATCGAGGGCCGCCTGCTCGACACCAAGGGCGTCGACACCGAGTTCCCCTATGGCACCATCCCCGCCAACGGGGTGCTGCACTACATGCGCATCATCATGACCCTGGACGAGGACATGGTGATCCGCCAGTTCCAGGCCATTTCCGAGCAGGCACCCACCCCCGTGTGCGGGCAGATCAACCGCGCCTACGGGGCTTTGGTGGGGCTGCGTATCGGCCCCGGCTTCAAGCAACGGGTCGCCGAGCGGGTGGGCGGGATGAAGGGCTGCACCCACCTCACCGAAATGCTTGGCCCGATGGCCACCACCGCCATCCAGACCCTGGCCCCGGTGATGCAGAAGCGCTTGCGCCAGCGCGCCGCCCGCGACCCGGATTTTTGCATGCCCAGGCACTGGGTGATCGGCACCTGCCATGCCTACCACCCCGATGGCGACGCCGCCCACCGTGCAACGGTGTGGAACCCCATCGATGACCCCTCACACCGCTGAAACGGCCGGGCGCCCGGCGCCTGGCCAGACGACAAGGAGATCGTGGTGAACAAGAACAAGATCAAACACCTGTGCATGGTGGTGCTGCTGGCCCTGGCCAGCCACCTGCAACTGTCCGTGGCCGACGTGCTGACACCGGCCCAGGCCCGGGTCATCGCCAAACAGGCCTACATCTACGGCTTCCCCCTGGTGGATCACTACCGCGTCCAGTACACCTATTTCCAGGACCGTGGGCACCCTGAGTTCAAGGCCCCCTGGAACACCCTGCACAACACGGCGCGGATCTACACCCCCGACGACAAGGCCTACCCGACGCCCAATGCCGATACGCCGTACTCCCAGCTGGGCGCCGACCTGCGTGCCGAGCCGCTGGTACTGACGATGCCGAAGGTCGAGGAGGGGCGTTACTACTCGGCGCAGTTCGTCGATGCCTACACCTACAACTTCGGTTATGTCGGCAGCCGCACCAGCGGCAATGGCGGCGGCACTTACTTGCTGGCCGGGCCCGACTGGCAGGGCAGCATCCCGCCGGGTATCGACCGGGTGCTGCGGTCGGAAACCGAGTTTGCCTTCGTCTTCTACCGCACCCAGCTCAAGGGGCCGGACGACCTTGAGAACGTCAAGCGGGTGCAGGCCGGCTACAAGGTCCAGCCGCTGTCGGCGTACCTGGGGCAACCGACGCCGGCGCCGGCACCTGCCATCGATTTCTTCGTACCGCTTGGCGCCGAGCAAACGCGTAGCAGTCTGGCGTTCTTTACGCAGCTGAACTTCGTGCTCGGCTTTTGCCCGACGCATCCCTCGGAACAGGGCTTGATGAAGGATTTCGCCAGACTGGGCATCGGCCCGGGCCAGAGCTTCGACGAGCGCGCACTGTCGGCAGACATTCGCGAGGCGATGCTCGCCGGCATCGCCGACGCCTGGCGCGACTTCGATGTCCTCGGCCAACAGGTGGCCCGTGGCGAGGTGTCCACCTCGCGTTTCCTGGGTAGCCGTGAGTACCTGGGCGACAACTACCTGTACCGCATGCGCGCGACGGTCACCGGTCTGTATGGCAACGACCGGGAAGAAACCCTCTACCCACCGTTCTACCTCGACGCCGACGGCCAGAAGCTGGACGCCTCGCAGCATCGCTATACCCTGCGCTTCGCACCGGGCCAGCTGCCGCCGGTCAAGGCCTTCTGGTCCCTGACCCTGTACGACGCCAGGCGCCTGCTGGTGGCCAACCCGCTGAACCGCTACCTGATCAACTCGCCGATGCTGGCCGACCTCAAGCGCGATGCCGATGGCGGCGTGACCCTGTACATCCAGCACCAGCAACCGGACAAGGCACTGCTGGCCAACTGGCTGCCCGCGCCGGACGGCCCGTTCTATATCGCCGGGCGCCTGTACTGGCCCAAGCCCGAGGCCCTCGACGGTCGCTGGCAGGCGCCCAGGGTACAGCGGGTTGATTGATCACTTCACCACAGGGACAACAACAATGACAGACCTGAAAGTACTGCTGGCGGCTGCCGCCATCCTCGCGGCGTGCCTGCCGCTGGCCCACGGCGATGCTTCGCCGCGAACGCCGGTGGCGGTCACCGTCGACAACTTCATCCGCGCCGAGACCGACCGCTATTTCGACCTCACCGTCAAACGCGGTGGCTTCGGGACCTTCGCCCATTGGCGCAACCTGATCCCGGTGGATCGTCCGACCGTGATCCGGCCCAACCGTGACACCCTGTACTCCACGGCGGTGTTCGACCTGGACGCCGGGCCGGTCAGCGTGACCCTGCCGGATGCCGGCGAGCGGTTCATGTCGTTGATGATGATCGACGAGGACCACCAGGTGGTGGGTGTTCATTACGGGGCGGGGGAGTACAGGCTGAGCAGGGCGGACGTATCGACCCGCTATGTGCTGTTCGGCGTGCGTACCTTGATCAACTCCGCTGACCCGCAGGAACTGGAGCAGATCAAGGTGCTGCAGGACGTCATTGTGGTCAAGCAGGCCAACGGCCCGGGACACTTCGAGGTGCCGGACTGGGACGAGGCCAGCCGGGCGCAGGTCAGGAAAGTCCTGCTTGCCCTGGGCTCGACCCTTGAGGATTCGCGCGGCATGTTCGGCAAGCGCGGTGAGGTCGACCCGGTGCGGCACCTGATCGGCAGTGCCATGGCCTGGGGTGGCAACCCGGAGAAGGACGCCTATTACCAGGTGGTCACGCCGGCGCACAACGACGGGCAGACCCCGTATCGGCTGGATGTCGCCAATGTACCGACGGGGGCGTTCTGGTCGATCAGTGTGTATGACGCGCAGGGACAGTTTCGCAAGAACGCCCTGGAGGCCTACGCCCTGAACAACCTGACGGCGCACAAGGGTGAGGATGGCAGTGTCTCGGTACGCTTTGGCGGCTGCACGGCGGCGCAAGCCAACTGCCTGCCGATCATGCCGGGGTGGAACTACATGGTGCGCTATTACCTGCCGGGCAAGCCGATCCTGGACGGCAGCTGGACATTGCCTGAGGCCCGGCCGGCTTCATGAGGTGTTGTTACGGCCGCTTTGCGGTCGATCGCAGGCTTCGCCAGCTCCCACAGTGGTCCGCGTGGGAGCTGGCGAAGCCTGCGATGGGCTGCGAAGCAGCCCTTTACAGACTCCCCACCAGTTGCCCGCCATCCACCGCCAGCACCGCACCCGACATGTAGGCGCCAGCCTGGCTCGCCAGCAGCAGGAACGGTCCTTCAAGCTCCTGCAATCGGCCAAGCCGGCGCATGGGCACTGCCTCGACGATATAGGCCTGGCCCTTTTCACTGTCGAAGTAGCCGTCGGTCATCTCGGTCTTGAAGTAGCCCGGGGCAATGGCATTGACCCGGATCTGGTAGCGCGCCAGTTCCAGCGCCAGTGATTTGGTCAGTTGCACCACGCCGGCCTTCGCCGCGCAGTAGTGGCTGTAACCGGTGCCCACACGCAGACCGAGCATGGAGGCGATGTTGACGATGCTGCCACCACGCCCGGCACGCGCCAGGCGCTGCGCCGCACATTGGGCCACGCGCCAGACACCGTCGAGGTTGGTCGACAGCATGCCGCTCCAGTCCTGCTCGCTGATTTCCAGCACCCGCTGGCCCTGGCCGATGCCGGCGTTGTTGAGGACCACGTCCACCGGCCCGAAAGCGGCTTCAGCGGCATCGAACGCCGCTTCGACGCTGGCGCGGTCGGTGACGTCCATGGCCACCGGCAAGGCCTGGCCGCCGTCCTGGCGGATGGCCTCGGCCAGTTGCTGCAAGCGTTCCACCCGGCGTGCCGCCAGCACCACCCGGGCACCGGCGCGGCTGGCAACGCGCGCCAGGTGGGCGCCAATACCGCTGGAAGCACCGGTGACCAGCACCGTGTGGCCGGCAAGGGAAAACAGAGTTGGGGTTTCGTTCATCAGGCGTGTCCTGCAAAGGGGGAGTGGCAGGCGCATCACGGTGGATGACGCCTGCCAGGGTCATCAGAAGCGTTCGATCCGGGTCTTGCCGGCGGCCACCAGGCGTTCGAGCAAAGGTGCCGGGGTGAACCACATCCGACCATAGTCACCCAGGCGCTGGCGATACTGATCGATGCCGGCCAGTACCTTGTCCAGGCCCAGCTGTTCGGCATAGTGCATCGGCCCGCCGAGGTGGGCCGGGAAGCCGTAGCCGTTGATCCACACCAGGTCGATGTCGCCGGCGCGCAGGGCGATGCCCTCGTCGAGCAACTGGATGCCTTCGTTGATCAGCATGAACAGGCAGCGGTCATGGATCTCCTGATCGCTGATCGGCCGGCGGTTCACGTGCAGTTCACCGGCCAGGCGCTCGGCCAGGGCGACCACTTCATAGTCACTCTGGCGATTGCGACCTTCATACCGGTAGAACCCGCGCGCGGTCTTTTGACCGTATCGGCCCAGGCTGTACAGTTCGTCGCCGATGCGGCAATAGCTGGGGTCGTGGGCGATGGCGGCGCGGTTGGCATCGCGCACCAGGAAGTTCACATCGACCCCGGCCAGGTCGAGCATGCTGAATACGCCCATGTTCAGGTCAAGGCCGGTGAGCACCGCATCCACCTGTTCCGGGGTCGCGCCTTCGAGCACCAGGCGATGGGCTTCGCGGGCATAGGGTTCGAGCATGCGGTTGCCGATGAAGCCGAAGCACACACCCGACACCACCGGCACCTTGCCAATGGTGCGGCCCATGCGCAGGGTGGTGGCCAGCACATCGGCGGCGGTCTCCCGGGCGTTGACCACTTCCAGCAGGCGCATGACGTTGGCCGGGCTGAAGAAATGCAGGCCGATGACATCCTGTGCGCGCGAGGTCACGGCGGCGATCCGATCGACATCCAGCGACGAGGTGTTGGTCGCCAGGATCGCGCCGGGCTTGCACACCTGGTCCAGGTGGCGGAACACCTCCTGCTTGATCTGCAACTGTTCGAATACCGCTTCGATCACCAGGTCCGCGTCGGCCAGGTCGGCGTAGTCGAGGGTGCCGGTGAGCAGGGCCATGCGCTGTTCCAGGTGCGCTTCGCTGAGCTTGCCGCGTTTGACGCTGATGCTGTAGTTCTGGCGAATCTGCGCCAGGCCACGGTCCAGGGCGTCACCCTGGCGCTCCAGCAGGGTTACCGGGATGCCGACATTGATAAAGTTCATGGCAATGCCGCCGCCCATGGTTCCGGCACCGATCACCGCCACCTTGCGGATCGGGCGCAGCGGGGTGCTGGCATCGAGGCCGGGTATCTTGCCGGCTTCGCGTTCGGCGAAGAACACGTGGCGCTGGGCCTGCGACTGCACGGAGGCTTCCGCCTGCTTGAACAACGCCACTTCCCGGGCCAGTCCCTGTTCCAGCGGCAGCAGGCAGGCCGCCTCGACTGCACTGAACACCAGACGCGGTGCCAGACGGCTCTTCCAGCGAGGCTCCTGCTCGGCGCGGTAGCGGTCGAGGAAGTCCGCCGCAAGGCCGCTGGCAGGCTCCGGGAAACGCTCGGCCGGTCGGGCCGGGGCAGCGCTGGCGAGCAGCTCGCGGGCAAACTGGCAGGCGCAGCCCAGCAGTTGCTCGGCGCTGTCGGCCAGGCGATCGAGAATGCCCAGTTCCAGGGCGCGGGTGGCAGGCACCTGGGCGCCGCTGAGCATCATCTCCAGCGCTGCCTCCACGCCTACCAGCCGTGGCAGGCGCTGGGTACCGCCGGCACCGGGCAGCAAGCCGAGGTTGATTTCCGGCAGACCGACGTGGGTCTGCGGTTCGCCCACCCGGTAGCCGCAAGCCAGCGCCAACTCCAGCCCGCCGCCCAGGGCCAGGCGGCCGATGGCGGCCACCAGCGGTTTGTCCAGGCGGGTCAGGCGCAGCAGCACGTCGGGCAGGTCGGGCACGGCAAAGGAGGCGGGGCTGCCGAATTCGCTGATGTCGGCACCGGCGCAGAACAGGCCATTGGCACCATACAACACGATGGCGCGCACCGCGGTATCGGCGTTGGCGCGCTCGCAGGCCTGGAGGATGGCCTCGCGCAGCGGCTGGCCAAGGGCGTTGACCGGGGGGCGGGCGAGGCCGATCAGGGCCAGGCCGTCTTCAACCTGATAGGTGACCAGGGAACTCATGGTGACTCCTTTTTATTGTCTGTACGGGTTCAGAACCACGGGTCCTGCATGTCGAAGCTTGCGCGGTTGGCGCTGGCCAGCAGCCGTGCCTGGGCCTCGATGCTGGCCAGTTCCCAGTCCATGTAGTAGCGGGCGGCCTGCAGCTTGCCGAGGTAAAAGCCCGCTTCGCTGTCGGCGGCACCGGCGTCCAGGGCGCGGCTGGCTACCTGCGCCATGCGCAGCCAGAGCCAGCCCACCAGCACGCGACCGAACAGGTCCAGGTAAGAGGTGGCGTTGGCAAGGCCCAGGTTGGCGTCGGCGGCGACCTGCGTCAGCAGACTGTCGGTGACCCGTTCCAGGTGCTCCAGGGCACCGGCCAGCAGGTAGGCGAGGCCGGCGCAGCGCTGATCGCGGCCGGCGGCGTCCAGGGTCGTGCGCACCTGCTCCAGGAACTGACGATAGCCCGCACCGCCGTTCTGTTGCAGCTTGCGACCCAGCAAATCAATGCCGTGAATACCTTCAGTGCCTTCGTGGATGGGGTTCAGGCGGTTGTCGCGGTAGTACTGCTCCAGCGGGTACTCGCGGATGTAGCCCGAGCCGCCGAGCACCTGCACACCGATGTCCGAGGCGATCACGCCATATTTCGAGGGGTAGGACTTGACCATGGGGATCAGCAGGTCGAGCAGTTCGCCGGCCTCTTGTCGTGCCGTCTCATCGGGCGCGGTGTGGGCGTCCTCGTACAGGCTGCTGGCATACAGGCACAGCGCCAGGCTGCCCTCGGCATAGACCTTCTGTTGCAGCAACATGCGCCGCACATCGGCGTGCTCGACGATACGCACCTGCGGCGCCAGCGGGTCCTTGGCCCCCGGCAGTCGCCCCTGGGGGCGCTCGCGGGCGTAGTCCAGGGCATGGATGAAGCTCTGGTAGGCCAGCGCCGAGGCGCCCAGGGCCACGCCGATGCGCGCTTCGTTCATCATCTGGAACATGTACGACAGGCCCTTGTTCGGCTCGCCCACCAGGTAGCCGACGGCGCCGTCCTGTTCGCCGAAGTTCAGCACCGTGGAGGTGGTGTTGCGGTAGCCCATCTTGTGCAGCAGGCCCGCCAGGGCCACGTCGTTGCGCTCGCCCGGGTTGCCGTCGGCATTGACCAGGTACTTGGGCACCAGGAACAGCGAGATGCCGCGGGTGCCGGCCGGTGCGCCCTCGATTCGGGCCAGCACCATGTGCACGATGTTGTCGGTGAGCCCGTGGTCGCCGCCGGAGATGAACATCTTCTGGCCGAACAATCGGTAGCTGCCGTCGCCGGCCGGTCGCGCCAGGGTGCGCAGGTCACCCAGGGCCGAGCCCTGGCCGGGTTCGGTCAGGGCCATGGTGCCGCTGAAGCGGCCATCGAGCATCGACGGCAGGAAACGTTCGCGCAAGGCGTCGTCGGCAAAGCTCTTGACCAGGTTGGCGGCGCCGATGGTCAGGAACGCGTAAGCCGCGGTGGCGATGTTGGCGGCATTGAAGTAGGCCATGCTGGCCCGCAGGATCACCTCCGGCAGCTGCAGGCCGCCGTCGTCGGCATCATGGTGGGCGGCGAGAAAACCCGCCTGGGCGAAGGCGTCCCAGGCCGCCTTGGTTTCCGGGATCAGCCTGACCGTCGTGCCATCGAAGGTCGGCTCAATGGCGTCGGCTTTCTGGTTGTGCGGGGCGAAGTATTCGGCGGCGATGCCGCGTGCGGTTTCCAGCGTGGCGTCGAACACCGCGCGGTCGTGTTCGGCGTAGCGCGGGCGGTCGAGCAGCGCCTCGGTATCGAGCAGTTCATAGAGCTGGAAGCGCAGTTCGCGTTCGTTGAGCAGTGCATCGGTCATCATAGGTTCTCGCGACGAAGATAAAGGGGTCAGAACTGCTGGTCGTCGATCTCAGGCACCGCAGTGACGCATGGCAGCACCACGTGGACGAACTGCATGTCGCGCAGCGGGGCGTTGTATTGACTCATGAGGAACTCCGAAGGGGGCCGGGGTGGCAATAGCCGTTTGCCAGAGTTCAACAGAATGTGGGGGGAGGGGCGCCCACTCTGGAAGGGTGGGCGTGGGAGTCTGCGAGCCTGACGGTGTAGCCGCTGCCGCCAGGCTGCGATCTGTGGGAGCGGCGGTGCGACGACTCGACTTGCCCCGCGATTGAACGCTGCGACGCATCGCGGGACAAGCCCGCTCCTACAGGCAATCGATCAATTCAAGGGTGTTCGGTGCCCCCCAGCAAGGCATCCGTCACATCCTGCTGCCTGCGCCCCTGTTCGATCAGCCAGCGCTGGAAGGTGCGGCACTGGCTCCGGTGGACGCTGGCGGGGTTCCAGGTCAGGTAGTAGGACGCCGGCATCGGCAAGGCGAGGGCGCTCGGGATGACCAGCAGGCCCTGCTCGATGTCGCGGCTGATCATCGAGTACTGCGCCAGGACAATGCCCTGGCCTTCGATCGCCGCCTGGATGGCCATCGAGGAGAGCGAGTAGATCCGGGTATTGCTGACCTTGACCTCGCCCACACCCGCCTCGGCGAACCAGTGCTCCCACGACGGCGGTGAGTCGAACTTCGGTCGCCAGTCGATGGTGATCAGCGGCTGCTCGAGCAACGCCCGGGGCGCCTGGTCACCGGCCAGCAACCGCGGGCTGCACGCCGGCACCACGCAATCGCGGAACAGCTCGATGGTGTGCTGGTCATCGTGCATGCCCTCGCCATAGCTCAGGCGAAAATCGACACCGTTGGCCTGGGCCTCCGACGGCTCGGTGTGGGTGCCGTCCAGGTAGACGCTCAACTGCGCATAGCCTGTCTGCCAGTCGGCCACCCGTGGCGCCAGCCACTTCGACAGCAGCGAGGGCAGGGCGCTGATGTACAGGTTGTTGGCGTTCTTCGAACGTTCCAGTTCGGCATAGGCCGCGCGCAAGCGTTCGAAGGCCTGGCTGCAGCCTTCGTGAAAGTGCTGGCCGGCGGCGTTCAGGCGCAGGCGCTGGCCTTCCTTGACCGTCAGGCTCAGGCCGACCGCCTCTTCCAAAAGCTTCATCTGCTGGCTGACCGCACCTGCGGAAATACCCAGGCGCCGGGCGGCCTGGCTGATGCCACCGCACAGGCCCACGGCCTCGAAGACTTCCAGTGCACGCAAGGGGGGAAGGTGGCTCATGACACGGCTCGCAACGGCTGATGAAGGGTCTATTTGTAGTTTAGAAATACTTAACTAATCAACAGAAAAGCCCATCTATTCTTTTATTCGACCCCGGCATAGGCTCTTCCTCAACAAGCCACACGCTTGGCATAACAACAAGAGGAGCTACACGCCATGTTCTTGAGAAACGCCTGGTACGCCGCCGCCTGGGACACCGAAGTGAAGCAGGCCCTGCATGCGACCATCCTGCTTGGCGAATCCATCGTTCTCTACCGCAAGGCCGATGGCGCTGTCGTTGCCCTGGAAGATGCCTGCCCGCACCGCAAGCTGCCGTTGTCCATGGGCCGCCTGCACGGTGATGTGGTCGAGTGTGGCTACCACGGCCTGACCTTTGACGGCAGTGGCGCCTGCGTGAAGGCGGCGTGTGTGTCGCGCATCCCGCAAGCGGCGAAAGTGCGCAGCTACCCGGTGCACGAGCGTTACGGCCTGGTCTGGCTGTGGATGGGGGACGCGGCCCAGGCAGACCCGGCCAGGCTCCTCGACATTCCCGAGTGGAACGATCCGGCCTGGGGGGTTAACCGTGGCGACTCGATGACCATCGACTGCAACTACCTGTACATGACCGACAACCTGCTCGACCCGTCCCACGTCGCCTGGGTCCACCAGACCAGTTTCGGCACCGCGGCCTGTGAGTCCGAGCCGTTGCAGACGGTGGTCAACGACGATGGCGTGGTGGTCTCGCGCTGGCTGTACGACATCGAGGTGGCGCCGTTCTACCAGCAATACCTGAAGTTCGCAGGCCGCGCTGACCGCCTGCAGTATTACGAGGTGCGCTACCCGGCGCACGCGATCATCAAGGGCATCCATTCCCCGGCGGGCACTGGCGGTGAGGGCGCAGCGGCGCATGAACAGGCCTTCGTCATGGACTCCTACAACTTCATGACCCCGGTCGACGAGAACCGCACCCGCTACTACTGGTTCCAGCTGCGCAACTTCGACCCTACCGACGAGGACGTGTCGCATCGGTTCGCCGTCGATGTGCGCCGGGCCTTCGAGGAAGACCGGGTGGTCCTCGCCGCCGTGCACGCCGGCATGAAGAACCGCCAGAGCGCCAATATCGACCTGGCCATCGACTCGGGGCCGCTGCGCTTTCGCCGGGGCATGGAACGCCTGATCCGCGAAGAACAGGACGCCGCGGCCGCCAGCGCACTCAACACCATCGAGGTCAAGGCCCATGCTTGACGCCATTCCCGCCGCCAAGGGGTTCGCGCGCTTCCAGGTGACCGGCAAGGTGCGCGAAAGCGCCTCGATCACCTCGCTGGTGCTGGAACCTGCCGCCGACACCGGGCGCGTCGAGTTCCGCCCGGGGCAGTTCATCGTCGTGCGCATCCCCCAGGCCGAGGGCGCGCAGCTGCTGCGGGCCTACAGCCTGTCCAGCGATCCGGATGACCCCGCGCGGCTGCGCATCTCGGTGAAGCACGAGCTGCCACCGGCGAATGCGCCGGACTTGCCGGCCGGGCTTGGGTCCAGTTTTTTGCATGAGCAGGTGGAGGTGGGCGGGCAACTGGAGGTCGCCGGGCCTTCGGGCAGCTTTGTCCTGGATGAAAGCAGCGAGCGACCGGTGCTGTTGTTCAGCGGCGGCGTGGGCCTGACACCCATGGTCAGCATGCTGCATCGCCTGGCGACCCGCTCGACGCGTGCGGTGTACTTCATCCATGCCTGCGAGAACGGCGAAGTGCATGCCCTGCGTGAAGAGGTGTTGGCGCTGGCAGCCCGGCGTGCGGGGATCCATGTGCATTTCTGCTACCGCACGCCGACCCGGGAAGACCTGCACAACGGCCATCACCACAGCAGCGGCCTGGTCAGCCGGCACACCCTGCAGGCGCTGCTGCCCCTGGACGACTACGACGCCTACCTGTGCGGGCCACGGCCGTTCATGCAGGCCAACTGGCGCCTGCTGCGCGGCCTTGGCATCGACAAGGCGCGAATCTGCTTCGAATTCTTTGGCCCGGCCACGCTGCTTGACGAAGACAAGGACGAAACACCCGCCGCACCCAGGGTGCCGGCCCCCCAGGCCGACGCGCAGCTGACCGTGCGATTCGAGCCGGGCGGTCAGGCGCTGGCCTGGGATGACGCCTGCCCCTCGCTGCTCGACTGCGCCGAACGCGCAGGCCTGACGCCGCCGTTCAGCTGCCGGGCCGGGCTGTGCAACGCCTGCCTGTCGCCGCTGCTGAGCGGCACGGTCGAGTATCGCGAGCCGCCGTTGATGATGCCAGGGCCCGGCCAGGTGCTGTTGTGCTGCGCACGGCCGACTTCGGCGGTGGTCGTGGCGCTGGAAAATTCATAGTGGAGCACTGCCTATCGATGTGATGCCCGGACCCTGATTTGCCTCGTGTGCCCTTTACGACATCGGAGAATAAAACAATGAAGAACAAGAAAATCGCATTCGCCGCCTGCTCGCTACTGATGACCCTCGCCAGCGTCTCGCTCACCACCCAGGCCAAGGAGTGGCACAGCATCCAGATCGCCACCGAAGGCGTCTACGAACCCTGGAACCGCACACGGCCGGACGGCTCCTTCGACGGCTTCGAGCCGCAAATGGCCAAGGTGCTGTGCGAGCGCATGAAGATCGAGTGCACGCTCGTGGCCCAGGACTGGGACGGTCTGATTCCGGGCCTCAAGGCCGGCAAGTTCGACGTGATCATGGATGCCCTGGCGATCAGCGCCGAACGGCGCAAGGTCATCGATTTCTCCCGCCCCTATACCGACGCTCCGGCCACCTTCATTGCCCAGCAGTCCAGTGGCCTCGACCTCGGCGCCGGCAACCTGGTGCTGCGCGGCGACCCGGCCCTGGATACCCCGGTCGTCGAAGATTTGCGCAACCGTCTCAAGGGCAAGTTGATCGGCATCGTCTCCGGCACCGTGTACAGCGGATTCATCCGCGAGCAGTTCGGCCAGGTGGCGACCATTCGCGAATACAAGACCCCGCCCGAGCCGCTGATGGACCTCAAGAACGGGCGCGTCGACGTGGTGTTCGAAGACTATGGCTTTCTCGCCGGCGAGTTGCAGCGCGCAGGCAGTAGCGATCTGGTGCTGGTGGGGCCTGCGATCAGCGGGCCGATCTGGGGTGAAGGCCAGGGCTTCGGGATCCGCCAGGGTGAGCCGGAGCTCAAGGCCAAACTGGACGCCGCGATCGCCTCGATGATCAAAGACGGCACCATCAGCGAACTGAGCCACAAATGGTTCCGGCACGACTTCACGCCGCCCAGCCAATAACCCGCAGGACAGCCCGGCGTCATCGGTGACGCCGGACGCTGACGCGGCGGCCCGCTGCGGGCCGTCCGCTCACTGACATGTTTAGGGTGGGACGAGACGTGATCGATCTGATTGGTTTTGGCGCCAACGGCTGGGGCAGCGTGCTGCTCATGGCGGCGCTGATGACGGTACTGGTGACCGTGGCGGCCATGCTCGTGGGCGCCTTGCTCGGGGCCCTGGTGGCTGCGGCCAGGCTGCACCACAACGGGCTGCTGCGGATGATTGGCGAGACCTATACCACGGTGTTTCGTGGCATACCGGAACTGCTGGTGATCTACCTCTTCTATTACGGCGGCTCGGCGCTGGTGAGCAGTGTCGGCAAACTGTTCGGTGCCGACGGTTTTATCAGCCTGCCGGCCTTTCTGGTCGGCGCCCTGGCGGTGGGCGTGGTGTCCGGCGCCTACCAGGCCGAGGTGTTTCGCGGGGCCTTCCAGTCGGTCGCCCGTAGCGAACTGGAAGCGGCCAGGGCCATCGGCATGCCGCTGATGCTGCGCTTTCGAAGGATCATCGCCCCGCAGATCCTGCGCTTCGCCTTGCCCGGCATGGGCGGCGTCTGGCAGATCAGCCTGAAGGACTCGGCGCTGATCTCGGTCACAGGACTCGTCGAGCTGATGCGTGCCAGCCGCGTGGCGGCCTCGTCCACCGGCCAGTTCGTGCTGTTCTTCGTCACCGGCTGCACGCTGTACCTGGTGCTGACGGGCTTCTCCAACCTGGTCTTCTCCCGCGCCGAACTGCGCGTGGGTCGGACCTTGCGCCGTAGTTGAACAGGGGACCGACCATGACCATGGACACTGCATTTCTCTGCGACACCCTGCTGCAACTGCTGCGGGCCTTGCCAACGACCCTGCTGCTGTTCGCCGCCTCGGTTGCCCTGGGCACGCTGCTGGCGCTGCTGATCGTGTGGCTGCGCACCGGCCAGGTGGCCGTGCTGCGCCACCTGGCCCGTGGCTACATTTTCTTGTTCCGCGGCTCGCCGCTGCTGATCCAGATGTTCTTGCTCTATTACGGCCTGAGCCAGTTCCCCGAGGTGCGCCAGAGCCCGTTATGGCCAGTGCTGCGCGAGCCGCTCAGCTGTGCGGTGATCGCCCTGGCGCTGTGCACCGCCGGCTACATGGCCGAGATCTTCCGCGGCGGCCTGCAGGCGGTGCCGGCGCAGCAGATCGAGGCAGGCAGGGCCGCGGGCATGTCCGGCTGGCTGCTGGCGCGGCGGATCATCATCCCCATCGCGCTGCGCAGCTGCCTGCCGGCCTATTCGACGGAGATCATCCTGATGATGAAGGCCACCTCGCTGGCGAGCCTGGTCACGGTCTACGAGGTTTCCGGCGTGGCCCAGCGGATCATCGCCGAGACCTACCGCACCCTGGAGGTGTTCCTCTGCGCCGCACTGGTCTACCTGGTTCTGAACTTCCTGATCGTCCGCACATTGACGCTGGTCGAGCGCAGGCTGTCGCCAAGGCAACCGGCCACCGCGAGTCCAACAACAAAAAAGTACGCATTGAGCGCACCAAGAGGGTAATGGCATGGCTACAGGCAATGATCCGGTCCTGCAGGTGAAACACCTACGCAAGTCATTCGGCAACCTGGAGGTGCTCAAGGGCATTTCGCTGGATGCCCACGAGGGCGATGTGGTGTCGATCCTTGGCGCCAGTGGCTCGGGCAAGAGTACCTTCCTGCGCTGCATCAACCTGCTGGAAACCCCCGATGCCGGCGAGATCCACGTCGCCGGCGAACAGCTGGCGCTCAAGCGCGGTCGCCAGCAGACCCTGGTGGCGGCCGACCGGCGCCAGCTCGACCGCCTGCGTCCGCAGTTGGGCATGGTGTTCCAGAGCTTCGGCCTGTGGTCGCACATGACGGTGCTGCAAAACGTCATCGAAGGCCCGCTGCACGTGCAAAAACGTCCCCGCGCCGAGTGCATCGACGAGGCCGAGGCGCTGCTGGAGCGGGTGGGCATGGCCGACAAGCGCAATCACTACCCGGCGTTTCTGTCCGGCGGCCAGCAGCAACGGGTGGCCATCGCCCGCACCCTGGCCATGCGGCCGCGGGTGATCCTGTTCGACGAGCCCACCTCGGCCCTCGACCCGGAGCTGGTCGGCGAGGTGCTAAAAGTGATGCGTTCGCTGGCCGAGGAGGGCCGCACCATGCTGGTGGTCACCCATGAAATGGGCTTTGCCCGCAACGTCTCCAATCGCGTGGTGTTCATGCACCAGGGCCTGATCGAGTCCCAGGGTACGCCGCAGGAAATGTTCGGCGAGCAGCATAGCGAGCGCTTCAGCCGGTTCATTCTCAGCCACGCCTGACAACCCCGTCAGCCAACCGATTTTTTCGCCTGTTCTTCAACGGGACAGGCGACCTGTGCCCTGAAAAACGCCAATAGTAGAGAGAGCAACGCAATGCCCATCCATCCGCAAGACATTCGCTCTGTTGTCCTGGACGACGCCAAGCCCTCCATCGAAGCCTTTATCGCGGTGGCCCGCCATGGTGCGAAGGTGAGCTTTTCCGACGCCTACCGCGCCCGGGTTGGCCGCTCGCGCCGGCTGATCGAGCGCTTTCTCGACGAGAACCGTCTGGTCTACGGGGTGACTACAGGCTTTGGCGACAACGTGCGCCATGTCATCTCGCCCGAAGACGCCCAGACCCTGCAGGTCAACATCGTGCGCTCCCACGCCGTGTCAGTGGGCGAGCCGCTCAACCGCGAACAGGTCCGTGCCGTGCAATTGATGATCCTGGTCAGCCTGGGCAAGGGCTTTTCCGGCGTGCGCATGGAGCTGCTCGAACAGATCGCCGGCCTGCTCAACAACGACGTGGTGCCGTTCGCCCCCGGCGAGGGCTCAGTGGGCTACCTGGGCCCTGAAGGCCACCTGGCGCTGGTGCTGATCGGCGAGGGCAGGGCCAGCGTCGCTGGCGGCCCGTGGGTCGATGGCGCCAGCGCCCTGCGCCAGGTCGGCCTGCAGCCGATCACCCTGCAGTGCAAGGAAGGCCTGGCCATGCTCAACGGCACCACTTCGGTCACCGCCATTGCCACCCTGGCGCAGTACAACGCCAACCAGGCGGCCCAGGTCGCCGACATTGCCGCGGCCCTGTCGCTGGAAGTGCTCAAGGGCACCATCCGCGCCTTCGATGCGCGTTACCACTCGGTCAAGGCCCACGCCGAGCAGGCCCGGACCGCCCGCACCATCAAGCGCCTGCTGACCGACAGCCAGCTGATCGAAGACAACATCGACTACCGCCTGCAGGACACCTACAGCCTGCGCGCCATTCCCCAGGTGCATGGTGCCTCGAAGCAGTTCATCGCCTATGCCCAGGCCTGCATCGACAACGAGATCGGCTCGTCCGGTGACAACCCGGTGATCTACCCACTGAGCGACGACGACGGCATCGCCATCTCCGGCGCCAACTTCGACGGTTCGTACATCGGCCTGGCCGCCGACACCCTGTGCAATGCCATGACTAACCTGGCGAAGATCTCCGAGCGGCGCACCGATCGCATGGTCAACTCGCACTTCAGCGAAATGCCGGCGTTCCTGGTGCGCAACCCGGGGCTGAACAACGGCTACATGATCATCCAGTACACCGCCGCCGGCCTGCTCGGGGAGATGAAGGTACTGTCGCACCCTTCGACCATCGATAGCGTGTCCACCTGCGGCAACCAGGAAGACCCGGTGAGCTTCGCCTTCAATGCGGCCATGAAGGCTTACCAGGTCTCGCGCAAGCTGGAGTCGGTGCTGGCCATCGAACTGCTGGTCGGCTGCCAGGCCCTGGATTTTCACGAGGTGGGCAAGGCCTCCAGCGCCACCCGCGCGGTGTACCAACTGGTGCGCAGCCGCGTGCCGGTGGCCGATGAAGACCGTGCCTTCTATCCCGATATCGTCGCGGTCACCGAGCAATTGCGTTCGGGCCAGGTGCTGGCCACCGTCGACCACGTGCTTGCCAATCAGTGAATGTTTTTCTCAACCCCAAGGAGCGCAACATGAGTGTGTTTACCCACGTCACCGTCGGCACCAACGACTTGCCCAGGGCCCGCCGGTTCTATGATGAAGTCCTCGGCACCTTCGGCATGAAACGCCTGGCCGACCTCGGCGACAACGGCTCGATCTGGGGCGTCGATGCGCCGTCGTTCTTCGTCCTCAAGCCTGCCAACGGCCTGCCGGCGAGCATCGGCAATGGTGTAACGGTGAGCTTCCAGGCGCCAGGGCGTGCAGCCATCGACGCCGCCCACCGCAGCGCCCTGGCCCTCGGTGCCGAAGATGAAGGCCAGCCCGGCCCGCGCAACTGGAAGGAGAACGCCTACGCGGCCTACTTCCGCGACCTGGACGGTAACAAGATCGCGGCGTACTGCTTCAGCGGCAACTGATGCGCCGCTGATCGTCAGTGGGAGGCGAGGGCTTGCGGCAGGTCAAGCTCAAGGCGCCAGGCCAGCGCTTCGCCATTCCCGCTGGCGACCGTCTGTGCGCTGGCCTGCAGCAGCAGTAACAGGCGCTGCAGGCTGGCATGGGCCCATTGCGCCGACGCGTTGGTTGGGTCCGGCTCCTGCCAGGGTGACAGCTCAAGGCACAGGCGCAGGAAACCGCGTGGTTGCAGGCTGGTGTTCAGGCGCAGGCTGATCCTTGGCGGCAGCGCACCCAGGCACAGGTAGCCGACCAGGCTTTCGAGCAGCTGGCGGTAATGGCGGGCATCGATCCAGGCGCTTTTCAGCGCGTGCAGGGCGGGCCCCAGGTCCAGCTGGCAGCCCTTGGCCTCCAGGTGCGGGCGCAAGGGGACAAGAATCCGTTCGGTCAGGGTGCCAAGGTCGTGAACCTCGGTGATGGTCTCCTGCTGGTGGGCATCGAGCGCCCACAAGTCGTCGACCCTGGCCAGGCACTGGCGCATGCTGTCGATCTGTTCTACCAACGGCTGCGACCCGCGTTGCGCGTCCGTCCGATCCAGGCTTTGCTGCATCACCGCCAGCAGCGCCTGCAACTCCTGGCTGATGGCCGCCAGGGTCGAGCTTTTCAGGTGGCTTTCGAAACGTGCCTCGGCGCCTTCGTGACGCAACCTGGCCAGCATGCTGTCGCGTTCGGTGAGGTCGCGCAGGCCGCCGAGCATGGCCACCAGTTGCCCGCTTTCGTCGCGAAAGGGTGTGCACCAGGCATACAGGGCGGTCGGCACCCCCCGGCACTCGATAATGGCTTCGTTGATGAAGGGTTCTTCCCGGCGCACCGATGCGTTGTAGCGCTGCTGCACGCGTTCGCGCTCCTGTGGCGGCAGCCAGCTGGCCTGTTCCAGGGTGGTGCCGCGAATAGTGTCGAAACTTTCGCCGACCATCGCCAGGTAGCGGCGGTTGCACATCAACAGCCGGCCTTCCAGGTCGCGCACCAGCATCGGGTAGGGCGCCGCATCGAGCAGCCCGCGCAGCAGGCCGTATTCACGCAGCAACTGCGGGTCGGTGGGCGCGCCCAGCGTGCGGGTGCCGTCTTCACCGGTGACCAGGCCATGGCTGCGGGCCACTTCCAGCAGCTGGAAGTCGTTGCCGACATTGAGCTTCTGGTGCAGGCGGGCCTTGTAGGTGCTGACGGTCTTGTAGCTCAGGCTCAACTGCTCGGCGATGTCCTTGTTGTTCAGGCCCTGGCTGAGCATCTGCAACACCGTGAGTTCGCGCCCGGACAATTGGGCCAGCTCGCTTTCGAGTTCGCTGTGCAGGCCCTGTGCCTCCTGGCGGGTCGCTTCGCGGGGGAAGTAGCTGCGACCGTGGCTGACCGCCTGCAGGGCTCGCTCAAGTTCGGCGACCGCATCGGCCTTGCAGACATAGGCGTCGGCGCCCGCCTGCAGCGAACGGGCGGCGTAGAGGCCGGCTTCCTGGACGCTGTAGACCAGCAGCTTTACCTCTTCGTGGCTGGCCCGTAGCCGACGCAGCAGGTCCAGGCCGCCCAGGCGCGGTACCAGCAGTTCGAGGATGACCAGCTCCGGGTGCAGTTGGCGGCACTGCAGCAGGGCATCCTGGCCATTGTCCACCTCGGCCAGGACCTGGTGGCCCGCACGTTCGAGCACGGCGCGCAGGCCGTCGCGAACGATAGGCAGGTGATCCACCACCAGCACGGTGCTCATGGGCGTGTCCCGTTGCGTCCCTTCCCTTGGCAAGCATAGACCAGGGCCCGGGACGGGAATCACTCCTACAACCAGGTGCAAGTTGCTCCGACATTCATGGCCAGCCCCCACGCGCAGACTGCAGGCACTCCCTTTCCAGTGCCTGCGAGGCCGCCATGAACCTTTTCAAACGTATTCCCGTCCATCATCCGAAACCCCAGCGCACCTGCCTGGGCCGCGCCATCGGCCTGCTGCTGGCCGGGGTGTTCAGCCTCAATGCCCTGGAGGCCGAAGCCGAAAACAATGCCGTCGACCCACCCGCTGAAGATTTCGACCCTCTCTCGACGGCTGCGGCCCTGGTCGCGCCGTCCTACCTGGACGTCGCCCTGCAGGCCAGCGCAGACGCGCCACGGATGTTCGCCAGCCGCCTGCTCGGCGCGCCGGCACCGATCATCGTCAACAGCGCCGACGGCATCGGCATTTCCAGCGCCGGCGCCCATGACGACGCCAGCGTCAACCTCGGCGCGGCCCGTACCATCGGCGTGCTGGCCCAGGCCGGCAGCAGCGTGGGCTTCGTGCGCGGCAGTGTCAGCTCAAGCGCGTTGACCGCTACCAATGCCAATGGCCAGACCGGCCTGCTGGCGCGGGACAATAGCCAACTGAGTGGCACCGGGGTGAGCGTCAGCCTGGTGCCCAAGGCCAGCAACGGCACCGCCGTGACCGCCAGCAACCTGACCGGCGTCGCGGCAAGAACCGGCGGCCAGGTGAGCCTGCGAGACAGCACCGTCACCCTGGGCGGTGGCGTCAACGGCCTGAGTAACCATGGCCTGGTGGCCAGTGGCAGTGGCAGCAGCATCGACTTTGCCGGTGGCACCGTCAGTACCCTGTCCAAGGGCTCGATCGGCGCCCTGGCCGAGGCGGGTGGTCATATCAGCCTGAGCCAGGGCAGTGCCATCAGCGTAAGCGGCGCCAGCAGCCCGAGCACCGCCAGCCATGGCCTGAAAGCCACAGGCAGCGACAGCCGGATCGATGCCAGCGATGTCAGCGTGGCCAGCAGCGGCGTTGCCGCCAGTGGTGCGCGGGCGGAGGATGGCGCGCAGATCCAGCTCGATCGCAGCACCTTCACCAGCACCGGCGCCGCTACCAGCACCAGCAGCACCGCGGTGTTGCATGCCCTGGGCGGTGCCAGCATTGCAGCCGACGCGGTGCAGGCCAGCGCCAGCGGCAACTACGTGGGCGGCGTTCGCGCCGATGGCAATGGCAGCCAGGTCGCCTTCAACAATGGCAGCCTGGAGGTGAAAGGCGCCGGCATCGCCACGGACTTCGCCTCCGCCGCTCGGGCCATGAACGGTGGGGCGATCAGCGTCGAGGGCAGTGTGCTGTCCTCCCGGGGCACCTACAGCCATGGCGTATCGGTCGAGGGCAGCGGCTCTCGGGCCGATGTCGACAGCACCCGCATCGATGTCACCGGCAACCGTGCCCATGGTGTCTACGTCACTGCGGGTGCCAGTGCCGGTGTGAGCGAAAGCGCTATCAGCCTTGGTACCGTTGCCGGCGCCGCCGGCCCCTGGGGCGTCGGTGCGCTGGTGGAGGGCAGTGGCTCGCGCCTGCAACTGGACGACAGTGAAGTGCGCACCACCCAGAAGACCAGCTTTGGCGCAAGGGCCCTTGCCGGTGCCCAGCTGGAGATCAACAACGGCCTGATCGACACCCAGGGCAACTATTCGACAGGCCTGAGTGCCGGCAGCTCCACCGTGGTGGCGCGCAACCTGACGGTGCACACCTCAGGTAACGACAACGCCATGGGCGTGCTGGCCGACGCCGGGTCCACCATCGACCTCTACGGCGGCTCGGTCACCACCACGGGCAATGGCTCGCCGGTGTCTTCCAACCTGACCTTTCCCCATGCCCTGGCTTCGCGCAATCCCGGCGCCCAGCTCAACGTCCATGGCACCAGTGTGCTCACCACCGGCAGCCAGGCCTATGGCGCGGCCGTGGACGACGGCGGCAGCATGGTTCTGGACGGCGTGTCGCTCAAGACCCAAGGGCAGTACTCCATTGGCCTGTACGCCGGCATCGGCACCCTCAAGCCCGGCCAGGTGAGCCTGATCGCCCGTAACGTCAGCGTCCAGACCCTGGGCGACCAGGCCGCCGGCGCCCTGGTCAGCCGCCGCTACCAGGCGCCTGAAGCGACCCTGGAACTGATCGATTCCACACTCACCACCCACGGCCAGCTGTCCCACGGTCTGCAGGCGGAATCCGGCGCGCAGCTGAGTGCCAGCAACAGCGCGGTGAATACTTATGGCACCGCCGCCCTGGGCGCCTTGGCCAACAACCGTGCCAGCGTCCTGCTCGATGGCGTCGGGGTGAACACCACGGGCGACCTGGCCCATGCCGCGGTGGCCAAGAATGGCGGCGAGCTGCAGGCCGGCGCCAGCGTCATCAACGCCACCGGCGGCCAGGCTTCGGCCTTGTATGTTCAAGGCACCGAGGCCCTCGTAGGTAAGGCGCTCATCAACAACAGCGTGCTGTACAACCGTGATGGCGCCACCGTCGCCAGCGCCGGTGTGGCGGACATCAGCCTGGTCGACACTATCGTCGGTGGCAGCGGCCAGTGGCTGAACGTGGACAGCGCGGTCTCCAGCGACGGCAGCAGCATTCCCGACATGGGCACTGGCCAGTGGCAAGGGGTCGGCAGCTCGCTGGCCGCCACTGGCAGGGCCACCCTCGACGTTTCCGGCTCGGTGCTCAACGGCTCGGCCCACACTGCCCAGGGCAGCAGCTCCAGTGTCAGCCTGCATGACACCAGCCTGTGGAACCTGACGGGCGATTCGAACCTTGGCAGTTTGAGCAACGACGCCAGCCTGATCGACTTCAGCGCGCCACTGGGTGGCAACTTCAAGAACCTCACGGTCAACACCTACCACGGCGCCAACGGCACCCTTGCCTTGAACACCTACCTGTACGGCGACGGCTCGCCTTCGGACAAACTGGTGGTGGACGGTGGCAAGGCCGACGGCAGCAGCAACCTGCTGATCCGCAACGCCGGCGGTCCCGGCGCCCTGACCCAGGGCAACGGCATCCTGGTGGTCGATGCACAAAATGGCGCCACCACCGACCCCGAGGCCTTCCGCCTGCTCAACCGGGTCAAGGCCGGCCCCTACGAGTACAACCTGTACCGCGCGAGCCTCGATGGCAGCAACGGTGAAGCCTGGTACCTGCGCTCGACCGTCGATGCGGCACCGGTCGATCCCGTTGCTCCGGTCGACCCGGTCACACCGGTAGGCCCGATCAATCCGGTAGCTCCGGCTGACCCGACCGCCCCCCTGGTCCCTGTGGTCGAGCCACCGGTTGCCCCGGCTCGCCCACAGGTGCCCAACTATCGTGCGGAAACCTCGCTGTACCGTGCCTTGCCATCGATGTTGCTGAACTACAGCCGGGCCATGGTCGACACCCTGCACGAGCGTGTGGGCGAAGAACGCCGGCTGGCCACCGACCCGCTGCCTGACCAGGCGCAGGATCAATACGGCCCGTCCCTGGGCTGGGGTCGCCTGATCCTGCGCAAGGGCGAGGACGAACTGGGCGAGGGCGCCCGCTACGACTACCGCCTGCAGGCCTTCCAGGTCGGTGCCGACCTCTACCGCAATGAAGACACCGACGGCAGCACCGACCAGGCCGGCCTGTCGCTGAGCATCGGGCGCATTGCCGGCAGCGTCGACCATACCAACGGCAGCAGTGCCGGCGATGACCTGGTGCGTGCCTACGGCGTCGGTGGTTACTGGACCCACTTCGGCCCCGAAGGCTGGTACCTCGATGGTGTGTTGCAGTTCAACCGCTTCGACATCAAGGCCAGCCCCAACGACATGGACGCGCTCAAGACCCGCGGCCGGGGCGTCACGGCTTCGCTGGAGGGCGGCTATCCGATGCACTTGAACAAGGACAAGACCCTGCACATCGAGCCGCAGGCCCAGGTGATCGTCACCAAGGTCAAGGTCGACGACAGCCATGACGACGCCTCCGACGTGCGTTTCGAAGACGTCGACTCGCTCACCGGCCGCCTGGGTGTGCGCATCGACAAGGACTGGTTCCGCGAAGACGACAAGGGCAAGGCGCACCGCACCAACGTCTGGGTTCGCCCTAGCGTCTGGCATGAGTTCAAGGGCCAGGCCAAGACCGAGTTCTCTTCGGCCAATGGCTACATCCCCTTCGGCACGGACATGAGCGGAACCTGGGGGGAACTGAACCTGGGCGTCGACTACCAGGTCGACGAGCGCACCACGGTGACCGGTTCGCTCGGTTACCAGAAGGCATTCAACAAGGACAGCCGCAGCTATGAAGGCATGATCGGTATCAAGGTCAAGTTCTGAACGCAGATATCGGGATTGATTTACGCCTCTATCTTGCCGTAGGAGCCCCGCCAGTTGGTGGGGCTCTTTTTTGCCAGCTCCCACAAGGGTTCGGTATACACCGCCCCCTGTGGGAGCTGGCGAAGCCGGCGATGGCCCGCGCAGCGGGCCCAATAAAAAACCCCGCCGATTGGCGGGGTCTTTTTACCTTGAGTTCAGCTTACGCTTGAACCACCGGAATAGTGGCGCTCGCCGCCGCTTCGCGGAACTCGGCAATCTGGTCGAAGCTCAGGTAGCGGTAAACGTCGGCCGCCATGCTGTCGATGTTCTTGGCGTATTCCATGTACTCTTCGACGGTCGGCAGTTTGCCCAGGATCGAGGCAACGGCCGCCAGCTCCGCCGAGGCCAGGTAGACGTTGGTGGCGTCGCCCAGGCGGTTCGGGAAGTTACGGGTGGAGGTGGAGACCACGGTCGAACCGGTCTGCACACGGGCCTGGTTACCCATGCACAGCGAGCAGCCTGGCATTTCCATGCGCGCACCGGCCCTGCCGTAGATGCCGTAGTAGCCTTCCTCGGTCAGCTGGTGGGCGTCCATCTTGGTGGGCGGTGCCAGCCACAGACGGGTCGGGATGCCGCCCTTGACCTTGTCCAGCAGCTTGCCGGCAGCGCGGAAGTGACCGATGTTGGTCATGCACGAACCGATGAACACTTCGTCGATCTTCTCGCCCTGTACGGTCGACAGCAGGCGCGCGTCGTCCGGGTCGTTCGGCGCGCAGAGCACAGGCTCCCTGACGTCGGCCAGGTCGATTTCGATGATCTCGGCGTATTCGGCGTCCTTGTCGGCTTCCAGCAGCACCGGGTTGGCCAGCCAGGCTTCCATGGCCTGGGCACGGCGCTCCAGGGTACGGGCATCGCCGTAGCCTTCGCTGATCATCCAGCGCAGCAGGGTGA
>NZ_JBIVXC010000026.1:0-55051 GCF_044769005.1 Pseudomonas sp. NPDC090755 | reverse complement strand
TGCGTAGCACCTTCGGCGTAGCCGAAGAGCGCGAGCCGTAGACTTGGCGAAGCAAGTCGTAGGCCGCGTGGCCCCGGAAGACACCGGAGCGAAGGAACCCGAAGCGAAGCGTAGGGCCGTATGTAGGAGCAGGCGGTTTTGCCTACTTTTTCCAAGAAAAAAGTAGGCCGCCGTAAAGGCGGAAGGCGCCGGCAGCGTCGCTGCAAGAAATGGATAAGCACACAGCCTCACCCCCCAAAAAAAGGCAGACCCGAGGCCTGCCAAGAGGAGCAAAAAACGATCAGTGGGCAATACACACCGACTTGATTTCGGTATACGCCTCGACCACCGCACGCCCAAACTCACGCCCCATGCCAGATTGCTTGACCCCACCGAACGGCATGTTCGGGTCCAGCAACACATGAGCGTTGACCCACACCGTACCGGCCTCGATACGCGGCACCAGGTTCATCGCCTTGGTCAGGTCATTGGTCCACAGACTGGCAGCCAGGCCGTATTCACTGTCGTTGGCCATGGCGATCGCCTGATCCTCGTCGTCGAAGACAATGACCGAAAGCACCGGACCGAAGACCTCGGCACGGGCCACCGCCATGCTGTGGTCGACATCGGCAAGCACCGTCGGCTGCACGTAGAAACCGGCACTCTCCACCAGCTCCCCCCCCGTGACCACGCGAGCGCCTTCCTGCTTGGCCGTCTCGATATGCTTGAGCACACTCTGCTGCTGCTTGCGCGACACCAGCGGATTGACCGCCGCAGTGGTGTCCATGCCCGCACCGATCGACATGCCGGAAACCGCCGCAGCGAGGCCAGCAACGAAATCATCGTAACGCGAGCGGTGCACATAGAAGCGCGAGGCCGCGGCGCACACCTGGCCGTTGTTGAGCAGCCCGCCCAGCAGCGCACCCTGCACGGCTTTGTCGATATCGGCATCGGCGAGGATGATCATCGGGTTCTTGCCACCCAGCTCAAGCGCGAAGCGGGTCATGTTCTGCACGGCGACGCCGCCGACGATCTTGCCCACCGCCGTCGAACCGGTGAACGACACCTTGTCGATCTTCTTGTGCGAGGCGAGCGCCTGGCCGACATTGCCAGCCCCGGTCACCAGGTTGAACACCCCGGCGGGAATGCCCGCCTCGATCGCCAGCTCAGCCAGGCGCAGGGCGGTCAGCGGCGTTTCCGGCGATGGCTTGATCACTACCGTGCAGCCGGTGGCCAGCGCCGGCATCAGCTTCCAGGCAGTGATCATCAACGGGAAGTTCCACGGCACGATGCCGGCGACCACGCCGACCGGTTCACGGCGGGCAAACGCCGTATAACGCGCCCCTTCCGGCAGCGGGATGGACACATCGAGGGTCTGCCCTTCGATCTTGGTCGCCCAGCCGGACATATAGCGCATGAACTCAACGGTGGCGCCGACATCCAGCATCCGCGCCATGTTGATCGATTTACCCTGGCACAGGGTTTCCAGCTGCGCCAGCTCCTCGCCGTGCGCTTGCACCAGGGCCGTGAAACGCAACAGGATGCGCTCGCGATCCGCCGGGCGCAGCCCCGACCAGACTCGCTCCTCGTGCGCCTTGCGCGCCGACAACACAGCACGTTCGACCAACTCCATACTGGCGTCGGCCACCTGGGCGATGGTTTCGCCGGTCGCCGGGTTCAGCACCGGCGAGGTGGACCCTTGCGGCACAACCCACTGGCCATCGATGAAGCAGCCGTGCCGACGCTGCAGAAAAGCGGCCACCTGGGGCAGTACATCAACCTTGCTCATTCTCTTTCCTCATCATTGATGGAGTCGACCCGGGCTCACTGCTGGCTCAGGAAGCAGGCAACCGCCGCGCTGTCTGCAGCGGCCATGCCCATGTAGGGCATGTAGGTGCCCGGCACGAAGGCCTGCGGCTGGGTAATGAAGGCCTGGAGGTTTTCGGTCTTCCAGGGCACGGCCTTGTCCTTCATCGCCTGGGAATAGCTGAAACCCGGGAACGTGCCCGAGGTGCGACCGGCCACCCCGTGCAGGTTGACCCCCATCATGCCCTTCACGTCTTTCTGTACGGTGTGGCACACCGAGCATTCCTGGGCGAACAACTGGCTACCCTTCTCCACCGACGCGGGTACACAGGCTGCGGCCTGCACCTGGGTGACCGCAAGCAATGCCAGCAGCGAGCAACCGGCCAGGCACTGGCGAATCTTGTTGTTATGCATGGAGCTGAAACCTCTGACCTGGGCATCCGCACTGCCCGCTGAAACTCCTACCCTGGGGAGACCATCGACCGCACAGCACGGACGATGGCCTTTGACAGGTCGATTTAAACCGCTGTGGCCGAAGACCGTTTTTTTCTGCATGCCAGTCGTATTGGCCGTTCTGCCAATTCGACGGGCATTGATGGGCAAGGCGCACTATTGGCGCTTGCGGGGAGACAACCCGTCACGCGGGTTGTGCCAGGTGGGAATCAGTGCTGGTAACGCTTGCGGTATTCGCCCGGCGATACGCCAAAACGGGCTTTGAAGGCGGTGGAGAAATAGCTGGCATCGGAGAACCCCCAGGAATAACCCAGGGCCGACAGTTTCTGCTGCTCTGCACTGTGGCGCAACGACTCGGCGCAGAAGTCCAGACGACGGTTCTTGATGTACTGGGCCACCACCAGGCCCTTCTTCGAGAACATCCGGTACAAGCCCCGAACCGACACACCGACTTCACGGGCCAGCAGTTCCGGACACAGCTCTTCACTGCGAATGTGTTCATCAATGAAGGCAATGGTCTTGCGAAACAGCCGTTCATGCACATCCGGATCCGCCTCGGCATTGCCGATGACCGGGCGCAACAAACTGACGATAGCCTCCAGGGTCGCTTCGCTCTCCTGCAGGCTGAGCGTGTCCTGGTGGGTCGCTTCCACGACCAGTCGATGGGTCAACATCGCAATGGGCGAGCGGCCGTCGATGCGCTGGGCGCAGCGGATCGTGCTGAAGCGCTGGCTGTGCTCGACCACATGACGAGGCAGGATCAATGACAGCTGGCGTGAGTTGTCGCTGTAGGTGAAATCGCTGGGCAAGGTCGCATCGATCAGCGTGATATCGCCAGGACCAAGTGCGGCCCGCTTGCCGTCCTGTTCCATTGCAGCCTGACCTTGCAACTGGAACACCGCGAAGAAATGCCTGCTTTCGCTCTGCTCGACCTCACGCCCGGTGCGATAGAGACGGGCTTGAGCGACATCCACGAAACTCAGCTTGATCGCACCGGCCTTGTGTTCCCTTACCGCGCCGGAAAACTCAGGCCCCAGGGTCTTGGCGCAAAAACGGCCGCAGGCCTGGTTGATACTCTCCAGCCATTCATCAAAACGGTCTGCCCTGAGTGCACTTGCAGTCATCATGATGTTACCGGCCTCACTGCTATTTTTATTATTGGCCAGGCACAGAGCGCCTCTGTGCCCGGATTACCGCATAACGACTACTTCAGTCCGCCGAAGCGCAGGTAGAAACTTTCCCCGACCTCCGGCAACGGACCGTCGGCAGTTTCCAGCGCGCTGCTCAGGTACTCTTCGCCTTTGGCATGGACCAGACGGTAGATGTTGCGGCACAGCTGACGGGCCGCCCGCCCTTCCCAGTCGCCGGGGAGCAGCTCGTCGGGCAACTGCGGGTCGCGCAACAGCAGTTTGCGGTATTCATGGATCAGCAGCGTGCGGGCCAGGAAACAGTCCATCGGCTGCAACTCATCCTGCTCGCGCAGCGCTTGCCACAACGGACGGAACAGCTGGATGAACTCGCTGTACTGCCCGGCCAATGCCTCGATGTTCCAGCTCTCGCGCACCTGCATGCGTAGCGCCTTGGAGGCCAGCACATCCTGCGCGGTGGTTTCGAAGAGAATGGTGTCTTCCAGTACCTCAAGATCCTGCAGGGTGGCCACCACATCGGCGCGCTCACAGCGCGGGCACGCCAGCATCACCGGCGAAATCGCGCCGAAACCTTGCCACTCCAGTTCCTCGCGCACCTGTTTGCGCTTGTCCTGGGGCAATTGCGAAAGCAGGACCAGGGTCCAGGAACCATCCCAGGCCGGCAGCGCAGAACTGTAGACGCGCTTGAACGCCTTCTCGAAACGTCGACGACCGGTCCCCGTCAAGCTGTAGTAGCTGCGGCGGCCGACCTTCTCGGCGCTCAACCAGCCTTCCTTGGTCAGGCGGAAAATAGAAGTACGGATCAACCGCTCGTTGATGCCGATGGGTTCGAGCAACTGGATCAGGCTACCGAGCCAGACCGTTCCACCATGCGGTTCGATGGCATCACCGTAGAGGGTGATGATCAGCGAGCTGGCACGCAGCGGCGTCTGCTGCTGGAAACGGGTAATCAACTGATTGAGGGGAGCAAGGGACGTCATGGGAGAACCGGGCAGGAGGTTACTGCGAAATATACCCGCTGAGCGCCCGTCATGACCATTGGCGGGCACCTTGGCCGCACTGCTCATTGCCCCTCCCCTTTGGGCCGCAAGGTGCTGGCACTGATCCGCGGGCGAGCCGCCTCGACCTCGCTCAGCGGCTCGCAAGCGACCATCCCCTGGATGCAGCGCTGGGCAAGGCGCTGGTACTCCGCCGTGCCCGCCTGTTTCCAGGCCACCTCCTCATCACTGAGGCGACGCTTGACCGCCGCCGGAGCACCGAGCACCAGCGACTGCGCATCGCAGCGAAAGCCCGCCTTGACGAAAGTCGTGGCCGCAATGAACGAGCGCGGGCCGATCTCGGCGTTGTCCATGACCACGGCGTTCATGCCGACCAGCACGTCCTCGCCGATGCGGCAGCCGTGCAGTACCGCGCCATGGCCGATGTGGCCGTTGCGCCCCACCACCGTGTCGCTCTCGGGAAAGCCGTGCATCACGCAGGTGTCCTGGATATTGGCACCCTCTTCCAGGACGATGCGTCCGAAGTCGCCGCGCAGGCTGGCCAACGGGCCGACATAGCAGCCGGCACCGATGATCACGTCGCCGATCAGCACCGCGCTGGGGTGCACATAGGCGCTGGGGTGTACGACCGGGGTCAGGCCGTCGAGGCTGTAGCACGTCATGGCAATGTCCTCGTTGTTCTTAGTGGGCCGCGTGGCGGCGACTCTGGACGATGACGAAGCGTCGGCTGACGAAAGCAGCGTCGCTGATCGAGGCATTCGCCGCCGGATTGGCGCCAGTGGCATGGAAGTCGCTGAAGGCCGCCGACTGGTTGACGAACACGCCGCCGTCGAGGTTCACCGACAACGCCACAGCGACATCCTGGGCCAGCGCCTGGGCCTGGTCGATAAAGCGCTCGTCGGTGGAGTACACACCAAGGGTCATGGCGCCCTTGGCGGCGATCACCTCGCGGGCGACCTGCAGGCTGTGCGCGCTGTCGTCGGTGGCAATGATGAAGGCGATGGGGCCAAAGCGTTCCTGGGTATAAGCGTCGCGCTGGGCCGCGTCGACCTTCAGCAGCAGCGGCGTGCATACCCGCGCGCCAGGGAACTGCGGATGCTCGCGCACTTCGCTGTCGAGCAGTACTTCGCCAAGCCCGCGGCAGGCGTCGATACGTGCAACCGTCGCCGGCGACTGGATGGCGCCAAGCACGGCGCAGGCGCGATCATTGTCGCAGAGCAAACCGTTGATGGCAGCGGCCAGGGCATCGGCAACCTGGGCGAAGCTGAGCTGTTCGTCACCGTTGCGAATGCCGCCGCGTGGCACATAAATGGCCTGGGTGGTGGTGCACATCTGCCCGGAATAGAGGCTGAGGGAGAACGCCAGGTTCTTCGCCACCGCCTTGAGATCGCGGGTGCTGTCGATGATCACGGTGTTGATGCCGGCCTTCTCGGTGAACACCTGGGCCTGCAGTGCGTGGCGCTCCAGCCACTCGCCGAAGGCATTGGAGCCGGTGAAATCGACCAGCTTGACCCGCGGATCGAGCGCCAGTTGCTGCGCCACCGGTGCCTCTGGCGTATCGACCACCAGGCTGACCAGCGCCGGGTCGAAGCCCAGCTCGGCGAGCACCTCTTGTGCCACCTTGACGCTCATCGCCACCGGCAGGATCGCCCCCGGGTGCGCCTTGACCAGCACCGGGTTGCCGGTGGCCAGGCTGGCGAACAGGCCCGGGTAGGTGTTCCAGGTCGGGAAGGTCGAACAGGCGACCACCAGCGACAGGCCGCGCGGCACGATGTGCCAGCGCTTGTCCAGTTGCAGCGGGTCGAGCTTGCCTTGCGGCTTGACCCACTGCGCCGCCTGCGGCACCTCGGCCATTGCCCGCCAGGCATAGGCCACGGCTTCCAGACCACGATCCTGGGCATGCGCGCCGCCAGCCTGGAAGGCCATCATGAAGGCCTGGCCAGTGGTGTGCATCACCGCATGGGCCAGGGTCGGGCTCAGCGCATTGAGGCGGCTGAGGATTTCCAGGCAGGCGCCGACCCGCGCCTGCGGGCCGGCATCGCGCCAGGCCGGCAGCGCCTGCTGCTGGCGCGCAAGCAACTGTTCGGCGTCGTACCGATCGTAGCTGACCCCGAGGTCGAAGCCGTAGGGCGAACGCTCGGCACCGACGCGCCCCACCGCGGCCGGACCCTGCAGCGCGAACGGCCGGTTGAGCAGCGCCTCGAAGGCGGCTTGCGCGCCCTCTACCGCTGCTGCCGGGTACTGCTTGAGCTGCTCGCTGTAGGGCGACCAGTAGCCGCGTTCGGCAATGGCCTGCAGCGCGCGGTCGAGCGTGGCGCGGTGGTGGTCGAACAGTTCCAGGGCAGCGCGGGTGGCGGTGGACGGCATGGCGTATTTCCTCGAGAAACCGGCGGCAAGGGCACAAAGCTACGAAAAGCGATGCGTCATTCGATATTTTTTGTATCACAACGCTTTTTGACAGATAAGTAAAGAGATCTGTATCGGAATGTCATGACCGAGCAGCAGGCCATCCCTGCCGTCAGCCGGCTAGCACGCGTATCCGCGCTATATTTGGCAGCCATAATCCCAAGACAAGGGCCGGAAGAGCACCAAAACATAAGACACAAAATAATTATTTTGCATTGTTGTTTTGTATCACTTTGTGCGTATACTCGAAAAAAGTCGGCCCGCCAGGCGCCCTCGTCGGTGCCCGTCCAAACGCCGCAACATCCAAAACCTGCCGGCCACCAAGCCGCGCGTGCAGCCAGAGGAGCGCTCGATGCCTCGCACCCTTGCCGTTCTTGCCCCCGAAGCGGGCGTACGCCTGATCACCCTGCAGCGCCCGCAAGCGCTGAACGCCCTGAACACCGAGTTGCTCGGTGAGCTGGCAGCCGAACTGGAGCAGGCCGAACGCGATCCCGACACCCGCGCCGTGGTCATCACCGGCAGCCGCAAGGCGTTCGCAGCCGGCGCCGACATCAAGGAAATGGCCGAACGCGACCTGGTCGGCATCCTCAACGATCCGCGCGTCGCCCACTGGCAGCGCATCGCCGCCTTCTCCAAACCGCTGATCGCCGCGGTCAACGGCTTTTGCCTGGGCGGCGGCTGCGAACTGGCCATGCACGCCGACATCCTCATCGCCGGCGAAGACGCCCGCTTCGGCCAGCCGGAAATCAACCTCGGCATCATGCCCGGCGCCGGCGGCACCCAACGCCTGCTGCGCGCGGTCGGCAAGTCGCTGGCCATGCAGATGGTGCTCACCGGCGAGGCCATCGATGCGCGCTTCGCCCAGCGTGCCGGCCTGGTCAGTGAAGTGACCCAGCCCGAGTTCACCGTCGATCGCGCCATCGCCATCGCCCGCGTGATCGCGCAGAAAGCGCCGTTGGCGGTACGCCTGGCCAAGGAAGCACTGCTCAAGGCCCAGGACACGGACCTGGCCAGCGGCCTGCGCTTCGAGCGCCATGCCTTCACCGTGCTGGCCGGCACCGCCGACCGCAATGAAGGTATCGCCGCCTTCCAGGCCAAGCGCCGCCCTGAATTCACCGGCCAGTAAGCCTGGCTGCCCCTTCCCTGTTTATCCCTGGAGCGCCCCTTCGATGAATTTCCAGCACATCCTGTTTGCCATTGAGGACGGCGTCGCCACCCTCAGCCTCAATCGCCCGGATCAACTCAACAGCTTCAACGCACTGATGCACACGGAAGTGCGCGAAGCACTCAAACAGGTGCGGCAGAACCCCGAGGTGCGTGTCCTGTTGCTCTGTGGCGAAGGCCGTGGCTTTTGCGCAGGCCAGGACCTTGGCGACCGCAATGTCGCCCCCGGCGCCGCCGCGCCAGACCTGGGCGAGTCCATCGAGCAGTTCTACAACCCACTGATCCGCGCCCTGCGCGATCTGCCGTTGCCGGTGATCTGCGCGGTCAACGGCGTTGCCGCCGGCGCCGGGGCGAACATTCCGCTGGCGTGCGACCTGGTCCTGGCGGCCCGCTCGGCAAGCTTTATCCAGGCGTTCTGCAAGATCGGCCTGATCCCCGATTCCGGCGGCACCTGGACCCTGCCGCGCCTGGTCGGCACCGCCCGCGCCAAGGCCCTGATGCTGCTCGGCGAGCGCCTGAGCGCCGAGCAGGCCGAGCAGTGGGGGCTGATCTACCGGGTGGTCGACGACGCCGAGCTGCGCGATGAAGCGCTCAAGCTGGCGCGCCACCTGGCCAGCCAGCCGACCTACGGCCTGGCGCTGATCAAGCGCAGCCTGAACGCCAGCCTGAACAACAGTTTCGACGAACAACTGGACCTTGAGCGCGACCTGCAGCGCCTGGCCGGTCGCAGCGAGGACTACCGCGAAGGCGTCAGTGCCTTCATGGCCAAACGCACCCCAACCTTCAAGGGACGCTGAGTGATGAGCGCACTGAACCAGAGCACCGTCGTCGCCGTGATCGGCGCCGGCGCCATGGGGGCCGGCATCGCCCAGGTGGCGGCGCAGGCCGGCCATCCGGTGAAACTGCACGACACCCGTCCCGGCGCCGCCGCCCAGGCCATCGACGGCATCGACCGGCAGCTCGGCAAGCTGGTGGAAAAAGGCAAGCTCAGCGCCGAGGCGCGCGCCGCCACCGTGGCCCGCCTGCAACCGGCCGACGCCATCGAGGCGCTGGCCGATGCGGGCCTGGTGATCGAGGCGATCGTCGAGAACCTTGAGGTCAAGCGTGGCCTGCTGCGTCAGCTGGAGGCGCTGTGCAGCGCCGACTGTATCCTCGCCAGCAACACCTCGTCGCTGTCGATCACAAGCCTTGCCGCGGGTCTGGCCCACCCCGAGCGGGTGATCGGCATGCATTTCTTCAACCCGGCGCCGCTGATGGCCCTGGTCGAGATCGTTTCCGGCCTGGCCACGCCACGGGTGCTGGCCGAGCAGCTGTACGCCACGGCGAGCGCCTGGGGCAAGCAGCCGGTGCACACCCAGTCGACTCCCGGCTTCATCGTCAACCGCGTGGCCCGGCCGTTCTATGCCGAAAGCCTGCGCCTGCTGCAGGAAGGCGCCGCCGACTGCGCGACCCTCGACGCCCTGCTGCGCGACGCCGGCGGCTTTCGCATGGGCGCCTTCGAGCTCACCGACCTGATCGGCCATGACGTCAACTACGCGGTGACCTGCTCGGTGTTCGCCGCCTATTACGGCGACTTCCGCTTCCAGCCGTCGCTGATCCAGAAAGAGCTGGTCGACGCTGGCCGCCTCGGACGCAAGAGCGGCCACGGCTTCTACAACTACGCCGAAGGCGCCGAGCGCCCGCAGCCGGTAGAACTGACCAGCGCCGCCCACGTCGACAGTTGCGTGGTGGAGGGCGATCTGGGCGTGGCCGAACCCCTGGTCCAACGCCTGCAGGACGCCGGCGTGCAGGTGGTACGGCGTGATGGCAGCGGCCTGCTGCGCGTCGGCGATGCACTGCTGGCCCTGTCCGACGGACGCCTGGCCAGCCAGCGCGCCCAGGACGACGGCCTGCGCAACCTGGTGCTGTTCGACCTGGCGCTGGACTATGCCAAGGCCGGCCGCCTGGCCATCGCCTGCGCCGCCGACACCCGCGACAGCGCCCGCGACCAGGCCGTGGCCCTGCTACAACGTGCCGGTCTCAAGGTCAGCCAGCTTGCCGACCTGCCTGGCCTGGCCGTGCTGCGCAGCGTGACGATGCTCGCCAACGAAGGCGCCGACGCGGTACTGCAAGGGGTCGGCAGTGCCGCCGATATCGACCTGGCCATGCGCGCCGGGGTCAATTATCCGCAGGGTCCGCTGGCCTGGGCCGACGCCATCGGCCTGCCGGGCGTGCTGCGCACCCTGGAGCACCTGCAGGCAAGCTATGGCGAGGAACGCTATCGCCCTTCCCTGCTGCTGCGCCGCCGGGTCGCCGAAGGGAGGTGCCTGCATGACTAACCACGACGCCTTGTCGCTTGCCACCCGCTGCGCCGAGGAAATGTTCGAGCGCGATACCGCCAGCCAGCGGCTGGGCATGCGCCTGCTCTCGGTCGCGCCGGGCCGGACGATGATCGGCATGAGCGTGCGCGAAGACATGATCCAGGGCCACGGCACCTGCCATGGCGGCTACCTGTTCGCCCTCGCCGACTCGGCGTTCGCCTTCGCCTGCAACAGCTACAACGACGCCTGCGTGGCGATCGGCTGCAGCATTGACTACGTCGCCCCGGCACGCCTGGGCGACACCCTGACGGCCCACGCCAGTGAGCTGAGCCGCAGCGGTCGCACCGGCAACTACGACGTACGCATCGAAAACCAGCACGGTCAGTTGATCGCCCTGTTCCGTGGCAAGTCCTACAAAGTGCGCGGCACCGTGCTGGCGCAGGAGACCCCGAATGAATGACGCCCTGATCATCGACGCCATCCGTACCCCCATCGGCCGTTACGCCGGCGCCCTGTCCAGCGTGCGCGCCGACGATCTCGGCGCGATCCCGCTCAAGGCCCTGCAGCAGCGCCACCCGCAGCTGGACTGGAGCACCATCGACGACGTGATCTACGGCTGCGCCAACCAGGCCGGCGAAGACAACCGCAACGTCGCGCACATGGCCTCGCTGCTCGCCGGCCTGCCCGTCAGCGTGCCGGGCACCACGCTGAACCGCCTGTGCGGCTCCGGCCTGGACGCCATCGGCTTCGCTGCACGCGCCATCCGCTGCGGCGAAGCCGGGCTGATGATCGCCGGCGGCGTCGAGTCGATGTCGCGTGCGCCGTTCGTCATGGGCAAGTCCGAGCAAGCCTTCGGTCGTAGCGCGGAGATCTTCGACACCACCATCGGCTGGCGCTTCATCAACCCGCTGATGCAGGCGCAGTTTGGCACCGACTCGATGCCGGAGACCGCGGAGAACGTCGCCGCGCAGTTCAATGTCTCGCGCGCCGACCAGGACGCCTTCGCCCTGCGCAGTCAGCACAAGGCGGCCGCCGCCCAGGCCAGCGGTCGCCTGGCCAAGGAGATCGTGGCGGTAGAGATCCCTCAGCGCAAAGGCCCGGCCAAACGGGTCGAGCACGACGAACACCCACGCGGTGACACCACCCTGGAGCAACTGGCCAGGCTCGGCACGCCGTTTCGCCAGGGAGGCAGTGTCACCGCCGGCAACGCCTCGGGGGTCAACGATGGCGCCTGCGCGCTGCTGCTGGCCAGCCCGCAAGCGGCTGCGCGGCATGGCCTCAAGGCCCGTGGCCGGGTGGTGGCGATGGCCAGCGCCGGCGTCGAACCGCGCCTGATGGGCATCGGCCCGGTACCCGCTACCCACAAGGTGCTGGAACTGGCGGGCCTGAGCCTGGCCGACATGGACGTCATCGAACTCAACGAAGCCTTCGCCGCCCAGGGCCTGGCCGTATTGCGTGAACTGGGCCTGGCCGACGACGACGCACGGGTCAACCCGAACGGCGGCGCCATCGCCCTCGGCCACCCGCTGGGCATGAGCGGTGCGCGCCTGGTCACCACCGCGCTGCACGAACTGGAAGAACGCCAGGGCCGCTACGCACTCTGCACCATGTGCATCGGCGTCGGCCAGGGCATCGCACTGATCATCGAGCGGCTCTGACACGTCGGTCGCCGAGGGTTATTCTGCTTATCAGCACTCAAAGGCCTGCGTGCGGGCCTATGCACAAAAACAATTCGAGTGAAACCATGAACATGTCTGTTAACACGAACCTGCTTGATCCGATGGAAACCGCCAGCATCGACCAGTTGCGCCAGCACCAGCTGGAGCGCCTGCGCTGGAGCCTCAACCACGCCTACCACAACGTGCCGCTCTACAAGCAGCGTTTCGACAGCCTGGGCGTTCACCCCGACGACCTGAAATCGCTGGACGACCTGGCCAAGTTCCCGTTCACCGGCAAGAACGACCTGCGCGACAACTATCCCTACGGCATGTTCGCCGTGCCGATGCACGATATCGTGCGCCTGCATGCCTCCAGCGGCACCACCGGCAAGCCGACCGTGGTCGCCTACACGCAAAATGACATCGACACCTGGGCCAACGTGGTCGCCCGTTCGATCCGCGCGGCCGGTGGCCGGCGTGGCGACAAGGTGCAGATCTCCTACGGCTACGGCCTGTTCACCGGCGGCCTGGGCGCGCACTACGGTGCCGAGCGCCTGGGCTGCACGGTGATCCCGATGTCCGGCGGCCAGACCGAGAAGCAGGTCCAGCTGATCCGTGACTTCCAGCCGGACATCATCATGGTCACCCCCTCGTACATGCTCAACATCGCCGACGAGATCGAGCGTCAGGGCATCGATCCGCACAAGCTGGCGCTGCGCCTGGGCATCTTTGGCGCCGAGCCCTGGACCGCCGAGCTGCGCCGCGCGGTCGAGGAGCGCATGGGCATCACCGCCCTGGACATCTATGGCCTGTCGGAAATCATGGGCCCGGGCGTGGCCATGGAATGTGCCGAGACCAAAGACGGCCCGACCGTCTGGGAAGACCACTTCTACCCGGAAATCATCGACCCGGTGACCGGCGCAGTACTGCCAGACGGCGAATACGGTGAGCTGGTGTTCACTTCGCTGAGCAAGGAAGCGCTGCCGATGATCCGCTACCGCACCCGCGACCTGACGCGCCTGCTGCCAGGCACCGCACGGCCGATGCGTCGCATCGACAAGATCACCGGGCGCAGCGACGACATGCTGATCATCCGCGGGGTCAACGTGTTCCCGACGCAGATCGAGGAGCAGGTACTAAAAATAAAACAGCTTTCAGAGAATTATGAGATACATCTGTATCGCAATGGAAACCTCGACGGCATGGACGTGCACGTGGAGCTCAAGCATGAACTGCAAGGCCTGGACGGCGACCAGCAAAAGCTGATCGGCAACGAACTGAGCAAGCAGATCAAGAACCATATCGGCATCAGCGCACGCGTGCTGATCCAGCCCTCGCACAGCCTGAAACGCTCGGAAGGAAAGGCCTGCCACGTATTCGACAAGCGCAAGCTGGGCTGATCCCCGCCTTTCTCGACCCCGCTTCGGCGGGGTTTTTTTTGCCCTGTAGGAGCGGGCTTGCCCCGCGAAGCGATGTAGCCGCCAGCCGACAATCGCGGGGCAAGCCCGCTCCTACCGAAGGGCCGATCGTCGATGTGATACAAAAAATATATACGACACACAATTTAGTGTTTGATATTTATTTTTGTATCATTTAAAAATACAGCCATGGCCAAGGCCTCCCGAGAAACCTTTACAAGGCTGGAGACGCAGCATGTACGCACAACTGGTTGAGACCGGCGTTAAGCGGGTCAAAGCGCTGGACGAAATGTCCCCCGAGGAGCGCGCCTTCCAAGAGAAGATCGACGCCGAGATCAAGATCGAGGCCAAGAACTGGATGCCGGATGCCTATCGGCAGACCTTGATCCGCCAGATCTCCCAGCACGCCCACTCAGAGATCGTCGGCATGCTGCCGGAAGGCAACTGGGTGACCCGCGCCCCAACCCTCAAGCGCAAGCTGCAACTGATGGCCAAGATCCAGGACGAAGCCGGTCACGGCCTGTACCTGTACAGCGCGATGGAAACCCTGGGCGCCGACCGCGACGAGGAGATCGCCAAGCTGCACAGCGGAAAGGCCAAGTACTCGAGCATCTTCAACTACCCGACCCTGAGCTGGGCCGACATGGGCGCGGTCGGCTGGCTGGTCGACGGCGCGGCGATCGTCAACCAGGTGGTGCTGCAGCGCACCTCCTACGGCCCCTACTCGCGGGCGATGATCCGTATCTGCAAGGAAGAGAGCTTCCACCAGCGCCAGGGCTACCAACTGCTGCTGACCATGATGAAAGAAGGCACCCAGGCGCAGAAGGACATGGTCCAGGACGCGATCAACCGCTTGTGGTGGCCGGCCCTGATGATGTTCGGCCCCAGCGACGAGCACTCGCCGAACAGCGCCCAGTCGATGGCCTGGAAGATCAAGCGCCAGGGCAACGATGAGCTGCGCCAGCGTTTCGTCGACCAGACCATCCCGCAACTGGAACTGCTCGGCTGCACCGTGCCGGATCCGGACCTGAAGTGGAACGAAGCGCGCGGCCACTACGACTTCGGCGAAATCCAGTGGGAGGAGTTCTACGACGTGCTCAAGGGCAATGGCCCGTGCAACGCCGAGCGCATCGCCACCCGCCGCAAGGCCATCGAGGACGGTGCCTGGGTTCGCGAAGCCGCCGTCGCCCACGCCCGAAAAAAACAATCCAAGCGCAACGCCGCTTGATCAAGCCCTGATCTGGAGAACCCCGCCATGTCCGAATGGACCCTGTTCGAAGTTTTCGTGCGCAGCAAGCACGGCCTCAACCACAAGCATGTCGGCAGCGTGCACGCCGCCGACGCGGCGATGGCCATCGAGAACGCGCGCGAGCTGTACACCCGCCGCAACGAGGGCGTGAGCCTGTGGGTGGTGCCCTCGGCGCTGATCACCGCCTCGTCCCCGGACGAGAAAGACCCGCTGTTCGTGCCCTCGGAAGACAAGGTCTACCGCCACGCCAGCTTCTACGAGCTGCCGGCCGAAGTCGGCCACATGTGAGGTCAGCGCCATGAACCAACGTGAAGACCTCATCCAATACCTGCTGCGCCTGGGCGACAGCGCCCTGATCCAGGGCCAGCGCCTGTGCGAATGGTGCGGCAAGGCGCCGGCACTGGAAGAAGAACTGGCGCTGATGAACGTCGGCCTCGACCTGGTCGGCCAGGCACGCAACTGGCTGGACTACGCCGCCGAGCTGCTGGCCGACGGCCGCGACGCCGACCACCTGGCGTTTCGCCGCGACGAGCGCGCCTACCGCAACCTGCTGCTGGTCGAACAACCCAACGGCGACTACGCGGTGACCATTGTCAAACAGTTCCTCTTCGATGCCTGGCACTTCCAGGTATTGAGCGCCCTGAGCACCTCCAGCGATGAGCGCATCGCCGGTATCGCCGCCAAGGCGCTCAAGGAAGTCACCTACCACCTGCGCCGCTCCGGCGAGTGGGTCGAGCGCCTGGGCGACGGTACCGAGGAAAGCCACCGGCGCATGCTGGCGGCGATCGAGCAGGTCTGGCGCTTCACCGTCGAGCTGGTCAACGGCGACGACACCGAGCAACGCCTGGCCGAGGCTGGTATCGCGCCACAGCCGCAAACCATCGCCAGCGCCTGGCGCGCCAAGGTCGATGAAGTGTTCACCTGGGCCACCCTGCCAGTACCGGCGGCGGCCAGCCACTTCTACCTGAGCGGACGCCGCGGCGTGCACAGCGAGCACCTGGGCATCCTGCTGGCCGAAATGCAGTTCTTGCCGCGAGCCTATCCCGATGCGACCTGGTGAGCTGATCGCCAGCGACCTCGGCGCGCGCCCCCTCCAGGCCAACGACCTGGAGCAGGCCTGGGCCGTGCTCGGCGCCGTGATGGACCCGGAGGTCCCGGTCGTCAGCGTGGTCGATCTGGGCATCGTGCGCGACCTGGACTGGCAAGGCGGCCACCTGCACGTGGTGGTCACCCCGACCTACTCCGGCTGCCCGGCCACCGAGGTGATCGAGCAGGACATCGCCGACGCCCTGCAACAGGCCGGCTTCGCCGCGCCGCAACTGGAGCGCCGGCTGACCCCGGCATGGACCACCGACTGGATCACCGCCAGCGGCCGCGAGCGCCTGCGCGCCTACGGCATTGCCCCGCCGGCCGGCAGCACCAGCAAGCGCAGCCTGCTCGGCGAGTGCGACCCGGTGTGCTGCCCGCAATGCGGCAGCGCGCACACCGAACGCCTCAGCGAATTCGGCTCGACCGCCTGCAAGGCGCTGTACCGCTGCATCGAGTGCCGCGAGCCTTTCGACTACTTCAAGTGCATCTGAGCAGCGTGCTGCCGGAGACAATAAAATGAGCAAGTTCCACAGCCTGAAGATTAAAGAAGTGCGCCCGGAGACCCGCGACGCGGTGTCGATCGCCTTCGACGTACCGGCCGAGCTGGCCGACGATTTCTCCTTCACCCAGGGCCAGCACCTGGTGATGCGTACCCACCTCGATGGCCAGGAAGTACGCCGCTCCTACTCGATCTGCACCGGGGTCAACGACGGTGAGTTGCGCGTGGCGATCAAGCGCGTGCCCGGCGGGCTGTTCTCCGCCCATGCCAACGATAGCCTCAAGGCCGGGCAGCACCTGGACGTGATGCCGCCATCCGGGCACTTCTACGTGCCACTGGATGCCGCGCGCCACGGCCATTACCTGGCGGTGGCTGCCGGCAGCGGCATCACGCCGATCCTGTCGATCATCAAGACCACCCTGGAGCGCGAGCCGCACAGCAGCTTCACCCTGCTCTACGGCAACCGTTCGAGCAACTCCGCACTGTTTCGCGAACAGCTCGAGGACCTGAAGAACCGCTACCTGCAGCGTCTCAACCTGATCTTCGTGTTCAGCCGCGAGCAACAGGACGTCGACCTCTACAACGGCCGCATCGACGCCGACAAGTGCGGCCAGCTGTTCAGCCGCTGGCTCGACGTCAAGGCCCTGGACGCGGCCTTTATCTGCGGCCCGCAGGCCATGACCGAAACCGTGCGTGACCAGCTCAAGGCCAACGGCATGCCCGCCGAGCGCATCCACTTCGAACTGTTCGCCGCCGTGGGCAGCACGCAGAAACGCGAAGCGCGCCAGGCCGCCGCCCAGGTCGACAGCGCCAAGAGCCAGATCACCGTGATCAGCGACGGTCGCGAGCTGTCCTTCGAGCTGGCACGCAACAGCGCCAGCGTACTCGACGCCGGCAACGAGCACGGCGCCGAGCTGCCCTACTCGTGCAAGGCCGGGGTGTGCTCGACCTGCAAGTGCAAGGTGATCGAAGGCGAGGTGGAGATGGACAGCAACTTCGCCCTCGAGGACTACGAGGTGGCGGCCGGCTATGTGCTGTCCTGCCAGGCCTTCCCGCTCAGCGACAAGGTGGTACTGGACTTCGACCAGCTCTGAGCGCCCCACCCTCTGCCGGCCTTACCCAAGTGGTGCCGGCAAGGCCAGGGCCTTGCCGTACCCCTGAAAACACCGACTCGACAATCACAACAAGAGAGCGCGCAACCATGATCCAACAAGACCCCGAACATCTGCGGCAACACCCGGACTTCATCCAGCTGGTGCGGCGCAAGCAGCGCCTGACCTGGTCGCTGACCCTTTTGATGCTGACGATCTATTTCGGCTTCGTGCTGGTAATGGCCTTCACCCCCCAGGTACTGGCCCAGCCGCTCAACGGCGGCGCCACCAGTATCGGCATTCCCGTGGCAGTGGTAGTGATCCTGCTCTCGTTCACCCTCACCGCCTTCTACGTACAGCAGACCAACCAGGTGCTCGACCCGCTCGTCGCGAAACTGGACCAGGAGGTTCAACAATGAAGACTTCCCACCTGCTGTTGCTGTGCACCGGCCTGTTGTCGAGCGGCGCCGCCCTGGCCGGCGAAGCCGCCACGCGGCCGCTGAACTGGAACGCCATCGGCATGTTCCTGGTCTTCGTCCTGTTCACCCTTGGCATTACGCGCTGGGCTGCCTTGCGCACCCGCTCGGCCAGCGACTTCTACACCGCCGGCGGCGGCATCAGCGGCCTGCAGAACGGCCTGGCGATCGCCGGCGACATGATCAGCGCGGCATCGTTCCTGGGCATTTCGGCGATGATCTTCATGGCCGGCTACGATGGCCTGCTCTACTCCCTGGGCGTCGTGGCGGCCTGGCCGATCATCCTGTTCCTGATCGCCGAACGGCTGCGCAACCTCGGCAAGTACACCTTCGCCGACGTGGTGTCCTACCGCCTGGAGCAGTCCCCCATCCGCATCGTCGCCGCCGTCGGCACCCTGATCGTGGCGCTGATGTACCTGACGGCGCAGATGGTCGGTGCCGGCAAGCTGATCGAACTGCTGTTCGGCATCAGCTACCTGCAGGCGGTACTGCTGGTTGGCGTGCTGATCGTCTTCTATGTGACTTTCGGCGGCATGCTCGCCACCACCTGGGTGCAGATCATCAAGGCGGTGATGCTGTTGTCCGGCGCCACCTTCATGGCCTACACGGTGCTCAAGCACTTCGGCTTCAGCACCGAGGCGATGTTCGCCGGCGCTGCCGCCGTGCACGCCAAGGGGCAGGCGATCATGTCCCCCGGCGGCCTGTTGGGCAACCCGATCGACACCATTTCGCTCGCGGTCGGCATGATGTTCGGGACCGCCGGCCTGCCCCACATCCTGATGCGCTTCTTCACCGTCAAGGATGCCCGTGAAGCGCGCAAGAGCGTGCTCTACGCCACCGGCTTCATCGGTTATTTCTATGTACTGCTGATTGCCATCGGCTTCGGCGCCATCGTCATCGTCGGCACTGACCCGGCGTTCCGCGATGCCAACGGCGCGATTGTCGGTGGCGGCAACATGGTTGCGGTGCACCTGGCCCAGGCAGTGGGCGGCAGCCTGTTCCTCGGCTTCATCTCGGCGGTGGCCTTCGCCACCATCCTCGCCGTGGTCGCCGGTCTTGCGCTGTCCGGCGCCTCGGCGGTGGCCCACGACCTGTACGCCTGCGTGATCCGCAAGGGCCAGGCCAGCGAACGTGAGGAAATGCGCATGTCGCGCGTGGCCACGCTGGTCATCGGCGTGCTGGCGGTGATCCTCGGCCTGCTGTTCGAGACGCAGAACATTGCCTTCCTGTCCGGCCTGGTGCTGGCCATTGCCGCCTCGGTTAACTTCCCGGTGCTGTTCCTCTCCATGTTCTGGAAAGGCCTGACCACCCGTGGCGCGGTCGCCGGCAGCCTGGTTGGCCTGACCTCCGCCGTCGCCCTGCTGGTGCTCAGCCCCGTGGTCTGGGTCGGCGTGTTGCACCACGAGCATGCGCTGTTCCCCTACTCGAACCCGGCGCTGTTCTCCATGACCCTGGCGTTCCTGGGTGCCTGGGTGTTCTCGGTAACCGACCGCTCACCCCGTGCGCACACCGAGCGCGGCCGCTACCTGGCCCAGTTCATCCGCTCCATGACCGGCATCGGCGCAGCTGCCGCCAGTCGTCACTGACCCAACGGAAGCCTAATAACAATGACTCATTTCCGTGTTCCCGCGCCGCTGCTGGCGGCGCTCGGCCTGGCCCTGTCACCTGCGGCCATGGCGGGTTTCATCGAGGACAGCAAAGGCAGCCTGGAGCTGCGCAACTTCTACCTCAACCGCGACTTCCGCCAGAGCAATGCGCCCCAGGCCAAGGCCGAGGAATGGGCCCAGGGCTTCACCGCGCGCCTGGAATCCGGCTTCACCGAAGGCCCTGTCGGCGTTGGCCTGGACGCCATCGGCGAACTGGGCATCAAGCTGGACTCCAGCCGCGACCGACGCGGCACCGGCCTGCTGCCCTTCGGCCCGACCAGCCAGGAGCCGGTGGACGACTACAGCGAGCTGGGCCTGACCGGCAAACTGCGCGCCTCCAAGAGCACGCTACGGCTGGGCACCCTGCAGCCGTTGCTGCCGGTGGTCACCTATAACGACACCCGCCTGCTGTCGGCCACCTTCCAGGGCGGCATGCTGACCTCCCAGGAAATCGACGGGCTGACCCTGAACGGCGGTCGCCTGACCCGCGCCAACCTGCGCGACTCGTCCAGCCGCGACGACATCGGCTTCGGTGCGGCCAGCAGCGACGCCTTCGATTTCGCCGGCGGCAGCTACGCGATCAATCCACAACTCGCCGTCAGCTACTACTACGGCAAGCTGGAGGACATCTACCGCCAGCACTTCGTCGGGCTGATCCACACGCTGCCCCTGGGTGGCGGCTTCAGCCTGCGCAGCGACCTGCGCTACTTCGACAGCAGCGAGGACGGCCAGCAGCGTGCGGGCGTGATCGATAACCGCAACTTCAACGGCATGCTCAGCCTCAGCCACGGCGGCCACCGCGTCAGCACGGCCTGGCAGCGCATGTCCGGCGACAGCGCCTTTCCCTTCCTCAACGGCGGCGATCCCTACTCGGTGAACCTGGTGACCTTCAACACCTTCACCCGCGCCGAGGAAGACGCCTGGCAGCTGCGCTACGACTACGACTTCGCCGCCCTCGGCGTACCCGGCCTGAGCTTCATGACCCGCTACGTCGACGGCCGCAACGCCAGGACCGTAACGGGCGATCACGGCGAGGAATGGGAACGCGACAGCGACCTTGCCTACGTGGTGCAGAGCGGCCCGCTCAAGAACCTGAGCCTGCGCTGGCGCAACGTCACCTTCCGCTCCGGCAACGGGCTGACCACCGACGTCGACGAGAACCGCCTGATCCTCGGCTACACCCTGGCCCTCTGGTAAGCCTTGCGGCCGGCCCACACAGGCGCCGGCCGCCCCCGACACCCTGGAGAATTCCTGATGAGCAACACCCCTACCCTGCAAAGCTTCATTGGCGGCCGCTGGATCGGCCAGCACGGCGCCCAGTCCCTGCGCAGCGCCATCAATGGCCAGCCCCTGGCGTGCACCCATGAAGAAGTGCTGGATTTTGCCGAAGCCGTCGCCCATGCCCGCCAGCGCGGCATCGCCGAACTGATGGCCATGGACTTCCAGCAGCGCGCCGCGCGCCTCAAGGCCCTGGGCAAGTACCTGCTCGAACGCAAGGAGCAGCTCTACGCGCTGTCCCACCACAGCGGCGCAACCCGCGCCGACAGCTGGATCGACATCGAAGGCGGTGCCGGCACCCTGTTCACCTACGCAAGCCTGGGCAGCCGCGAGCTGCCGTCCGGCAATGTGGTGCATGAAGGCCCGGCCATTGCGCTGGGCAAGAACAACACCTTCGCCGGCAGTCACATCCTGGTGCCGCGCGGCGGCCTCGCCGTGCATATCAACGCCTTCAACTTCCCGATCTGGGGCATGCTCGAGAAGTTCGCCCCCAGCTTCCTGGCCGGCATGCCGTGTATCGTCAAGCCAGCCACCGCCACTAGCTACCTGACCGAAGCCACCGTACGCCTGATGGACGAATCCGGTCTGCTGCCGGCCGGCAGCCTGCAGTTGATCATCGGCGGCACGGGCGATCTGCTCGACCGCCTGCAAGGCCAGGACGTGGTGACCTTCACCGGTTCCGCCGACACCGCCGCCAAGCTGCGCGTCAACGCCAACCTGGTGCGCAACTCGATCCCGTTCAACGCCGAGGCCGACTCGCTGAACTGCGCGATCCTCGCCCCGGAAGTCACCCCGGACGACGAGGAATTCGACCTGTTCGTCAAGGAAGTCGCCCGCGAGATGACCACCAAGGCCGGACAGAAGTGCACTGCGATTCGCCGCGCCATCGTTCCAGCCAAGCACATCGACGCGGTCGCCGAGCGTCTGCGCGAGCGCCTGGCCAAGGTCGTGGTCGGTGATCCGTCGGTGGAAGGCGTGAAGATGGGTGCGCTGGCCTCACATGCCCAGCAGGCCGACGTCGCCGAGCGCGTCGCCGCGCTGCTGCAATCGAGCGACCTGCTGTTCGGCGCCAGGGACGGCTTCGCCCCGCGTGGCGATGGCGTCAACGAAGGCGCGTTCTTCGCTCCGACCCTGCTGCGCAGCCGCGATCCGCACGCCGAAGGCGGTGCCCACGATATTGAAGCCTTCGGTCCGGTTAGCACCCTGATGGCCTACGATGACCTCGACGAAGCCATCGCCCTGGCCGCCCGCGGCAAAGGCAGCCTGGTCGCGAGCCTGATCACCAAAGACCCACGCGTTGCTGCCAAGGTGGTACCCGCGGCAGCCGCGCTGCATGGTCGCCTGCACATCCTCGACCGCGAATCGGCTGCCGAGTCCACCGGCCACGGTTCACCGCTGCCGCAGCTCAAGCACGGCGGCCCGGGCCGTGCCGGCGGTGGCGAGGAGCTCGGTGGCCTGCGTGCGGTCAAGCACTACCTGCAGCGCGCTGCGGTACAGGGTTCGCCGAGCATGCTGATGGCGGTGGCCGGCGAGTACGTACGCGGCGCCAAGGTCTACGAGAGCGAGGTGCACCCGTTCCGCCGCCACTTCGAGGACCTGCAGATCGGCGAATCGCTGCTGACCCACCGGCGCACCGTCACCGAGTCGGACCTGGTCAACTTCGGCTGCTTGTCGGGCGATCACTTCTACATGCACTTCGACGACATCGCCGCCAAGGACTCGCAGTTCGGCAAGCGCATCGCCCACGGCTACTTCGTACTGTCGGCGGCGGCTGGCCTGTTCGTCTCCCCCGGCGTCGGGCCGGTACTGGCCAACTACGGCCTGGACACCCTGCGCTTCATCACCCCGGTGGGCATTGGCGACACGATCCAGGCGCGCCTGACCTGCAAGCGCAAGATCGACCAGGGCAAGGTCAGCCCGAAAGGCGAGCCACAAGGCGTGGTGGCCTGGGACGTCGAGGTGACCAACCAGAACGGTGAGCTGTGCGCCAGCTACGACATCCTCACCCTGGTGGTCAAACGCAACGCTTGATAGCAATCAGTGAGCGGTTCTGCCTTCCACTGGCTAGCTGTAGGAGCGGATTCACCGGACCGGTGAATCCGCTCCTACGAAAAGGCAATGGCTGGCACCGAATCGCCCTTCGCTAGATGACATTGGCACAGAACAGATCGTGATTGCCGTCCGCAGCACTGCCGCGCACCACCAGGGCATAGTTGCCCGAGCGCAGGCTATCAAGTGACATCGGTGCGACTTTCACCAGCGCCATACCAGACCCAAGGCGATCCGAACTCACGGTTTCATTCATCGAGTAAGCCGGCTTGCCACTCAGGCCGCCGCACGCCCCCGTGTAAAGGTAGGTGTAGAGACGAGCAGGTAGTGTCGTTGAATCGGGTACACCACTGACAGCGATCCAGATTTGGGTCTCACTGCCCATCGATACCAGGCTGGCATGGGCGACACGCCCGGCGTTGTAGTGGGTTGCATTCATTGGGACGCCGACTACCTGATGATCAGGCGCTGTAGCGCAACCTGACACTGCTGCAACAAGCACCAACGCAGATAGGATCTTCATCGCAGGACTCCTTACAAGCAGGACGCATGAAAGTTATCCCCCCGTTAATTCTAGCGTTGCTGTCTATTCAGGCTTTTCTTCGGATAGTCGGTCACCGGCAGGACGGCGCGCAGAAAGCAAAAAAGGCGACCCTTTCGGATCGCCTTTTTTGTACCGCCAGCAGGGGCGGATTTGATGTGGTAGGCACAATTGGACTCGAACCAACGACCCCCACCATGTCAAGGTGGTGCTCTAACCAACTGAGCTATGTGCCTGCTGTGAGGCGGCATTCTACGGAATCGACAGACAGTGTCAACTCTTTTTTTCACGCTAAGCCACTGAATCTTAAAAATATTTGTAAAAGCAGGGGGTAAAGGATTTTCAACACACGACTAGCGGGTGTTTATTATTATTGATAGCATCGGTACAGTCGTAAAAAATATAAAACAGAGGTTTCGCAGCATGGCTAACACCCCCTACCCACAGTCCTACTACGCCGCATCGGCCAATCCGGTTCCGCCGCGCCCGGCGCTGCAGGAAGAGGTACAGACCGATGTCTGCGTGATCGGTGCCGGCTACACCGGCTTGTCCAGCGCCCTGTTCCTGCTGGAGAACGGCTTCAGCGTGACCGTGCTGGAAGCCGCCAAGGTCGGTTTCGGCGCCTCGGGTCGCAACGGCGGCCAGATCGTCAACAGCTACAGCCGTGACATCGACGTCATCGAACGCACCGTCGGCCCCAAGCAGGCGCAACTGCTCGGCCAGATGGCCTTTGAAGGCGGGCGTATCATCCGTGAGCGCGTGGCCAAGTACAACATCCAGTGCGACCTGAAGGACGGTGGCGTGTTCGCCGCCCTGACGCCCAAGCAAATGGGCCACCTGGAATCGCAAAAGCGCCTGTGGGAACGCTTCGGCCACACCCAGCTGGAGCTGATGGACCAGAAGCGCATCCGTGAAGTGGTCGACTGCGACCAGTACATTGGCGGCATGCTCGACATGAGCGGCGGCCACATCCACCCGCTGAACCTGGCCCTGGGCGAAGCCGCCGCGGTCGAGTCGCTGGGTGGCAAGATCTATGAACAGTCCCCGGCCGTGCGCATCGACCGTGGCGCCAACCCGGTAGTACACACCCCGCAAGGTAAAGTGCGGGCCAAGTTCGTCATCGTCGCCGGCAACGCCTACCTGGGCGGCCTGGTGCCGGAGCTGGCCGCCAAGTCCATGCCGTGCGGCACCCAGGTGATCACCACCGAGCCACTGGGCGAAGAACTGGCGCGCAGCCTGCTGCCCCAGGACTACTGCGTCGAAGACTGCAACTACCTGCTCGACTACTACCGCCTGACCGGCGACAAGCGCCTGATCTTCGGCGGTGGCGTGGTCTACGGTGCCCGTGACCCGGCGAACATCGAAGCGATCATCCGTCCGAAGATGCTCAAGGCCTTCCCGCAGCTCAAGGACGTGAAGATCGACTACGCCTGGACCGGCAACTTCCTGCTGACCCTGTCGCGCCTGCCTCAGGTCGGCCGCCTGGGCGACAACATCTACTACTCCCAGGGTTGCAGCGGCCACGGCGTCACCTACACCCACCTGGCGGGCAAGGTACTGGCCGAGGCCCTGCGTGGCCAGGCCGAGCGCTTCGACGCTTTCGCCGAACTGCCGCACTACCCGTTCCCGGGTGGCCAGATGCTGCGTGTGCCGTTCAGCGCCCTCGGCGCCTGGTACTACAGCCTGCGTGATCGCCTGGGCTTCTAAGCCCCCTGCCCGCCTGCGCCGTCACTGCCCCAGGGCTTTGACGGCCTGGCGGGCCGCTTGTTCCTGGCCTGCCTGGGCCAGGTCATTGGCCGCCTTCAGCCAGCGCTGACGGTCAACCTGGGCCGGCAACTGGCCCGGTTGCTGCACCAGCACCGCCCAATTCCCTTCCTTGTTCCACGCCGAGCTGAAATCGTCGAAGCCCATCAAGCGACGCCGGTTCATCCCTGCGCGCAACAGCACCCGCTGCTTGTAGCTGTCGTAGCCGACCAGCAAGGCATAGCGCGGCTCAGCCCAGAACGCCGAGCCCTCGGCGAAACGCAGCAGCACCGGGTTGCCGGCGGCCACCTGGGCCAGCAAGGCTTCGAGTTTCGGCTCCAGTGGGTAGACCACCATGCCGTACTGGCGGGCGACGTTCTGTACCGAGTCCTGCAACTTGTCCACGCCCTGGGGCAGGCCCAGCGGCTGGTCGAGCAGGCCTGGGGTGATGCGCACGCCCTGCTGCGAGAGGATCGCGGCCAGGGCCATGGCGGCGCTCTGGTTGGCATTGCCGCGGTAGAACGGCACCGAGCCGATCTCGACCCGCTGGGGCAGCCCCTTGATCGGCGCCGGCGTGCTGGCGCAACCGGCCAGGGCAAGGGCCACCGCGCAGGCCGCCAACAGGCGCCGCGGGGTGGTGAATGAAGAAGACAGTGGCAGCATGAACACTCGCTTGTGCTGATGCCCGGCAGACAGCGCCCGGCCCTGGATGGCGATCATAGGCCGACCGGCAGTTCGGGTATAGCCTGGGGAGCATTTAGCACAAAGCGGCCCAAGGGCCTGGACCATCGGTCAATGGCCTGCAATGCGCCTTGGGCTAGACTACAGGGGTGTCTGCTGGGCAAGCATGGAAGGCTGGCCCGGGATTCCTGGAGGTAGCAATGAGCCTGACAATGGCAATTCTGATGTTGGTCGGCGCCTGGCTGAGTGTCGCCGCCGCCATGCTCTGGGGTGTCATGCGCATTGCGCGCCGCCACCACCCGCACCCTACCCTGCCTAAACAATCCAGCGAGGCTGTGCCAGCACGACGTAGTCGTCGGCATGCCAATGCACATTGATTCCTGAAACGCATCGCGGGACAAGCCCGCTCCTACCGATTGTGCAGGAGCGGGCTCGCCCCGTGATTTGCATCAGCCCTCAGCGGCTTCGCGTTTGATCCGCGCCCGGCGCGACATGATGTTCAGCACTTCGATCGCGGTGGAGAACGCCATCGCCGCATACACGTAGCCTTTCGGTACATGGGCGCCGAAACCTTCGGCGATCAGGGTCATGCCGATCATGATCAGGAAGCCCAGGGCCAGCATCACCACGGTCGGGTTGTCGTTGATGAACTTGGCCAGCGGGTCGGCAGCCACCAGCATCACGATCACGGCGCTGATCACGGCGATGATCATGATCGGCAGGTGCTCGGTCATGCCCACGGCGGTGATGATGCTGTCGATCGAGAAGACGATGTCCAGCACCAGGATCTGGCCGATCGCGGCAGCAAAGCCCAGGGTGATGGTCGAGGACGCCTTGGCTTCAGCCTGGGCGCGCGGGTCGACGCTCTCGTGGATTTCCTTGGTCGCCTTCCACAGCAGGAACAGGCCACCGGCGATCAGGATCATGTCCTTCCAGGAGAAGGTATGGCCGAACACATCGACCACAGGCTCGGTCAGCTGGACGATCCAGGCCACGGTGCTGAGCAAGCCCAGGCGCATGACCAGGGCCATGCTGATACCGATGCGGCGCGCCTTGGAGCGGTACGCCTCGGGCAACTTGTTGGTAAGGATGGAGATGAAGATCAGGTTATCGATGCCCAGCACGATCTCCATGGCCACCAGGGTGGCCAGGGCTACCCAGGCGGTCGGGCTTGCAGCGAGTTCCAACAAGTATTCCATGAATCAATCCTGAATCGAGGTAAGGGGTGGTCAGATTTCTTTGGCGCTGTCGTCGCGCTCAGGCTTGGCGGCTTTGTCAGCGCCCTGGGAGCCAGTGGCTTCGCTCAGGGCCTGCTGGGCCGCTTCGTTGGTTTTATCGATGGCCTCCTTGGCCGATTCAGCTGCCTGGTTGAGCATCTGCTGGGCTGACTTTTCCGCCTGCTCGCAGCCGCTCATGGCGAACAGGGCCAGCAGCAACACCAGGGGTGTACCGATGGATTTGAGTTGCAGCATCTGTGTTTCTCCATGTCAGTGATCGGCGCCCACTCAGTGGCACCGTGATGGCTGGGAATTCTAAATATCTCGATACATCAGGAAAATTCGTATTTTCAGCGGTTATACTTCGGTTTTTCCGAATCGGCAGCCTCCATGCTCAATTACCGACAGCTGCATTACTTCTGGGTCGTGGCCCGTACCGGCAGCATCGTGCGTGCCGGCGAGCAACTGAACCTGACGCCGCAGACCATCAGCGGCCAGATCACCCTGCTGGAGCAGACCTACGGCATCGAACTGTTTCGGCGGGTCGGCCGGCAACTGGAGCTGACCGAGAGCGGCCGCCAGACCCTGGCCTACGCCGAGCAGATGTTCCAGATCGGCGGGGAGCTCGAGGCCATGCTGCGCGCACGTCCTGACGAACAGCAGATCCTGTTCAGGGTGGGGGTGGCCGATGTGGTGCCCAAGTCCATCGTCTATCGTCTGCTGGCGCCGACCATGGACATGGAAGACGCCCTGCGCCTGAGCTGCCGTGAGGACAAGCTCGAACGCCTGCTGGCCGACCTGGCGATCCAGCGCCTGGACCTGGTGATTTCCGACAGCCCCATGCCCAGCCACCTGGACATCAAGGGCTACAGCCAGAAACTGGGTGAGTGCGGCATCAGTTTCTTTGCCACCCCTGCCCTGGCGGCGGAGCTGGGCGAAGGCTTCCCCGCCTGCCTGCAACACGCGCCCCTGTTGATTCCTGGCCAGGAAACCGTGGTGCGCAGCCGTTTACTGCGCTGGCTGGCCGAACAGCAATTGCAGCCCAGGATCGTCGGCGAGTTCGACGACAGTGCCTTGATGCAGGCGTTCGGCCAGTCCGGCAGCGGCATTTTCATCGGCCCCAGCGTGATTGCCGATGAAGTCTGCAAGCAATATGGCGTCGAGCTGATCGGCCAGACCGACGCGGTGATCGAGTCGTTCTACGCCATCTCGGTGGAGCGCAAGGTCAAGCACCCGGGCATTGTCGCCATTACCGAGGGGGCTCGCCGGCAGCTTTTCCATTGGTAGCCCGTGCAAGCGCAAGCGCCAACAGCACCGAAACGCCGATCAGCACGGCGGCGGCATAGCCGAGACTGGCCAGGCCCAGGTGGTCGATCACCCGGCCACCGATCATCGCGCCCAGGCCGATGCCCAGGTTGCCCCCGGCGATGTTCAGCGAGGCGGCGAAGGCCGGCGCCTGGGGCGCGGCCTTGATCAAGCGCACATGGCTGACCAGGAACAACGCCGCCTGGGTGGCGCCCCAGATGGCCAGCGCCACGATCAGGCCCCAGCTGGAATGGATGCTCGGCACCAGGGCAATCAAGCCCACCAGCATCAGCGCGCAAAAACCGGCAGAGGCCAAAAGCGCATGGCGATCCACCGCCCGGCCGCCCAGGCTATTGCCGATCATGCCCACCGCGCCGAAGCCCATCAGGTACCAACCGACCCGCGTACCGTCGAAACCGGCCAGGCGTTCGAGGATGTCGGCCAGGTAGGTATAGGCGGTGAACATGCCGCTGAACACCAGCACCGACAGCAGCACATGACCTTGCAGCAGGGGGCTGCGCAGGATGCCGAACTGGCTGCGCAAGGAGGTGGCCTGGTTGTGGCGAGGGGTATGGGGCAGATACAGGTACAGCAGCAATGCCTTGGCCAGCGCCAGCAACGCCAGCAGGGCGAAGGCCGCACGCCAGCCCAGGGCATCACCGACCAGGGTACCGACCGGGATGCCGAACACCGTGGCGCAGACCACGCCGAAGCTGATCTTGGCGATGGCCCGTCCGGCATAGGCCGGGCCGACGATGTCCACCGCCGTTTCGCTGGCCAGCGCCCAGAACACCGGCAAACCCAGTGCCGGCAGCAGGCGCGCCAGGCCCATCACATAGATGTTCGGGGCCAGGGCCGCCAGGGCGTTGCAGGCGGCGAACAGCACGAGGATGCCGACAAACAGGCGCTTGCGCTCCCAGCGGGCGCACCAGGCGGTCAGGAACGGCCCGACGCACGCCACGGTGAAGGCGAACAAGGTCACCAGCAAGCCCGCCTGCGGCACCGTCACGGCGAGGTCCCGGGCAATACCCGGCAACAGGCCGACAATCACGAATTCGGTGGTCAGTACAGTGAAGCCGGCCGCGGCCAGCAACAGAATCGGCAGTAACATCTACACTCCAGCCAGCTAAACATCCACGGCCCGCAGCCGTTTCAAAGGGGCGCGCATACTACACGCCCGTCCTATCGCCTGACACAGGGCAATCACCAAATGTGACCCGCTGTGCTAAAGTCGCGCCCCTTTCACGCACCTGACCGCCTGGCGCCCCCCGTATTGCTGGCGTCGCGACAGGTCCGCTGCCCTCGTACAAGACAGAGAAACACCCGACATGACACCTGTTCTAAAGCTGTTGAACCGTACCAGCCTGGTACTACAGATCATGATCGGCCTGGTGGCCGGTATCGCACTGGCCCTGATCGCCCCGGACATCGCCCTGAGCCTGGCGTTCATCGGCAAGGTGTTCGTCTCCGCCCTCAAGGCCGTGGCGCCGATCCTGGTGTTTATCCTGGTCATGGCCTCGATCGCCAACCACCGTCACGGCACCGAGACCCATATCCGCCCGATCCTGGTGCTGTACCTGTTCGGCACCTTCGCCGCCGCCGTGGTCGCGGTGATCGCCAGCATGATGTTCCCCTCCTCCCTGGCCCTGAGCACTTCGGATGCGGCCCTGAGTGCTCCCGGCGGCATCACCGAAGTGTTGCAAAGCCTGCTGCTGAGCGTGGTCGACAACCCGATCAGTGCCCTGATGAACGCCAACTTCATCGGCATCCTGGCCTGGGCCATCGGTCTGGGCGTGGCGATCCGTCACGCAGGACAAACCACCCGCACCGTGGTCGAAGACCTGTCCAACGGCGTGACCCTGATCGTGCGCGTGGTCATCCGCTTCGCCCCGCTGGGCATTTTCGGCCTGGTCGCCTCGACCCTGGCGCAGTCGGGCCTTGACGCGCTGCTGGGCTACCTGCACCTGCTGGCCGTGCTGATCGGCTGCATGCTGTTCGTGGCCCTGGTGGTCAACCCGCTGATCGTAGGCTGGAAGATCCGTCGCAACCCGTTCCCGCTGGTGCTGCTGTGCCTGCGCGAAAGCGGCATCACCGCCTTCTTCACCCGCAGTTCGGCGGCCAACATTCCGGTCAACCTGGCCCTGAGCGAGCGCCTGGGCCTGCATGAAGACACCTACTCGGTATCGATCCCGCTGGGTGCGACCATCAACATGGCCGGCGCTGCGATCACCATCACCGTGCTGACCCTGGCTGCCGTGCACACCCTGGGCATCGCCGTCGACATCCCTACCGCCATTCTCCTGAGCGTGGTCGCGGCCATTTGCGCCTGTGGCGCCTCGGGCGTGGCCGGTGGCTCGCTGCTGCTGATCCCGCTGGCCTGCAGCCTGTTCGGCATTCCCAGCGAAGTGGCCATGCAAGTGGTGGCCGTGGGCTTCATCATCGGCGTGCTGCAGGACTCGGCGGAAACCGCGCTGAACTCCTCCACCGACGTACTGTTCACCGCCGCGGCCTGCATGGCCGAGGAGCGCCAGGCCGCCTGAGCCTGACCGCCAGCCGGTGCGCCTTGCACCGGCTGCTTGTGTTTTACCCTGTCGCGCACCTAGGCTAGAGACCTTTCTTCGCATAGAGACAGGGCCATGTCCGCCGAACACGAATCCGCTTCCGAAGCCCGTTTCACCAGCACCGAGATCCGCGTTCTCGGCTCGTTGATCGAGAAACAGGCCACCAGCCCGGAAACCTACCCCCTGACCTTGAACGCCCTGGTCCTGGCCTGCAACCAGAAGACCAGCCGTGAGCCGGTGATGAACCTCAGCCAGGGCCAGGTCGGCCAGGCCCTGCGCGCGCTCGAAGGCCAGGGCCTGACCCGCCTGCAGATGGGCAGCCGCGCCGACCGCTGGGAGCAGCGGGTGGACAAGGCCCTGGAACTGGTACCGGCCCAGGTCACCCTGCTGGGCCTGATGTTCCTGCGTGGGCCGCAGACCGTCAACGAGCTGCTGACCCGCAGCAGCCGCATGCACGAATTCGAAGACGCCGAGCAGGTGCTGCACCAGCTGGAACGCCTGATCGCCCGGGGCTTTGCCTTGCACCTGCCGCGTCAGGCCGGGCAGCGTGAAGATCGCTACACCCATGCCCTGGGCGATCCGGCCGAGATCGAGGCGATCCTTGCTGCGCGCCAGCAGGGGCCGGAGCGCAGTGCCGGCGGCGTAGTGTCGCTGGAGCGGATCGAGGCGCTTGAGGCGCGAATTGCGGCGCTGGAAGAGCGCCTGGCAGCCCTGGAGTAAGTGCCTCGTCGCAGGCTTCGCCAGCTCCCACAGTGCCTTGGGCTGCCCCGCCCCTGTGGGAGCCGGCAGCGCCGGCGATAGGGCCCACCCTCAGCCTCGGGCGTAGGCCACCGCCTGCGCCACCTGCTCCGCCGTCGGCCGCACCCCGGTGTACAGCACAAACTGCTCCAGAGCCTGCAAGGCAATCACCTCAAGCCCGGTGATCACCGGTTTGCCCAAGCGCTGGGCCTCGACGATCAACGGCGTCTGCGCCGGCATCGCCACCACATCGAACACCTGTTGGGCCGCCGCAATCGCCTCGGGCGAGAACGCCAACTGGTCAGCCTCGACCCCTCCAGCCATGCCGATCGGCGTGACATTCACCAGCATCGGCGGGCACAAGTCGCCCAGCTCCGCCTGCCAGCGATAGCCACAGCTGTCTGCCAGCTGGCGACCGGCCTGTTCGTTGCGGGCAACGATGATGCCTTGAAGGAAACCAGCGTCACGCAAGGCGCATGCCACCGCCTTGGCCATGCCACCGCTGCCGCGCAGGGCAAAGGCAGTGGACGGATCCACCCGATGCTGCTCAAGCAACTGACGCACGGCCAGGTAATCCGTGTTGTAGGCCTTCAGGTGGCCGTTGCAGTTGACGATAGTGTTGATCGAGTCGATGGCCGCCGCCGACGGGTCGATTTCATCGACCAGGGCCATACAGGCTTCCTTGTAGGGCATCGACACGCCACAACCGCGAATGCCCAGGGCACGGATACCGCCCACCGCGGCCGGCAGGTCCTGGGTGGTCATGGCCTTGTAGTAATAATCCAGGCCCAGTTGCTGGTACAGGTGATTGTGAAAGCGCACGCCGAAGGTGCCGGGACGACCGGCCAGGGAGATGCACAGGACGGTGTCTTTGCCAGGAACAAGGGCCATTTGATACTCCTTTGCGATCGATCTGGCATCATGCACGGCGGCGGTCCCGACCGTTGATCGGCGCTTACAAAACCTTTACTCAGACCCGCTGTGCAGCGCCCGGTTCCCGCTGTCTTATAGAGGTATCCCCGGCATCGGGGTTGCTCTGTGAGGTGTCCGTATGAACCGTCATGTTCCCGAGATCGCCCTGCTGATTGGCGCCCTGGCCGCCAGCGGGCAGGTAGCCGCCCATGGCGGTGGTCATGGTGGCGGCCATGGCTGGTATGGACCGGGCGCGGTGGTCGGTGCGGCCGTGGTCGGTGCAGTGGTCGGTTCGGCCCTGTATGGCCCCCGCGAGCGCACGGTATATGTCGAACGCCAGCCGATCTACTACAGCCCTCCACCGGTGTATTACCAGGGGCCGCCCCCGGTGTATTACCAGCAGTATCGGGTGATCGAGCGCTATGGTCCGGCGCCACCCCCCTACTACCGCGAGCGCTACTACGGCCCACCGCCGGTGTACTACGGCCCGCCGCGCTGGTGAGGCTGTGTCGATGGCAGTGATGACGACTATCGAGCCGGTTGATTTCAACCGGCCTGCGGTAGCGCGTAAGGTGGGGCCATGAATCGCAGGAGAACCCCCATGGCCCCTATCAGCATCATGTCCGTCATCGGCAGCGCCGTTCCCGCCTCGCTCAGGGAGCTTGGCTTGCTGGCCTGCTGGTACGTGGTCCGCGAGGGCGAACCGGTTTCCGGGCCCTTTACCTCGCTGCCCGCCGCGAAGGCCCTGGCCGACCACCTGGAAAATCCCGGCCTGTGCGCCTGAGGATCGAAACCCTTTTATCGTGCGTTGCTCCGCACAGCCCCTTGCCCCGCCCTTTGGCGGGGTTTTTTATGGGGGTGCGATGGCGTGCCGGGCGCTGTAGCACGAACCTGGCCACCTGGGGTCAGGTTCGGTGGTGATGATGGTTGTGGTGGTTGTAAGGCCAGGCGGATGCGGCGATTTCGTCCGGCGAAGTCAGTGGCGGCGCGGCGAGTTCTTCCAGGTGCAGGATGATGTCGTTCGGTTTGAGCACCAACACGTCGGTGTCCAGAGCGTCCAGAATCATCTCGGCGGTGTTGCCGATCAAGGCGCCGCTCAACCCGGTACGGGCCACACTGCCAATCACTGTGAGCACTGCTTCGAGCTTGTGCGCCAGGTACGGAATCAGCACATCGGGCGGTCCTTCTTCCAGATGCAGGCATTCGTCGCTGATGTGGAACTCGGCCTGGAACCGGCTGCACTGGTCGCGATAAAAGCCCTGGATGCTCTCCTTGAGCTGAAAGACCGGATCACTCGCCGAGAGCATGGGATAGGGATGGGCGCTCATCATGTGCAGCGTACCGCCTGCCAGCTTGGCCACGTCGTAGCCGTGGCTGACGATGCCCGACTGCAGGACGCGATGCTCCACGTCACTGCTGCCGGCATCCACTGCCGCGAGAATGGTGCCGCCGGTCCAGTCCCTGTCCGTTTTCACCATGAGCACCGGGCTTGGACAGTAGCGCATCAGCTTCCAGTCCTCAGGGGTGATCAGGGCCTTGACCACCGGGTTGTCAGTCACGTGCTGTTTGATCACCAGGCCGCAACCCTGTGCCTGTTGCACGGCGATAATGGTCTTGTACGTACTTCCATGCCAGGCCTGCTGGGCACTGACGCTATACCCCTCCTGCTCCAGGGCGCCTTGCAGGTCGTTCAAATAGGCGCCGTGATGGTTGCCCTTGGTACACGCCAGCAGGTGCAGGTGTGATCGGGTCGCGCTGGCAATCATTTTCGCTCGGTGCAGGATCAGGTCCCCGGGCTGCTGCGAGTCCACCACCACCAAGGTGTTGCGAACGGTGTGCATGAGCGTCTTCCTGTGCGTGAATAGCGTTTTGGAAACGGCTGTTGATCGCTCTTACCACTGCGCAAACTGACGCTCCAGTGCTGCCGCTGGTGTTTCACTGTATTTACTTGGAGAGGTGTTAGTTGTAACGCGGCAGATACACTTGCTGCTGGAAGTTCCGCGTTACTTGCGCCCGAATCGCCACGGATATTGAAGCGAATCAGCCGCTGCGTGGCCGCCCCGCGCAAGCGGGCGCCCTGCCCTGGTGGCACGCATCGAATGGCTCCCCAACGAATGAACCGCACCCTGCGTTCAAAGGGCGCTTATTAAGATGCATCAATGTGACTGGCCGTTACACAGCTTGTCGGCCGAGTTAGTTGATTTATACCTAATAAAGTACCGGGCAAACCGTATTCGATCTTATGACGCCATACAGTTTCCGCTGTTCGTTATTCCCGACGCAGGCGCACTTTTCGATAGGTGCTGCGCCGGACATGCCGGCCTCGCAGCCCTGAGCCCTTGCCCGGCGACTGGATCCAATCAACCACTGGTCGGCGCGAGCAGATTTGAATGCCGGCTGATCGGTATGGAATGGGTACAGGATTAAATTTCGTTCATATTTGGCCCGGCAAATACAGGGCAATCGACAGCCGTTGAGCCATACTCCAGAATGCAGCGGTTTTTTGGGGGAAAACCCTTGCACAGCCAACAACATACCAATATCTAGTGAGCCTCGACGTGAAAACCTCCCTATCGATACTAAGCCTGCTGCTGTTGCTCACAGGTACCGCGACTGTCACCCCAGTCGCCGCTGCGCAACCCCCGGTCCAGGAGCAACGTGACCCCTCCAAACTGCGCCTGGCCTCCGGCGCCGCCCTGTTGATCGATTTGCAGACCAACAAGGTGCTTTACGCCAACAACGCGGACCGGGTGGTGCCTATCGCCTCGGTGACCAAGCTGATGACCGGCATGGTGGTGCTCGACGCCAAGCAGAACATGGACGAGATGCTGACCATGACCATCGCCCAGAACAAGGAAATGAAAGGGGTGTATTCACGGGTACGGTTGGGCAGCCAGCTCAGTCGCCGCGAGACGTTGCTGATTACCCTGATGTCATCGGAAAACCGCGCCGCATCCACCCTGGCGCATAACTACCCGGGCGGCTACAACGCATTCATCAAGGCGATGAACGCCAAGGCCAGGGCCCTGGGGATGACCCACACCCGGTACGTGGAGCCCACCGGGTTGTCGAGCCTCAACGTTTCCACCGCCCGTGACCTGGGCAAGCTGCTGCTGGCGTCGCGCAACTATCCGTTGCTGAGCGAACTGAGCACCACCCGCGAGAAGACCGTGTCGTTCCGCAAGCCCAACTACAGCCTGGGCTTTCGCAACACCGATCACCTGGTCAACAAGAGCAATTGGGATATCAGGCTGACCAAGACCGGCTTCACCAACGATGCCGGGCACTGTCTGGTGCTGCTGACGAAGATGGACAACCGTCCGGTGGCCATGGTGATTCTCGATGCCTACGGCAAGTACACCCACTTCGCCGATGCCTCCCGCATGCGCCAGTGGATGGAGACCGGCAGCACCAAGCCGGCACCGGCGGTGGCCATGCGCTACAAGTCCGAGCGTAGTCAGAACCGGCCGGTGGCCGACTGAGGCCTGCACTGCATGATGGCAGGCCTGCCAGGAGGCTCAGGCGCTGGTGCTGACCAGCGAACCTGAGCCACCGCCACCGTTTTCGGTCAGCGCGCGGACCAGTGCGGCGGTGGCCGACGCGAGCGCCCCCATGGTGCTGCTGACCGCCGCTTGGGCCGCGGCAACGGCCGCCATTTTTTCGGTCTCCTCCATCTTGCTGTTCATCACCTGCTGCAACTGCTTCTGCTGTTGCTCCAGCTGCTTTTGCAACTTCTCGATCATTTTGCGCAGTTGCTGGACGTGGGGCGGTTCGCTGTCCGAACTGACTTCGGCGCTGGGCTTGCTGTTATTGCGCATCGCCGATGGATCGATCACCACCTTGCCGTCCTCCGCAGGCTGTGCGGCGCCCTCGGCGCTGGCGTTGATCCGCAGGCCACCGCCCGTGGTACTCGATACAGGGTTCCCGTTCAACACTACGGCACTGATTGCCATGTACTTATCATCCTGATGGGGGCTTGGGTTAACGTCTTTATCGGCCTTTGCACCTAAACCTTGAATCTCACCTGCCGCCATAAATTTGGTTCTTCCCGAAATTTTGGGGGGGATGTTGAGGCTGTGTGCTTATCCATTTCTTGCGGCGAGGCTGCCGGCGCCTTCCGCCTTTACGGCGGCCTACTTTTTTCTTGGTGTATGGGCCGGAGACATGGTTGACACATTATCGCTTGCCATCCGGGTTGTTGAAGTCGATTGTTCTCAGCTTGGAAGCGTGTCTTGCCGCAGCGAATATCCACTACACAATCAACTTTCGAAGATAAAGCCATTCCAGGCGCCGCCCGTAACTTTGCGACTTCAGGAGGCTGAGTGGAGGTGTCTGTAGGGGCCGGTGCGTAGCACCTTCGGCGTAGCCGAAGAGCGCGAGCCGTAGACTTGGCGAAGCAAGTCGTAGGCCGCGTGGCCCCGGAAGACACCGGAGCGAAGGGACCCGAAGCGAAGCGTAGGGCCGTATGTAGGAGCAGGCGGTTTTGCCTACTTTTTCCAAGAAAAAAGTAGGCCGCCGTAAGGGCGGAAGGGGCCGGCAGCCTCGCTGCATTGAATGGATAAGCTCGCATCCTCAACACCCAAGCCCAAGCCCAAGCCCAAGCCCAAGCCCAAAGACTATACCTCCCGGAATTCCGTGAAGGACCATAAATTCACCCCCTCGCCATTCGTCCCTCCTGATACCCGCGCTTTGTCCAGCGACCCGCCTGCGAGCCGCGAAAGCCGTTCCGATCAGCCCAGCAACGAGATGGCAATGACCAAGACCCGTTCCCGCAAAGCCCTGTACATCGGCCTGCCCCTTGCCCTGGCGGTGGCCCTGGGCGCCGCCGCTGCCGGTTACCTCTACTACCAGAAAAACGCCGGCTACCCGCGCCAGATCGTCGAACAGGCCAATGCCCTGCACGAGCACATGCTCTCGTTCGACAGCCATATCACCGTGCCGCTGAAGTTCGGTGGCGAAGGCCAGGAAGTCGACAAGGACGGGCCCGGCCAGTTCGACCTGGTCAAGGCCGGCAAGGGCCGCCTGTCTGGCGCGGCGCTGACCATCTTCGGCTGGCCGGAGCTGTGGAACGGCCCCAACGCCCCGCATCGCCCGACCCCCGGCTTTATCGACGAGGCCCGGCACCAGCAGGAAGTGCGCTACAAGATCATCAGCAACATGGTCCGCGACTTCCCCAACCAGGTCGGCATCGCCTACACCCCGCAGGACTTCCGGCGCCTGAACGGCGAAGGCAAGTTCGCCATATTCATCAGCATGCTCAATGCCTACCCCCTGGGACGCGACCTCGACCAACTGGACCTGTGGGCCAGTCGCGGCATGCGCATGTTCGGTTTCAGCTACGTGGCCAACAACGACTGGGCCGACTCCTCGCGCCCGCTGCCGTTCTTCAATGACACCCCCGATGCCCTCGGCGGCCTGTCGCCCCTGGGCGAGCAGGCGGTCAAGCGCCTCAACGACCTGGGCGTGATCATCGATGTGTCGCAGATGTCCACCCTGGCCCTGGAAGACGTCGCGCGCCTCTCCCGCACGCCGATGGTGGCCTCGCACTCGGCGCCGCGGGCGCTGGTGGACATTCCGCGCAACCTCAGCGACAAGGAAATGCAGCTGATCAAGAACAGCGGCGGCGTGCTCCAGGTGGTGGCCTTCGGCACCTACCTCAAGCCGCTGAGCAAGCCGAGCCTGGACAAGCTCGAAGCCCTGCGCACACGCTTCGATCTGCAACCCCTGCAGGGCCTGGCCAACGCCCTGATGCCGGGCGACGCGGTGATCGCCATCTGGCCCGAATCACGCTTCGGCGACTATGCCGGCAGCCTCTACGACATCGTCGACCAGGAGCCCAAGGCGTCGCTCAAGGACTATGGCGACGCCATCGACTACGCGGTGAAGAAGATGGGCATCGACCACGTCGGCATCAGCTCGGACTTCAACGACGGTGGCGGCCTGAACGGCTGGAAGGATGTCAGCGAGATTCGCAACGTCACCGCCGAGCTGCTCAGCCGTGGTTACTCCGAGGCCGACATCGCCAAGCTCTGGAGCGGCAATTTCCTGCGGGTCTGGGAGCAGGTGCAAAAGGCCGCACGCCCTGTCGCCAGCATTTCCACTCCTTGAACCAGGCAGCCTTCGACCATGACTGACCGTCGTACCTTTCTCAAACAGGCCGGCCTGCTCGCCGCCAGCCTGCCCTTGCTGCCACAGGCCCTGGCGGCGGCAGCACCCGACTTCAGCGGCAAGGACAAATGGCAGCAACTGCGCCAGCTGTTCCCGCTGGACCCCAGCTACGCCCACTTTGCCAACTTCCTGGTCACCGCCCACCCACGCCCGGTGCAGGAGGCCATCGACTACTACCGCGCCGAGATCGACCGCAATCCGGCGCGCTGGGTCGACTGGGAAACCGAGATCGAATGGCAGCGCGAAGGCGAAGTGCGCGAGTGGGCGGCCCGCTACCTGAACGTGCGCCCCCGCCAGATCGCCCTGACCGGCAGCACCACCGAAGGCCTGGGAATGATCTACGGCCGGCTCAAGGTCGCCGCCGACCAGGAGATCCTCACCACCGAACACGAGCACTATGCCACCCGCAAGACCCTGGAGTTCCGCCAGCGCCAGGAAGGCACCCGGGTGCGCAAGCTGCGCCTGTTCCAGCAGCCACGCGATGTTTCCACCGACCAGGTACTGGGTACGATCGACAAGGCCATCAACGCCAACACCCGGGTGCTGGGCATGACCTGGGTGCACTCGGGCAGCGGGGTCAAGCTGCCGATCGGCCAGATCGGCGAGCTGGTGCGCCAGCACAACCGCAACCGCGACGAAGACCGGCGCATTCTCTATGTGGTCGACGGGGTACACGGCTTTGGCGTGGAGAACGCCAACTTTGCCGATTTCAACTGCGACTACTTCATCTCCGGCACACACAAATGGATGTTCGGCCCGCGTGGCACCGGGATCATCTGCGCCGCCTCCGAGTCGATGCAAAACCTGGTGCCGACCTTCGCCACCTTCTCCGAAGACAAGGACTTCGCCACCATCATGACCCCCGGCGGCTATCACGCCTTCGAGCATCGCTGGGCGGCGGGCAAGGCCTTCGAGCTGCACCTGCAGCTGGGCAAGGCCGAGGTCCAGGCGCGCATCCACCAGCTCAACGATTACCTCAAGCAACACCTGCTCGAACACCCGGCCATCGAACTGGTGACGCCGCGCAACCCCGACTACTCGGCCGGCTTCACTTTCTTCCGGGTCAAGGGCCAGGACCCCGACGCCCTGGCCAACTACCTGGTCGAGAACCGTATCGTCGTCGACGCCGTGGACCGCGATGCGGGGCCTGTGCTGCGCATGGCGCCGGGGCTGCTCAACGACGAGGCGCAGGTCGACCGGGCAATGGCCTTGCTGCGCAAGAAGATCGGCTGAGCACAGCAGTAAATTCTGCCACGGACGGCTCGTTCTATCGGTGTACTTGCGCAGGACCAGGGGCGCTTTGCCAAGCCCCCTCCCGACCATCCAAGGAACCGTCCCCATGAGCCAGTCCCCCTCCTTCGACACTATCCACGACCTGATCGGCGTCGGTTTCGGCCCTTCCAACCTGGCCCTGGCCATTGCCCTGGAAGAACTGGCCGAAACCAACGGCCATGCCCTCGACGCCCTGTTCATCGACAAACAGAGCGACTACCGCTGGCACGGCAACACCCTGGCCACCCAGAGCGAACTGCAGATCTCCTTCCTCAAGGACCTGGTGTCCCTGCGCAACCCCACCAGCCCCTACAGCTTCGTCAACTACCTGCACCAGAAGCAGCGTCTGGTCGACTTCATCAACCTGGGCACCTTCTACCCGTGCCGGCTGGAGTACAACGACTACCTCAAGTGGGCCGCCGAGCATTTCGCCACCCAGGCCGTCTATGGCGAAGAAGTACTGCGTATCGAGCCGGTACTGGACAAGGGCGAGGTCGAGCACCTGCGCGTGATCTGCCGCGACCCGCATGGCCGCGAGCACAGCCGCCTGGCCCGCTCGGTGGTGGTCGGCAGTGGTGGCACGCCGAAGATCCCCGAGGCCTTCGGCGCCTTGCGCGATGACCCGCGGGTGTTCCACCACTCGCGCTACCTGGCGGCCCTGGAGCAACTGCCCTGCGCCCAGGGCAAACCCATGCGCATCGCCATCATCGGCTCCGGCCAGAGCGCGGCGGAGGCCTTCATCGACCTCAACGACAGCTTCCCGTCGGTCAAGGTCGACATGATCCTGCGCGGCTCGGCGCTCAAGCCTGCCGACGACAGCCCGTTCGTCAACGAAGTGTTCACCCCCGACTACACCGACCTGGTGTTCAACCAGCCTTCCGGCGAGCGGGCCAAGCTGATCGAGGAATACCACAACACCAACTACTCGGTGGTCGACATCGACCTGATCGAGCGCATCTACGGCATCCTCTACCGGCAGAAGGTCGCCCACCAGTTCCGCCATGCCGTGCTGTGCCGCCGCCAGGTCGAAACCGTCACCAGCAACACCCTGGGCATCGAGCTGACCCTGCGCGACCTGGCGACCCGGCAGACGCAGACCCACCGCTACGATGCGGTGATCCTCGCCACCGGCTACGAGCGCCGCTCGCACCAGAACCTGCTGGCGCCGCTGGCCGATCACCTGCAGGCCTTTGCGGTCGACCGCGACTACCAGTGCCTGGCCAACGAAGGCTTCAAGGCCGCTGTGTACCTGCAGGGTTTCTGCGAGGCCAGCCACGGCCTGAGCGACACCCTGCTGTCGGTGCTGCCGATCCGCGCCCGGGAAATCGGTGAGTCGCTGTACCAGGCCCTGGGCAAACCGGCCGCCCGGCCCGTGATCACTGCACACACCCTCAAGGCGCTGGCATGAACACAAGCTCCCGCGGCGCGACCCGTGAACTCCTGCACCTGCTCAGGCCCTTCTGGCCGATCGTGCTGCTGTCGATTGTCCTGGGCATTATCGGCGGCGCCAGCGTCACCCTCCTGCTGGCCCACATCAACCAGGCCCTGCATGCCCCAGACGGCGTCGCCAGCGGCATGCTCTGGGCCTTCGCCGGCCTGTGCCTGCTGTCGCTGCTGTGCACCGGGTTGTCGGACATCGGCAGCAACTTCGTCGGCCAGAACATCATCCTCAAGCTGCGCAAGGAGCTGGGGGAAAAGGTGCTCTGCGCGCCGATCGACCAGATCGAGCGCTACAAGAGCCACCGGCTGATTCCGGTGCTGACCCACGACATCTACACCATCAGGGACTTCTCCTTCGCCTTCGCCCCGCTGACCATCGCTCTGACCGTCAGCCTCGGCTGCCTGGGCTACCTGGCGATGCTGTCGTGGCCGTTGTTCCTGCTGCTGGTCGGTGGCCTGGTGCTTGGCCTGGGCGCGCAACTGATCGCCCGGCGACGCGCTATCGAAGGCTTCGACAAGGCCCGCGAAGCCGAGGACGAGCTGCAGAAGCAGTACCACGCCATCGCCGAAGGCGCCAAGGAACTGCGCATGCACCGGCCACGGCGCAACCGCCTGTTCAACCAGCGCATCCTGCGCACTGCCGACGCCATCTGCCAGACACAGATTCGCGCGATGAACACCTTCATCGTCGCCAAGAGTTTTGGTTCCACCCTGTTCTTCGTGGTGATCGGCCTGGCCCTGGTGATCGAACGCCTGCTGCCGGGCATGGACAAGGCGGCCATGAGCGGTTTCGTGCTGGTGCTGTTGTACCTGAAGGGGCCGCTGGATCAACTGGTCAGCGTGCTGCCGATCGTCAGCCGGGCGCAGATTGCCTTCCGCCGCATCGCCGACCTGTCCCGGCAGTTCTCCTCCCCCGAGCCACACCTGTTGCTCAACGATCCGAACGTGGCACCGCTGCCGTTCGCCAGCCTGGAACTGCGCAACGTCGGCTATACCTTCGCCCCCAGCCCCGGTGTCGCGCCGTTCAGCCTGGGCCCGGTGAACCTCAAGGTGCAGCGTGGCGAGATCGTCTTCATCGTCGGCGAGAACGGCGGCGGCAAGACCACGCTGATCAAGTTGCTGCTCGGTCTCTATGCCCCGCAACGGGGCGAACTGCGCCTCAACGGCCAGGTTGTGGGCCCCGAGGCGCGCGACGACTATCGCCAGTCGTTCACCACTATTTTTGCCGACTACTTCCTGTTCGACGACCTGGTGCAGGGCGATGCGCACGTTCCCCAGGAGGCCGAGCAGTACCTGCAGCGCCTGCAGATCGCCCACAAGGTCGGCATCGACAACGGCCGCTTCACCACCACCGACCTGTCCACCGGCCAACGCAAGCGCCTGGCCCTGGTCAGTGCCTGGCTGGAACAACGGCCGGTGCTGGTGTTCGACGAATGGGCGGCCGACCAGGACCCGGCGTTCCGGCACATTTTCTACACCGAGCTGCTGCCGGACCTCAAACGCCTGGGCAAGACCATCATTGTCATCTCCCACGACGACCGCTACTTCCACGTCGCCGACCAGTTGGTGCGGATGCACGCGGGCTGCGTCGCCAGCGCCCTGGAAACCGCCTGAGAAGGAACCTTTACGATGATCCACCCGCTCGTTCTCGCCGTAGGCCTCGGCCTGTTCAGTGCCAACGCGCACGCGGCAGCGCCCACCACGCCAGGATCGGTGTTCCAGGACTGCAAGGATTGCCCGCAGATGGTCGTGCTGCCCGCCGGGCAGTTCACCATGGGCGCCCCCGAGGGTGAACCGGGCCGCGAGGCCGATGAAGGCCCGCAGCATCAGGTCAGCTTTGCCCGACCTTTTGCCGTGGGCCGCTACGCGGTGACCGCCGGACAATGGCGCGCCTATGCCCGGGCCACCGGCGCCACCCCGCCCGACGGCGACACCCGCCCCGGTCGCGCCTGCAAGGCCGGACAACCCAGCTACCCGATGGGCCCCGAACAGCCCCAGGTGTGCATCAACTACCAGGACATGCAGGGTTATCTGGCCTGGCTGTCGAAAAAGACTGGCGCCACCTACCGCCTGCTCAGCGAAGCGGAATGGGAATACGCCGCCCGCGCCGGCTCCAGCGGCCCCTTCCCGTTCCCGTTCGACGAGGAAGGCGACTACCAGATCAGCAAACACGCCAACACCTACGGCCCGGCAGACGGTTTCAGCTACACCTCACCGTCCGGCAGCTACCCGGCCAATGCCTTCGGCCTCTACGACATGCATGGCAACGTCTATGAGCGGGTCGAAGACTGCTGGCACAAGAGCTACGAAGGCGCCCCCGGCGATGGCAGCGCCTGGACCGACCAGGGCTGCGAAACCCGCCAGATCCGTGGCAACGACTGGACCGAAGCGCCTATCTTCACCCGCTCCGGCAACCGCAACACCCGCGCGCCAGAAGTGCTCGGCGACTGGCTGGGCTTTCGGGTAGCCCGCGACCTCTGACCCCGCCCCCGCGCGGCAAGCCCGGCGGCTTGCCCGCGCCTAAATCGATCTCTCGATGCTTCGTTCCCTAAGCAGAACTTTTTCGCGAAGCCCGCTCGAGAATCGACCATGCACACCCTCGACCCCTGCCTTGAAGACGACCTGTTGGCCCTGCTCCTGGCCGAAGACGACCTCCCCCCCGCATTCGCCGCCGACAGCGCCCCGGGGCCGAGCGAGCCGTTGACGGGGCCGCTGCCCCTGTCGTTTGCCCAGCAGCGCTTGTGGTTCCTGCAGCAACTGGAGCCGGACAGCAGTGCCTACAACATGCCCAGGGTCCTGCGCCTGGAAGGTCCGCTGGAGGCGCAACGGTTGGAGCGGGCCCTGAACCGGGTGATCGAGCGTCACGCCATCTTGCGTACGCGCTTCGAAGCGGGCGACCTCGAGCCTCAGCAATTCATCGAACCTCATGCCTGCCTGACGCTGCACCGCGTGTCATTGACGCACCTGCAGGGCCAGGCACTGGACAGCGAGCTGCAACGGCAGATTGCCGAGCAGGCCGGCACGCCGTTCGACCTCAGTGTCGCCCCGCTGATCCGCGCCTCGCTGCTTGAGACTGGCGAGCACCAGCACTACCTGCTGCTGACCCTGCACCACATCGTCTGCGATGCCTGGTCCAACCCGCTGCTGGTCGCCGACCTGTCCCGGGCCTATGGCTTGCCCGCCGAACAGGGCCTGCCGGTGCCGGCGCAACAGTATGCCGACTACGCCCGCTGGCAACGCCACAGCTACCCGCAAAGCCCCCAATTCAGTGCCAGCAGCCGCTACTGGCGCGACTACCTGGGTGACGAGATCCCGCCGCTGGCCCTGCCCCTGGATCACCCGCGCCAGTCGGGCCAGCGTCATATCGCCGGCTATCACCTCGAACAGCTGGACCCGGGCACCTGCGCGCAGCTGCAGACACTGTGCCGCACGCACCGGCTGCAACCGATGGTGGTGCTGCTGGCGGCCTGGCAACTGCTGCTGGGACGCTACAGCGGGCAAAGCGATTTCACCGTCGGCATTCCCAGCGCGACCCGCACCCGCAGCGAGACCCAGGAACTGGTCGGCCTGTTCGTCACCAGCCAGGTGTACCGCGCCCGGCTATCTGCCGCCACCAGCGGCCTGGACCTGCTCAACCGCCTCAAGGCCGACAGCCTGGCGGCCCTTGAGCATGCCGACTATCCCGTCGAGCTGATCCTCGAATCCCTCGAACTGCACCGCAGCAGCCACGCCAACCCGCTGTTCCAGACCCTGTTCAACTGGCGCGTGAGCAGCCCCCAGGGCGCGGCCCTGAACCTCGGGGTGCTTGAGGTGAGCGTGCTTGAAGGTGGCCCGCGCCAGGCCAAGTTCGACCTGTCGCTGGAGGTGGACTATGCCCCGGATGCCATTGGCGTGAGCCTGGAGTACAGCACCGATCTGTTCAAGCCCGCCACCGTCGCCACCATGGCCCGGCACTGGCAGCACCTGCTGCGGGCATTGCTGGCCGAGCCCGAGCGGCGTGTCGATGAACTGCCGATGCTCAGCCACGCCGAGCAGGAGGCGATCCTGCGCGGCCTGAACCAGACCGAGGTGGTCTACCCTGGCGAGTTCCGCGTCCAGCGCCTGTTCGAGCAGCAGGCCTTGCGCAGCCCCGATGCCTGCGCCCTGGTGTTTGCCGATCGGCAACTGAGCTACCGCCAGCTCGATCAGCAGGCCAACCGGCTGGCCCACGCCCTGGTCCAGCGCGGAGTCGGTCCCGAGGTGCTGGTGGGCATCGCGGCCGAACGTTCGCTGGAGATGGTCATCGGCCTGCTGGCCATCCTCAAGGCCGGCGGTGCCTATGTGCCGCTCGATCCGGAGTACCCGGCCGAGCGCCTGGCCTATATGTTCGAAGACAGCGCCATCGGCCTGCTGCTGACCCAGCAGCACCTGCAGGACAGCCTGCCGCCCTTCGCCGGCCAGACCCTGCTGCTGGATGCCGACTACAGCCCGCTGCCCGATCATGCCCCGGCGGTCGAGATCGACGGCGAGCACCTGGCCTATGTCATCTATACCTCCGGCTCCACCGGCAAGCCCAAGGGCGCTGGCAACCGCCACCTGGCCCTGCACAACCGCCTGGCGTGGATGCAGCAGGCCTACCAGCTGACCGCGGCCGACACTGTGCTGCAAAAGACCCCGTTCAGTTTCGACGTATCGGTCTGGGAGTTCTTCTGGCCCTTGATCCAGGGCGCCCGCCTGGTGATTGCCGCCCCCGGCGAGCACCGTGAGCCGGACAAACTGATCGCCACCATCGAGCGCCACCAGGTCACCACCCTGCACTTCGTGCCGTCGATGCTGCAGGTGTTCATCCACGAGCCGGGGGTGGAGCGGTGCACTTCGCTGCGGCGCATCATCTGCTCCGGCGAAGCGCTGCAGGCCGATGCCCAGTACCAGGTGTTCGCCAGGCTCCCCGGCGCCGGCCTGTACAACCTGTACGGCCCGACTGAAGCGGCCATCGACGTCACCCACTGGACCTGCCGCGACGAAGGCCTGGACAGCGTGCCGATCGGTCATCCGATCGCCAACCTCTACACCCATGTCCTCGACCCCGGCTTCGGCCCGGTGCCCAACGGCACCCCGGGCGAGCTGCTGCTCGGCGGCTGCGGCCTGGCCCGCGGTTATCACCGTCGCCCGGCCCTCACCGCCGAGCGTTTCATTCCCGATCCGTTCAGCCCGACTCCGGGGGCGCGCTTGTATCGCACCGGCGACCTGGCCCGTTACCGTGCCGATGGCGCCATCGATTACTGCGGGCGCATCGACCATCAAGTGAAGATCCGTGGCCTGCGTATCGAACTCGGTGAGATCGAGGCACGACTGCTGGAGCAACCCGGCCTGCGTGAAGCCGCCGTGCTGGCCCAACCCGGCCCTACCGGCCTGCAACTGGTGGCCTATGTGGTCGGTGCCGTCGACATACAGGTCAGCGAACTGCAAGGCGCGCTGCGAAAGCAGTTGCCGGACTACATGGTGCCGGCGCATATCCTGCAACTCGAACACCTGCCGCTGAGCCCCAACGGCAAGCTCGACCGCCGCGCCCTGCCGTTGCCGCAGGCCAGCCAGGCTGAGTACGTCGCTCCACGCAATGAGCGTGAGGCGCAACTGGTGCAGCTCTGGCAGACGGTGCTGCGCCGCGAACCGATCGGCGTCACCGACAATTTCTTCGAGCTGGGCGGCGACTCGATCATCTCCATCCAGGTGGTCAGCCGCGCGCGCCGGCTGGGCCTGCAGCTCAATCCCAAGGACCTGTTCGAGCACCAGACCATCGAAAGCCTGGCCAGGGTCGTGGTGGAGATCGACCCGCGCTCGCTCAGTGGCAGCAGCCTGCTGCACGATCTGCAATCGCTCTATCAGCGCAGGCCCCATGGGATGGGTCACTTCAGCGAACGCCTGCAAGCGTTCGCCCGCAGCCCCCAAGGCCGCGCCGAGCTGGCTTACTGGCAAACACAACTGCAGGACGCTTGCGACGAACTGCCCGGTGCCCATGAGCCTTGCACCCATCATCAGATGACGCGCGTCCAGACCCGACTGGATCGGCACCAGACCCGGCGCTTGCTGCACGAGGCACCGCACGCCTACCGCACCTGGACCTGCGAACTGCTGCTGAGCGCACTGACCCGCACCCTGTGCCACGGGAACGACCAGGCGGATGTGCTGATCCAGCTTCAAGGGCCTGGCTGCGATGGCCTGTTCGATGCCATCGACCTGAGCCGCAGCCCGGGCAATTTCACCTGCCAGTTCCCGGTCAGGCTCAACGCTGCGCCGTCACTGGCGCAGACGATCAAGGGCATCAAGGCGCACCTGCGCGGCGTCCCCAACCACGGCCTTGGCTTCGGCGCCCTGCGCTACCTGGGTGATGCGGACAGCCGCGAGGCCCTGGCCGCCCTGCCCGTGCCACGGGTCACGTTCAACTATTGCGATCCGCTCGACAGCAGCGTCGGCGAGCCAGTGTTCCCCCTGGGCGATGAAGCGCCAGAAACCGAAGCGTCCCTGGACAACGGGCTGCACATCAGGGGCCAGGTGCAGGACGGTGAACTCACCCTCGCGTGGCATTTCAACCAGGCCCTGTTCAAGCCTGCGACGATCCAGACCCTGGCCGACGCCCTGGGCGAACAGCTGCACAGCCTGATCGAGCACTGCTGTGCCCCCGACCAGGGTGCCGTCACCCCCGAGGACGTGCCGCTGGCGCAGCTGTCCCAGGCCCAGCTTGACCGGCTGATCGACACCCCGCGCCAGCTCGAAGACCTCTACCCGCTGTCGCCGATGCAGCAAGGCATGTTGTTCCACGCCCAGCTCGACACCGACCAGGGCAATTACCTGCAACAACTGCAACTGGACGTCGCCGGCCTCGATATCGAGCGCTTCCAGCGCGCCTGGCAGGCCACCCTGGACAGCCACGAGATCCTGCGCAGCAGTTTCCACTGGGGCGATGGGCTGACGGTGCCGCTGCAACGGGTGGCCCGGCAACTGACCGCCGAGTTCACCTGCCACATCCAGGGCAGCCTCGACGCCCGGCAACTGGCCGACCAGGAACGCGAACGAGGCTTCGACCTCGGCAAGGCGCCCTTGCTGCGTTGGGCCGCGTTGCAACAAGGCAGCGACCACTGGCACCTGGTGTTCACCAGCCACCATATCCTGCTCGACGGCTGGAGCACCTCGCAGCTGTTCGCCCAACTGATGCAGCACTATCAAGGCATCCCGGTGCCGCCGCCCAGGGCGCGCTTCAGGGACTACATCGCCTGGCTGCAAGGGCGCGACCAGCAAGCCGACCTGGACTTCTGGCAACAATACCTGCAGGGGCAGGACGCCCCCACCCTGCTCGCCCCGCAGACCGCCAACGCCGCCCCGGGGCCGGTCGAGCATGGCTGCTGCGAGCGCGTCCTCGACGCCACCGGCACCCGGGCACTGGAACAGCTGGCACGTAGCGCCAGGGTCACCGTCAACACCCTGGTCCAGGCGGCCTGGGCCCTGCTGCTGCAGCAGTACAGCGCCCACGCCAGCGTCGCATTCGGGATAACCGTGGCAGGCCGGCCAGCCACCCTGGCCCATGCCGACGAGCAGATGGGCCTGTTCATCAACACCTTGCCGGTGATCGTCCAGCCCCGTCCGGAACAACCCCTGGGCCGTTGGTTGCAGGCCCTGCAGACCGACAACCTGCGCCTGCGCGAACATGAGCACAGCCCGCTGTTCGAGGTCCAGCGGCTGTTCGGTGGCGTGCTGTTCGACACCTTGCTGGTGTTCGAAAACTACCCGGTCGACGAGGCCCTGCAACAGCAGACCGACGACCAGTTGCAGATCGGCGTGGTCAGCGCCCATGGCCAGACCCATTACCCGGTCAGTGTCGCGGTCAGTCTTGGAAAGTGCCTGGACATCAAGCTGCACCATCGCCTTGACCTAGTGCCCCAGGCGCGTGCCGAGCAGATCAGCGACCACCTGCTGGCCTGGCTGCAGGCCTTGGGCCAGGCCCATGCAGGGCAAGCGCTCGGCGAACTGGCGATTGCCCACGCGTCACCCGCCCCGGCACTGCCCAGGGGGCCGGCCGTGTGCATCCACGAACTGTTCGAGCAACAGGTCCGACGCAATCCCGGGGCAATCGCCCTGGTCGATGACCACGGGCACCTGAGCTACGGCCAGTTGCAGCGCCAGGCCGAGCATATCGCCCGTTACCTGATCGAGCTTGGCCTGGCGCCCCAGGACCGCGTCGGCCTGGCCCTGAACCCGTCGTTCAACAGGATCGCCGCACTGCTGGGCATCCTCAAGGCCGGGGGCTGCTATGTGCCGCTCGACCCGAGCTACCCGGCAGAGCGCCTGCAGCACATCATCGACGACAGTGGCCTGACCTTGCTGGTGAGTGAGTCCGCCGTGCAGGACAGGCTGCCGCCCTTCGCCGGTGCGGTACTGGATATCGCCTCGGTCGATGCCACCGTCGCCAATGCCCTGCCGGCAGTCCAACGCCGCAGCCCGCCACAGCAACTGGCCTATATCATCTACACCTCCGGCTCCACCGGCCTGCCCAAGGGCGTTGCCGTCCCCCACCAGGCCGTGGCCCGGCATTGCCTCAGCGCGGCCGAGGCCTATGGCCTGGACGCCGGTGACCGCTGCCTGCAGTTCGCCTCGATCAGCTTCGATGCGGCCAGCGAACAGATCCTCATGCCGCTGCTTCACGGCGCCAGCCTGCTGGTCGGCGACACCCACCAGTGGACCAGCCAGGACCTGGCCGATGCCGTCGAACGCCACCGCGTGACCTGCCTGAACCTGCCGCCCTCGTACTTTTTCGAGACCGCCCGGGTGTTGCAGGGCCAGGGCCGCTGCCTGCAGGTCAAGACCTGCATCCTCGGCGGCGAAGGCTGGAGCCGCGAGCACTTCGACAAGCAGCAGGGCATCCGCTGCCAACGCCTGATCAATGCCTACGGGCCCACCGAGGCGGTGATTACCCCCCTGGCCTGGACCGTCCCCCTGGACGCCCCGGCCGAACGGCTGGCCATCGGCACGCCGCTGGGCGCACGCCAGGCCCATGTGCTGGACGCCATGCTCGGACAACTCCCCGAACACCTCACCGGCGAGCTGTACCTGGGCGGTGAACTGCTGGCCCAGGGTTACCTCAACCAGCCGGCATTGACCGCACAACGTTTCATTCCCGACCCCTTCGGCGCGGTGGGCGCTCGCCTGTACCGCACCGGTGACCTGGCCGAGCGTGGCGACGACGCGGCGCTGTACTACCACGGGCGCAGCGACCAGCAACTGAAAATCCGCGGCCTGCGCATGGAAGCCGGCGAGATTGAAGGCCGTCTGTGCGCCCTGCCCGGCATCCATCAGGCCCTGGTCATGCGCCATCCGCAGGCCGACAGCCTACTGGCCTATGTCAGTTTCAGCGACAGCGCGCAGCTCGAGGCGGCCGACCCTGCCGCCCTCAAGCGCCAGCTTGCCGGGCACTTGCCGGCCTATATGGTCCCGAGCGATATCGTGCTGCTGGAGCACTGGCCGCTGACCCACAACGGCAAGATCGACCGTCGCCGCCTGCCTATGCCCGAGCGTGTGCAGGTTGCCGTCGACAGCACGCCGGCCACGGCACTGGAGCAACGCATGATCGCGGTCTGGGCCCAGGTGCTGGAGCTGGCGCCTGAGCACATCGGGGTGCACGACAACTTCTTCGAACTGGGTGGCCATTCGCTGAAAGTGCTGGTGGCGGTGTCGGCGATCAAGGCCGGGCTGGGTGTGGAGCTGACCCTGCACGCGTTCATCCAGCAGCCTTCTCTGCGTGAGCTGTGCGCCTACCTCGAGGGCCAGGGCAGCCGGCGCAGCGCGATAATCGACCTGAACCGTTCACAACGGCCACGCACCCTGTACTGCCTGCACCCGGGCGGTGGATCGGCGCTGTGCTACTTCCCGTTGGCGGCGGCCCTGGCCGAGCACATCCGGGTCAAGGGCCTGATGTTCCACGACTACGTCAACGACCCGGCCACCCCGCGCCCGGACTGGCAGCAGATGGTCGATGACTACACCCGGCAGATCCTTGCCGACCAGCCCGAGGGCGACGTCCACCTGCTGGGCTGGTCACTGGGGGCGCCGCTGGCGATGCAGATCGCCCGCAACCTGGAAGACCAGGGGCGGACCGTGGGCTTTCTCGGCCTGCTCGACCCGACCGTCGAGCACAAGGGCTCACCGGCCGGTGGCGCTGTCAGCGCACCGGCCGACAGCGAGGGCCAGCCGCTACGGCTGCAGGCGCTGACCGGGTTCTTCTCGTTGCTGTTCGTCAAGCACGCCGAGACTGCCGGACGCTACTGTGAGGCACGGGGCAACCCGCTGCTCGATGACGCCGTGATCGAGGACTTCATCCAGTGGTCGGTGAGCATCGCCGACATCAGCGCCGATCAGGCCCGAGCGGTGTTCCTCAACGTCAGTACCGAACGCGAAGTGGCCCTGGGCAAGTCGGTGTATGCCTACCTGGAGAAGCTCTCCGAAGACCTGCATTACCCGTCATTGCACGTGCCTGCCCATTGCTGGTGGTCGGCGCTGGACACCCCTGACTTCGAGGCCCGCACCCAGGCATTGGGGCGCTTGAATGAACAGCGACGGGTTGCTTACTGCCGTGGCTTTGACGTGACCCATGCGACGCTGGCGTACTCGCCGCAGGTCATCGACGACATCTGCCGGGCCCTGGCCTGACCTGCTGGCCTCATCGCGGCAGCGGCTACACCCCGTAGCCGCTGCCGAGGTACGAGGCTGCGATCGGCTGCGCAGCAGTCGTGGACCCGAACATCCGGATGGGCCTGACCTATTGTGGCGACTGGCTTTGCAGCCTGGCGGCAGCGGCTACTCCCACCGCCACCGGTGCCCACAAACGACAAGGCCGGCAACCCTGTGAGGGTGCCGGCCTTGTTGTCGCGCTATCCGCTGACTCAGTACGTACCGCGCAGGGTCAGCATGAAGTTGCGCGGGTCGCCGTAGAAGTTGGCGTACTCGGCGGTACCGATGGTCGAGTAGTACTTCTTGTCGGCCAGGTTGTTGCCGTTGAGCGCCACGCTCCAGTGCTCGTTCAGGCGGTAATCGGCAAAGGCGTTGTACACCGCGTACCCCGGCTGGGAGAAGTCGAGATCGCCCTCGGACACATAGCTGGCGCTCTGTACGTTGACGCCGGCACCCACTCGCAGGTTCTCCAGCGCACCGGGCATGCGATAGGTCAGGAACGCCTTGCCCAGGTGCTTGGGCGTCAGGCTCAGGGTCGTGGTAGTGGTCGAGCCGGTATCCGTGGCGACGTTGTGGTTGTAGGTGTAGCCGAAGGTGCCTTCCAGGCGATCGGTGATCTGCCCGCTGATTTCGAACTCGATGCCCTTGCTGGTGACCGAGCCGTCATCCAGCCAGCAGCACGAGGCACCCTGGCCGGAGGTCGACGGCGGGAAGCGGGTGTCACGCACGGCTTCGCCGTCACGCTTGGTGTAGTACAACGCGGTGGTGGTGTTCAGGCGGCCCTCGAACAATTCACCCTTGATGCCCACTTCATAGCTGCGCCCTTCGATCGGGTCCAGCGGCGAGCTGCCAGGGTTGGGGCCCTTGAGGCTGCTGGCCTGGGACTTGTAGATCTCGGCGACGCTGGTGTAGGCGGTCCACTCATTGGTCAGGGCGTAGGTCAGGGCGGCAAACGGGGTGAATACGTTGTCGTCGCTGAACACTGTCTTGCTGTTCGAGGTCTGCACGCCGGCAGCATTGAAGCGAGTGGCCTCAAAGCTGTAGTAGTAGTCGTTGTAGCGACCCCCGAGGATCAGGTGCATCGGGTCGGTCAGCTGCAGGCGTACCGAACCGTAGAAGCCGTTCTGCTTGATGTAGGTCGGCAGCACCTGGCTCGGGTAGGCGTTATCCTTGCGCGATGGGTAGTTGTCCGGATCGAAGGCGAAAATGTCGCCAGCCGAAACCCGGCCGCCCGAGGCGAAGGCGTCGATGTCCTGCTTGGAGTTCTGCCAGGTGTAGCCCAGCACCGCATCGTGACGCCCGCCGAACAGGTCGAAGCCACCCTTGAGCGAGAAGTCGACCGCGCGATCGCGATAGGTTTCGTCCTGGGACGCCCAGACCGCAGTGGAACCGGTGTGGGTCACAGGATCGATGGAACCATAGAAGTTGTAGTAGTCGCGGTCCTGCTGGTTGTTGGCATAAACGGCATCGAGGGTGGCGGTCCAGTCTTCGCTCAGGCGCTGCTCGATCCGTGCATAGACGTTGTCGCCGCGACGGTTCTTGTAGTCGTGGTTGCCAGCCAGAAAGGTGCTGCGCGGCAGGTCCAGGTCATCACCATTGCTGTAGCGCGGCAGGCCGTAGGCCTGGTCGGACGAATTCAGGCGGTCATGGGTATAACCGACGGTGACCAGGGTGCTGTCGGTAATGTCGGCTTCGAGCACGCCGTGAAACAGCTGGCGGTCGGCATCGAACTTGTCGATGTAGGAGTTGCGGTCCTGGTAGACGATGACACTGCGCCCGCGCAGCCGGCCATCGAAGCCCAGCGGGCCGCTGACATCCAGTTCGGTACGGTAGTTGTCCCAACTGCCGACCGACTGGGTCACCGAGAACTGGTTGAAGGCGGTCGGCCGCTTGCGCACCAGGTTGACGCTACCACCCGGCTCGCCGTTGCCCGAGTACAGGCCGTCGGCACCGCGCAGGATTTCGACGTGGTCATAGATGGCCATGTCCAGGTCTTTCCAGGCGAAGGCACTGACCCCCACCGGGGCGCCACCGTCGAGGCGGAAGTTGGTGATTTCAAAGCCGCGTGCCAGGTAGCGGGAGTTGGTCATACTGCCCTGGTAGGCGGTCACCCCGGTGGTCTGGTTGAGCACGTCGTTCATGGTGGTCAGGTGCTGGTCGTCCATGCGCTGACGGGTGATGACGCTGACGCTTTGCGGGGTGTCCTTGATGGACTGCGGCATCTTGCCGATCGACACGGAACCGGTGGTGTAGGAGCCGGTGCCCTCGGTGGTGGCGCCGAAGCCTGCGCCGGTGACGCTGGTGGCGCCCAGTTCCAGGGCGGCGCTGTCGGGGGTGCCGAGCAGCAGTACGGTGCCGTTGTCGATCTGGTAACGCAGGCCGCTACCGCGCAGCAGCTGCGACAGGGCGTCGACCGATTCCATCTCGCCGTTGACGGCGGCAGCGCGTTTGCCTTCGACCAGGCTCGGTTCGTACAGCACCTGCAGGCCCGACTGTTCGCCGAACTCGCGCAGGGCGCCGGCCAGGCTCTGGGCTGGGATGTGGACGTTTACCGGTGCTGCCTCGGCCAGCGAGGCGAAGCCCAATACGCCCAGCAGTACCCAGGACGCAGACCGGGCACGCTCCATCCTGGAGAGCGGCGACACCAATGAACACAAACGACGTGCTGCAAGACCCATGACGACCCCATTTAAACAAGAATGATTCTGTTTTATTTAAGTGTTTTCAATTAGACGCAGTCGCGTTTGCAAACCGGAAAACTTTTTCTCGATTTATTTTTTTTTGGGGTGGTGTGATGGCCAAATTGATTCTTCGCGGAGTTGCGGGGGTATGGTCCTTGGGCTTTTAGTAGGCGGGCTTATCCATTTGATGCAGTGAGGCTGCTGGCCCCTTCCGCCTTTACGGCGGCCTACTTTTTTCTTGGAAAAAGTAGGCAAAACCGCTTGCTCCTGCATACGGCCCTACGCTGCGCTTCGGGTCCCCTCGCTTCGGCGTCTTCCGGGGCCACGCGGCACTACGACTTGCTTCGCAAGTCTACGGCTCGCGTTCTTCGGCTGCGCCGAAGGTGC
>NZ_JBIVXC010000025.1:0-58534 GCF_044769005.1 Pseudomonas sp. NPDC090755 | reverse complement strand
ACTGCGCAGCAGTCGCAATCCGGTCACCTCGTTGTGCCTGACAGATTGAGGTCGCCAGGTCTTACGGTCGCTTCGCGACCGATCGCAGCCTGGCGCCAGCGGCAACACCCCGTAGCCGCTGCCGCCAGGCTGCGATCGACTGCGTAGCAGTCGCAACCCGCCCACCACGGTATGGGTGGTTTAGCTGTCAGCCCTGTCAGTTAGCGGTCACGCTGCTGACCGGATCGGGGCGCTATAAACTAGCCGTACCATCCCTTTGTCGGCGGTGCCCAGCCAGCATGCGAACCCAGCCCCGTACCCTCATGCTCAGCCTCGCCGTCCTGCTTGCCCTGGCAGGGGCCGGCGGGTGGCTGTTCGTACGCTCGGGCGATGAAACCGTGCGCAAGGCGCCGACCATCCCGGTACGGGTGGTCAGCGTCAAACAGCAGGACGTCCCGCGCTACGTCAGTGGCATCGGCTCGGTCCTGTCGCTGCACAGCGTGGTGATCCGTCCGCAGGTAGAAGGGGTGCTGACCCGCCTGCTGGTCAAGGAGGGCCAATGGGTCAAGCAAGGTGACCTGCTGGCGACCATCGACGACCGCTCGATTCGCGCCAGCCTCGAACAGGCCCAGGCACAACTGGGCCAGAGCCAGGCGCAGTTGCAGGTGGCCGGTGTCGACCTCAAGCGCTACCGCTTGCTGAGCACCGACAACAGCGTGTCGCGCCAGACCCTGGATCAGCAGCAGGCGCTGTTCAATCAGCTGCAAGCCACGGTACTCGGTCACCAGGCGGCGATTGCCGCCGCCCAGGTGCAGTTGTCCTATACCCAGATTCGCTCCCCGGTCACCGGTCGGGTGGGCATTCGCAATGTCGACGAAGGCAATTTCCTGCGGGTGGCCGATACCCAGGGGCTGTTCAGCGTCACCCAGATCGACCCGATCGGGGTCGAGTTCTCCCTGCCGCAAAACATGCTGCCGACCCTGCAGGCCCTGCTCAAGGCGCAGGTACCCGCCGCCGTCCAGGCCTACCTGGAGGGCGATGGCGACAGTGGCGGGACCTTGCTCGGCGAAGGCAGACTGACCCTGATCGACAACCAGGTGGCCGCCAACACCGGCACCATCAGGGTCAAGGCCGAATTCGCCAACCCCGACGCCCGCCTCTGGCCCGGCCAGTTGGTCACCCTCAAACTGCAGACCGCCCTGGATCAGGATGCCCTGGTAGTACCGCCCCAAGTGGTGCAACGCGGCATCGACGGGCACTTCGTCTACCGGCTGGTGGGCGACAAGGTCGAGAGCGTGCCGGTCAAGGTGCTGTACCAGGACAGTGTGCTGAATATCGTCGCCGGGGTCGGCAAGGGCGACAAGCTGGTGTCCGACGGACAGTCACGCCTCAAACCCGGCGCAACCGTCGAAGTGGCCACTGACGACGCCGCCCCCGAGGATGTCGCCGACCGCCAGGTGAAGCCATGAAAGCCCGGGGCTCGATCTCGGCCTGGTGCATCGACCGTCCGGTCGCCACCCTGCTGCTGACCTTCGCCCTGGTGCTGCTCGGGGTCATCGCCTTTCCGCGCCTGCCGGTCGCGCCTCTGCCGGAGGCCGATTTCCCGACCATCCAGGTCACCGCGCAACTGCCCGGCGCCAGCCCGGAAACCATGGCCTCGTCGGTGGCCACGCCGCTGGAGGTGCAGTTCAGTGCCATCCCCGGCATGACCCAGATGACCTCCAGCAGCGCCTTGGGCTCGACCAACCTGATCCTGCAGTTTACCCTGGAAAAAAGCATCGACACCGCCGCCCAGGAAGTCCAGGCGGCGATCAACACCGCCACCGCCCGCCTGCCCCAGGACATGCCCAGCCCACCGACCTGGCGCAAGGTCAACCCGGCCGACAGCCCGGTGCTGATCCTCACCGTCAGCTCCGCGCAGATGCCCGCCAATGAATTGAGCGACTACGCCGAAACCCTGCTGGCCCGGCAGTTGAGCCAGATCGACGGGGTCGGCCTGATCAACATCACCGGCCAGCTGCGCCCGGCGATCCGTGTGCAGGCCCAGCCGGAGAAACTCGCCGCCCTGGGCCTGACCCTGGCCGACCTGCGCCAGTCCATCCAGCAGACCAGCCTGAACCTGGCCAAGGGCGCGCTGTATGGCGAGAACAGCGTCTCGACCCTGGCCACCAACGACCAGTTGTTCCATCCCGAGGAGTACGCCCAACTGATCGTCTCCTACCGCGATGGCGCCCCGGTGCACCTCAAGGATGTCGCCAAGGTCATCGACGGTGCCGAGAATGCCTACGTCAAGGCCTGGTCCGGGGAACAGCAGGGCCTGAACCTGGTGGTGTTCCGCCAGCCGGGTGCGAACATCGTCGATACCGTCGACCGGGTCATGCAGGCCCTGCCCGGCCTTGAGCAGATGCTCCCGGCTTCGGTCCAGGTGTCGGTGCTCAACGACCGTACGCAGACCATCCGCGCCTCGCTGCGAGAAGTGGAAGTCACCCTGCTGATCGCCGTGGCCCTGGTGATCGGGGTGATGGCGCTGTTCCTGCGCCAATGGTCGGCCACCCTGATCGTCTCCAGCGTGCTCGGGGTGTCCCTGACCGCCAGCTTCGCCCTGATGTACCTGTTCGGCTTCAGCCTGAACAACCTGACCCTGGTGGCCATCGTCATTGCCGTGGGCTTCGTGGTCGATGACGCCATCGTGGTGGTGGAGAATATCCACCGCCACCTGGAAGCCGGCGACAGCATGCGCGAGGCGGCGATCAAGGGCTCGGGCGAGATCGGCTTCACCGTGGTGTCGATCAGTTTCTCACTGGTGGCCGCGTTCATTCCGCTGCTGTTCATGGGCGGCGTGGTGGGCCGGTTGTTCAAGGAATTCGCCCTCACCGCCACCTCGACCATCCTGATCTCGGTGGTGGTCTCGCTGACCCTGGCACCCACGCTCTGCGCGCTGTTCATGGGGCGTCCCGGGCACGCGGCGCAACACAAGAGCAGCTTCGGCGAACGCCTGTTGGGCGGATACGAGCGCGCACTGGTCAAGGCCCTGGCCCACCAGCGGCTGATGATGGGCATTTTCGCCGTGACCCTGGCGCTGGCGGTGGCCGGGTACGTGGCCATTCCCAAGGGCTTTTTCCCGGTCCAGGACACCGGCTTCGTACTCGGCACCAGCGAGGCGGCGGCGGATGTGTCCTACCCGGACATGATCAAGAAGCACCAGGCCCTGGCCAAGGTGATCGAGGCCGATCCCGCGGTGCGTGCCTACTCCCATGCCGTGGGCGTCACCGGCAGCAACCAGACCATCGCCAACGGCCGTTTCTGGATCGCCCTCAAGGACCGCGGCGATCGCGATGTCTCGGCCAGCGAGTTCATCGACCGCCTGCGCCCGCAGCTGGCCAAGGTGCCGGGGGTAGTCCTGTACATGCGCGCCGGCCAGGACATCAACCTGAGCTCCGGCCCCAGCCGCAGTCAGTACCAGTACGTGCTCAAGAGCAACGACGGCGCGGCGCTCAACCTCTGGACCCAGCGCCTGACTGAGCACCTGAAGGCCAACCCGGTCTTTCGCGACCTGTCCAACGACCTGCAACTGGGCGCCAGCGTCACCCGCATCGACATCGACCGCCGCGCCGCCGCGCGCTTCGGCCTGACCACTGCCGACGTCGACCAGGCCCTCTACGACGCTTTCGGCCAGCGCCAGATCAGCGAATTCCAGACCGAGACCAACCAGTACAAGGTGATCCTCGAACTCGACGCCCGCCAGCGCGGCAAGGCCGAGAGCCTCAACTACTTCTACCTGCGCTCGCCGCTGAGCGGCGAGATGGTGCCGCTGTCGGTGCTGGCCAAGGTCGCGCCGCCCAGCACCGGGCCCTTGTCGATCAGCCATGACGGCCTGTTCCCGGCGGCCAACCTGTCGTTCAACCTGGCACCGGGGGTGGCCCTGGGCGATGCCGTACGCATCCTTGAGCGCACCCAGCGCGAGCTGGGCATGCCCGACTCGATCATCGGCACCTTCCAGGGTGCGGCCCAGGCCTTCCAGAGCTCGCTGTCGAGCCAGCCGTGGCTGATCCTCGCGGCACTGGTGGCGGTGTACATCATCCTCGGCGTGCTCTACGAGAGCTTCGTCCACCCGCTGACCATCATCTCCACCCTGCCCTCGGCCGGCCTCGGCGCCCTGGCGCTGCTCTGGCTGACCGGCCAGGACTTCAGCATCATGGGACTGATCGGCATCGTGCTGCTGATCGGTATCGTCAAGAAGAACGGCATCCTGCTCATCGACTTCGCCCTGGATGCCCAGCGCACCCAGGGCCTGAGCGCCGAACAGGCCATCCACCAGGCCTGCCTGACGCGCTTTCGGCCGATCATGATGACCACCCTCGCCGCCCTGCTCGGCGCGGTGCCGCTGATGTTCGGGGTCGGCGCCGGCGCCGAACTGCGCCAGCCCCTGGGCATCGCCGTGGTGGGTGGGCTGGTGGTCAGCCAGGCGCTGACACTGTTCACCACACCGATCATATACTTGGCCCTGGAACGCCTGTTCCATCGGCGCCGGGCGTCCGTGAACCTGGCGCAGCCCAATGCCAGTTGAGAGCCGACCATGCGTGTGCTGATTATCGAAGACGAAGAAAAGACCGCCGACTACCTGCACCGCGGTCTTACCGAACAGGGCTTCACCGTAGACCTGGCGCGCGACGGCATCGACGGCCTGCACATGGCCCTGGAAGGTGACTACGCGGTGATCGTCCTCGACGTCATGCTCCCGGGCCTGGACGGCTATGGCGTACTGCGGGCCCTGCGCGCGCGCAAGCAGACGCCGGTGATCATGCTCACCGCCCGCGAACGGGTCGAAGACCGTATCCATGGCCTGCGCGAAGGCGCCGACGACTACCTGGGCAAGCCGTTTTCCTTCCTCGAACTGGTGGCCCGCCTGCAGGCCCTGACGCGCCGCAGTGGCAGCCATGAGCCGGTGCAGATCCAGGTCGCCGATCTCTGGGTCGACCTGATCAGCCGCAAGGCCAGCCGTGCCGGCCAGCGCCTTGACCTGACCGCCAAGGAGTTCTCGCTGCTCAGCGTGCTGGCTCGCCGCCAGGGCGAGATCCTCTCCAAGACCGCCATCGCCGAACTGGTCTGGGACATCAATTTCGACAGCGACGCCAACGTCGTCGAAGTGGCGATCAAGCGCCTGCGGGCCAAGCTCGACGGCCCATTCGACACCAAGCTGCTGCACACCATCCGAGGCATGGGCTATGTTCTGGAAAACCGTGCCGACTAACTCCATCGCCCTGCGCCTGAGCGCGCTGTTCACCCTGGTGGCGCTGGGCGTGTTCCTGCTGATTGGCGGCGCCCTGTACAAGCAGGTCGACCGCAGCCTGGACCTGCTGCCGGTGGCGGAACTGGAGGCGCGCTTCAGCGTGCTGGAGTCGTCACTGACCCGCTACGACACCCCTGAGCACTGGGCCAAGATCACCAACAAGCTCAACCTGCTCAGCGAAGAAGATCGGCGCATACGCTTCTGGGTGGTCAGTGGCCAGCTGCCGTTCGAGTACGGCCAGCCCGATGCCGCAATCCGCACCTTCGCCCAGGGCCGACTGGGCATGCGCGACCTGCAACTGGCCGACAGTCCCTACCCGTTCAAGGTGCTGGTCAGCGAGCTGCCGGCCATGGGCAGCCGTCCGGCCCTGCGCTTTCTGATCGCCATCGACACCGAGACCTTCTGGCAGACCCAGCACACCCTGCTGGTGGCGATCATCAGCCTGTCGGTATTCGGCGTGCTGCTGGCTTCGCTGCTCGGCTACTGGGTGGCACGGGTCGGGCTGCGCCCCCTGGGCACGCTCTCGGCCGACGCGCAGAAGCTCGCCCCACCGCGCCTGAGCGGTCGCCTGCAGCTGGCAGACCTGCCGCCGGAACTGGCGCAGTTCGCCAGCACCTTCAACGCCACCCTGGAGCGGGTCGACCAGGCCTACAGCCGCCTGGAAGCGTTCAATACCGACGTCGCCCATGAGTTGCGCTCCCCCCTGACCAACCTGATCGGCCAGACCCAGGTGGCGCTGACCCGTGGGCGCAGCGCCGAGCATTACTTCGAGGTGCTGCAATCGAACCTGGAAGAGCTCGAGCGCCTGCGCACCATCATCAACGACATGCTGTTCCTGGCCAGCGCCGACCAGGGCAGCAAGGCCACGGCACTGACCTTGAGCTCGCTGGCCGAGGAAGTGGCCGCGACCCTCGATTACCTGGACTACATCCTCGAGGATGCCCAAGTGCGCGTCGACGTCAGTGGCGATGCCCAGGCGCACATCGAAAAGGCCCAGTTGCGCCGGGCGCTGATCAACCTGCTGAACAACGCCGTGCAACACACGGCCCCGCAGCAGGTCATCCAGGTGCGGATCGAGCAGCAAGGCGAGCAGATCAGCATCGCCGTGAGCAACCCGGGCCCGGCCATCGACCAGGCGCACCTGCCGATGCTGTTCGAGCGCTTCTACCGGGTCGACGCCGCGCGTACCAGCGGTGGCGGCAACCACGGCCTGGGCCTGGCGATCGTCAAGGCCATTGCCCTGATGCATGGCGGCAGCGTGTTCGTGCGCAGCCAGGCGGGGGCCAATACCTTCGGGATGCTGTTGCCGGCCTGATGCGGCACACATCGTCTGCGCTGCTCCTGTGGGAGCTGGCGAAGCCTGCGATGCGATGTGACGGACGGAACGCAATCACAGGTGTAGCCGCTGCCGAGGAGCGAGGCTGTACAACCCAGGCTCCCTGGTGGCTGAGCGAGGCGTCTAGCACGGCCGCTTCGCGCCCGATCGCAGCCTGGCGGCAGCGGCTACAGCCCCAACAACTATTACCAATATTGCAACAGTGCTTATCCCTCCCCCCTCTGTTTCCCGCCCACTTTTCCCACTAATTTACTCAAACCTACTTAACACTTGCCCTGCAAGAAGGTTGTTGCAAATGTCCACCAGTATGGGTGTTGCCAGCGTATTCGTCCTGTCTTCACTGTTGTTGTCGCCCCTGGCCATGGCCGAGGAATCCCAGGCTTTCGTCGCTCACAATGCCGAGCGTTCGGTTGTCCTCGAACAGGCGCGCCAGGCCCTCGCCGCGCAGCCGGGCCAAGCCTCAAAGGCTGCGGAGCAGACCGCTTCCAAGGTTTCCGCGAGTGACGCAGCCGACAGCTGATCGACTTCCCGCGCCACCCTTCGACTCCCTCGATGACAGCACAGGTGACTTGAGCGCCTGTGCGGTTGTCTTCCAAAGCCGCTGCCTGCCAGCGGCTTTTTTTTGCTGTGTCGAAAAGTGCCTGCGCACTGCTGCGTTTGTTCATAACAAGATCGTGATTCGCACAATAAAAACTGCCTTACCTTCACCTCAAGGAGTTCATACCGGTGAACACTGCGTTACGCTTCACCCCCCTGTTCGTTGCACTGTCTGCAACGATCCCTTGCAACGCCCAGGCCGATCAGGACAAGGCCGAAGGCTTCATCGAAGGGTCCAGCCTGAACCTGCACGCACGCAACTACTACCTCAACCGCAATCAGCTCGATCGCGGCGTGCATGACAACCGGGAATGGGGACAGGGTTTTCTTGGCAAGTTCGAGTCGGGCTACACCCCGGGCATGGTCGGCTTCGGCCTGGACGTGCACGGTATGCTTGGCCTGAAACTCGATGGCGGCGCCGGCACCTCCGGCTCCAGCATCCTGCCGATCAACACCCAGGGCGACGGTGAGCCGGGCAAGGCCCCCGATTCGTTCTCGACCGCAGGTGCTGCGGTCAAGCTCAAGGCCTTCGATACCGAGCTCAAGGCCGGTGACCTGTTCCTGACCAACCCGGTCATTGCCGGCGGAGAGTCGCGCATGCTGCCGCAGACCTTCCGTGGCGTCAGCCTGACCAACAACAGCGTCGAAGGCCTGATGCTCGAAGCCGGCCAGGCCAGCTTCACCAAGCCCTACAACCAGAGCGGTCACCGCCGCATCGACACCTTCTACGGCGCCCTGCCGGACGACCGCGAAAGCCGTCACCTGAACTGGGCCGGCATGGCCTGGAGCGGCGTGCCGAACCTGACCTCCAGCCTGTACGCCTCCGAACTCAAGGACATCTGGAACCAGTACTACTTCGACCTCGACTACACCTGGCAAGTCAACGAACAGGTCAGCCTCAACCCCGGCCTGCACTACTACCACACCCAGGACACAGGCCAGGCACTGCTCGGTCATATCGACAACAACACCTACAGCCTGCACTTCACCGTCAATGTCGGCTACAACAGCCTCACCGCGGTGTACCAGCGGGTCAACGGCAACACCCCGTTCGACTACATCAACCAGGGCGACAGCGTCTACCTGGACAACTCGCAGATCTACTCGGACTTCAACGGCCCCAACGAGCGTTCCTGGAAGCTCAAGTACGCCTACGACTTCACCGGTGCCGGCATTCCCGGCCTGAGCTCGATCGTGTCCTACTCGCGCGGTGAGCTGGACCTGACCAAGGTCGACCCGAACAGCGTCGGCTACGGCGAGCACTGGTACAACCCCGAAGGCGAGAACGCCCGCCACTGGGAGCGTGACATCGATGTGCAGTACGTGTTCCAGCAAGGCAGCCTGAAGGATCTTTCGGTGCTGCTGCGCTGGGCCAGCCACCGCGGCAGCCAGGGCTATTCGCAGATCGACAACGACGTCGACGAGTACCGGGTGATCATCGACTATCCGCTGAACATCTTCTGATCCTTCCCCTGCAAAGAGCTGGCCGACGCCAGCTCTTTCCGTCGGCCAGTGACCATTAATATCTTGTCCGACAATCCCGCCGCCCCTAGAATACCGCCGCTGCGTAACCACGCCGCGACTCTCCCGACGGTCTTCAGCTGCGACCATGACCTTGCCCACCCGCTCCCAGCGATCCGCCCTGTACAAGTCTCATCCGGAGCTGATCCTGAACCTGGGCAGTTGCCTGGCCGTTCTCGCCATCGTGGCCATTGTCAGCTTCCTGCTGATACGTGAGCGCAGCAACGTCGAACAAAGTGCCGTGCGCTCGGCCAGCAACATCGTCCAGCTGATCGAAAGCGACATCGTGCGCAATGTCGAACTCTACGACCTGTCCCTGCGCGGCCTGATCTGGGCGGTGCAACAGCCGCAGTTGCGCTCGATGCCTCCCGAATTGCGCCAGCAGATCATCTTCAACCAGGCCTTCACCACGCCGGTACGCGGCGACATGCTCTGGCTCGACGCCCACGGCGATGTCGCGGCCGACTCCACCAGTGTGATCCCGCGCCAGGCCAACTTCGCCGACAGCAAGGTGTTCCAGGCCCATCGCCAGAACAAGGACCTTGGCCTGGTCATCAGCCCGCCGTTCAAGGCACGGCTGGGCAACCTGGACTGGTGCATCAGCTTCACCCGCCGCATCAACGACGCCGATGGCGAATTTGCCGGCGTTGCTGCCGGCGCCCTGCGCCTGTCGTACTTCAACGAACTGTTCAAGCGCCTGGACATCGGCAGTGAAAGCAGCATCAACCTGATGAACACCGACGGCGTGCTGCTGGCCCGCCAGTCGACCACGGCCGAAGATCCGCTGATCGGCGCCAACTTCGCCGACCGCCCCAACTTCAAGCGCCTGCTGGCCGATGGCAGCGGCAGCTTCGCTGCCATCTCCGGACGCACCGGCAAGCCACGACTGCTCACCTTCGCCAAGGTGGCGGACCTGCCCTTGATCGTGATCGTGGCGCGCTCCAGCGATGAAGTCTTCGACTCCTGGCGGCGCACGGCCATCCTGGTCGGCTGCGCCACCGGCGTGCTGTGCATCGGCATCCTCTGGCTGACCCTGTTGCTGGGCCGGGAGCTGCGCCGTCGCCACAGCGCCGAACAGGACCTGGCGGCGCTGGCCGCCACCGACAGCCTCACCGGTCTGGCCAACCGTCGCCAGCTCGACCAGGTGTTGCGCCGGGAATGGTCGCGCACCCAGCGCAACCAGCGGCCGATGGCGGTACTGATGGTGGATGTGGACCACTTCAAGGCCTTCAACGAACGTCACGGTCACCAGGGCGGGGACCAGGCCTTGCGTGCGGTCGCCGCCGCCATTGGCCGCAGCATCCGCCGCCCTGCCGACCTGGCGGCACGCTACGGTGGCGAGGAGTTCCTGGTGGTGTTGCCCGAGACCGAGCGCCGCGGCGCGCAGAACCTGGCCGAGCGCATCCGCAGCAGCATCGAGGCGCTGCCGCCGTATGCCGACGACAAACAGCCGGTGACCGTCAGCATCGGTGTCGGCTGCTTCACACCTGGCACCCAGCAAGACCTGGCCGCCTTGCTGGGCAGTGCAGACGATGCGCTCTACCGCGCCAAGCGCAATGGCCGCAATCGCGTGGAAACCGCGGCCTAGCGGGCCCGGGCCTGGTTGCGCAACGCCTTGACCTGGTCATGGTTGCGCTGCACACCGTGATACTGGCGCTCGACCAGGGCGTAGACCTCACTGCCCGGGACCTCACTCAACCGGCCAAGCTTTTCCAGCGCATCCCGGTAGGCCTTCAGGGCATGGTCCTCGCCGCGTTCCACTTCATTGAGCACCGCCTCTTCGCTCTTGCCGGTGAGCATCGACTTGAGATTGACCCATCCGCGGTGCATGTCCCCACTGACACTGGTGGACGTTTCCGGATCACCGCCCAGGGTACGCACCTGACTCTGCAGCTCGGACGCCGCACTGCCACACTCGCTGGCACGCTGCAGGAAGTAGGTTTTCAGTTCGGGATTCTTCACATCGTCGGCAGAGGTCTTGAACCCCTTTTCGCCATCCTTGCTGAACTCGATCAGATCATTGAGTACCGAAACAACTTCTTTGTTCTGGCTAGTCATGACAAAACTCCTTTGCATGAGGAAAGGTGCAAAGATACGGAGCAGTGTTCATGCCAGCCCTGGCGTAACAGGCACCTGCCTGTTTTTCAGGCACTTACGTAACAACGGATTGATCATGGACCGAGCGTTCTGCATGAACTGTCCTTTGGCCTTCATGCAGATTGCATGTATGGTCGAACCTTGCTGCCCGGAACCCGTACCATGAATCCCGAATCCCTCGTCCTGCTGGTCACCCGTGAAATGCCCTTCGGCAAATACCAGGGCCGGCTGATCGCCGACCTGCCCGGCCATTACCTGGCCTGGTTCGCCCGCCAGGGCTTCCCCAAGGGTGAGCTGGGCGCGTTGCTGGCCCTGATGCACGAGATCGACCACAACGGCCTGGGCGAGTTGCTGGTGCCCCTGCGCAAGAAGCACCCGCGACGCCCCGCCTGATCAGGCCTTGGCCGGCTGCACCGCCAGTTCCACCACCTCGCTGCGCTTGAGCACCGCATACACCAGCGCGGTCAGCAGGCTGCCGGCCAGGATCGCCAGCAGGTACAGCAAGGCGTGGTTGATGGCATTGGGGATCAGCATCACGAACAGCCCGCCGTGGGGCGCCATCAGCTTGCAACCGAAGTACATCGACAGCGCGCCGGTCAAGGCACCACCGGCGATACTGGCCGGGATCACCCGCAGCGGATCCTTGGCGGCAAAAGGAATCGCGCCTTCGGAAATAAAGCACAGGCCCAGGACGAACGCCGCCTTGCCCGCCTCCCGCTCGCTCTGGGCGAACTTGCGCCGGGCGATGAAACTGGCGATGCCCAGGCCGATCGGCGGCACCATGCCCGCGGCCATGGTCGCGGCCATCGGCGCGTAGCTCTGGGACGCCAATAAGCCGACCGAGAACGCATAGGCGGCCTTGTTGATCGGCCCGCCGAGGTCCACGCACATCATCCCGCCCAGCAGCACGCCGAGCAGGATCGCGTTGGTGGTGCCCATGCTGTCGAGAAAGTGGGTCAGCCCTTCGAGCAGGCCGGCCACCGGCTTGCCGACCACATAGATCATCACCAGGCCCGTGAACAGGCTCGCCAGTAACGGAATGATCAGGATCGGCTTGAGCGCCTCGAGGCTGGTGGGCAAATGCACCCAGCGGCTGATGGCCTTGGCGCTGTAGCCGGCGAGAAAGCCGGCGATGATGCCGCCAATGAAACCGGCGCCCAGGGTGCTGGCCAGCAGGCCGCCGATCATGCCCGGGGCCAGGCCCGGACGGTCGGCAATCGAATAGGCGATGTAACCGGCGAGCAGCGGCACCATCAGTTTGAAGGCCGCCTCGCCACCGATCTGCATCAACGCCGCCGGCAGGGTGCCGGGCTCCTTGAAGGCTTCGATACCGAAGACGAACGACAGGGCGATCAGCAAGCCGCCCGCCACCACCATCGGCAGCATGAACGACACGCCGGTGAGCAAGTGCTTGTACACCCCGGCCTTCTCGCTGCGCGCCGGGCTGGCTGCGCTGCCCTGCCCACTCGACTCTTCGCGGCCCTCGGCCAGGGCCTTGTTCAGGGTGGCCTGGGCCTGCTTGAGGGCGGTGCCGGTACCGCAGCGATAGATACGCTTGCCGGCGAAGCGCTCGGTGGGCACCTCGATGTCGGCGGCCAGCAGCACCACATCGGCCTCGGCAATCGCCGTTGCTGGCAACGGGTTGCGTGCACCGACCGACCCCTGGGTCTCGACCGTCAGTTGGTAGCCCAATTGTTGCGCGGCCTGCTGCAAGGCTTCGGCCGCCATGAAGGTGTGGGCGACGCCGGTCGGGCAGGCCGTGATGGCAACGATTTTCGCCCCGCGCGGGGCGGTTACTGGCAAAGTCTCGGCCACCGGCTGATAGACCTCGGCCTGCTGCGCCGCGTCGCTGAGAAAGTGCTGGGCATCGCCCAGGGCCTGGGCCGGGGTGCTCTGGAACAAGCGCTTGCCGGCGAAGCGGCGCAGGTCCAACGGGCCGGTGTTGACCACCAGCACCCAGTCGGCAGCAGCAATCACCGCCTCGGACAATTGCCGCTGCGGTTGCTGCGGATCGTGGATCTCGACGCTGGTGCTCCAGCCCAGGCGCTGCGCGGCGGCTTCCAGCAGGCGCGCGCTGAGTACACTGGAGACCTGGCCATTGGGGCAGGCGGTGACGATGGCAATGTTCATCTGCAACCCTCTTGTTGTTCTTCGCGCAGGCTCACGTTGCGTTCCAGTTGTGCCAGTTGCTCGCGGTCATTGATGCCGAAACCGATCTGGGTCACGGCCTGGGCGGCAATGGCCGTGGCCCGGCGCAAGGTTTGCGCGGGCGCGTCGCCACTGAGCAGGCCATGGACCATGCCGGCCAGCAGCGAGTCGCCGGCACCGACGGTGCTGGCCACCTTGATCCGGGGCGGCACCGCACCGAGCGCGGCGCCCTGGCTGAACCAGTTGACGCCCTGCTCGCCCTGGGACACCACCACATGTTCGACGCCCTGCTCAATCAGCTGGCGAGCGGCTGCCTGTTGTTCGGCGAAACTGTGCAGCGCAGCACCAAGCAGCTCGCCCAGCTCATCGGTATTGGGCTTGACCAGCCAGGGTCCGCTTTGCAGCCCCAGACGCAGGGCTTCGCCGCTGCTGTCCAGGGCAACCTTCAAGCCCATGGCCTTGAGCTGGTCGAGCAACTGGCGCAACCACTGCGCCGAGACGCCCTGCGGCAGACTGCCGGCGACGACCACCGCATCGTGCCCGGGCGCGACCCTGGCCAGATTCGCCAGCAACTGTTCACAGGCCCGAACATCGACCCGCGGGCCCGGGCCGTTGATGTCGGTGACACGGCCATCGGCCTCGACCAGCTTGATGTTGCAACGGGTCTCGCCGGGCACGCGGACAAAACAGTCGGCAAAGCCACGGCGGGCAATCAGGTTTTCGAAGGGCTGCAGGTTGTCTTCACCCAGAAAGCCGCCGACGGTGACGCTGTGTCCCAGGTCGGCCAGCACCTGGGCGACGTTCAGGCCCTTGCCCGCCGCATGGCTGTGCTGGGCCTGGCTGCGGTTGACCTGGCCACTGTGCAGGGCATCGAGGCTGACGGTCAGGTCCAGCGCCGGGTTGAGGGTCAGGGTCAGTATCTTGGCCATTCAATCGTTCTCCACCAGCGCCCGTACTGCGCCGGCACTGCCCTGCAACAGCGCGTGCCGCGCAAGCTGCCGGGCGTTTTCAAAATTCAGTTCGCGGACCCTTGCCTTGACCTCGGCGATGCTGCGCGCGGCAACGCTCAGCTCATCGACGCCCAGGCCCAGCAATACCGCGACCGCCTGCGGATCGGCCGCCAGCTCCCCGCACACGCCGACCCACTTGCCATGGGCATGGGCGGCGCGCACGGTGATGTCGATCAGTTGCAGCACCGCCGGGTGCAGGCCGTCGGCCTGGGCCGAGAGGCTCGGATGCCCCCGGTCGATGGCCAGGGTGTACTGGGTCAGGTCGTTGGTACCGATACTGAAGAAGTCCACTTCGCGAGCCAGCACCGGGGCCAGCAGGGCCGCCGAGGGCACCTCGATCATGATCCCCAGTTGCAGGTCGCTGACGCTGATTTCCGTGCGCAGGCGCTCGACCATGGCCCGTGCCTGCTGCCACTCCTCCACCTGGCCGACCATGGGGAACATGATCCGCAACGGCCTGTCACCGGCCGCCCGCAACAAGGCGCGCAACTGGGTTTCCATCACCTGCGGACGCTGCAGGGTCAGGCGGATGCCGCGCACGCCGAGGAAGGGGTTTTCTTCCTTGGCGATCGGCCAATACGGCAGCGGTTTGTCGCCGCCCACATCCAGGGTACGCACCACCAGCGGCCGGCCCGCCAGGCCATCGAGGACACGCCGGTACTCGGCCTCCTGCTGGGCTTCGTCCGGGGCTTGCTGATGGGCCATGAAAATCAGTTCGGTGCGCAGCAGGCCGACGCCTTCGGCGCCCTGGTCGACCACCGCCTCGATGCCTTTGCTTTCGCCAATATTGGCGCACACCTCGATGGCGTGCCCGTCGCGGGTCACGGCCGGCTCCAGGCGATGGGCGCGGGCCTGTTGCAGGCGCTGCTCGCGGCGCTCGCGTTCGGCCAGGGCACGCTGCAGTTCATCCTCGGGCGGCGCCACCTGCAGGCGGCCGCGCTGGCCGTCGAGCAACAGCGGTGTGCCTTCGGCAATCAGCAAGACCGCATCGCCGGCGCCGACCACGGCGGGAATCCCCAGGGCGCGGGCGACAATGGCGCTGTGCGCGGTGGCGCCGCCACGGGCGGTGAGGATGCCGGCCACCCGCGCCGGATCCAGGCGCGCCACATCCGACGGGCCGACCTCTTCCATCACCAGCACATAAGGCTGCTCGGGCGCTGCGCTATCGGCCTCGCCACATAATTTTGCCAGCACCCGCCGGCCGATATCGCGCAAGTCAGCGGCCCGCTCGGCGAGCAAGGCATCGTGCAGGGCTTCCTGCTGGCGCGCCGCGGCATCGATCACCGCCATCCAGGCCGCCGGCGCACTTTCGCCCTGGCGCAGGCGCTGGTCGACTTCATCGCCCAGGTCCGGGTCGGCGAGCATTTCCTGATGGGTGATGAAGATGTCGCCAATGGCCTTGGCCTGGCTGCGCTGGATCAGCGCGGCGATCTCGCCGTTCACTGCCGCCAGGGCCTGTTGCAGGCGCTGGCGTTCGACGGGCAGGGACTCGCCGCGTAGCGGGTAATCTAATTCACGCAGCACCTGGATATGCGCTGGACCACTGGCAATACCTGGCGCGGCGGCCACACCCTGGATCAGTGCACCGGCCTGCGGCACCTGAAGTTCGGGCTCCGGCAGCAGTGCCGGAGCGGCCTGGGTCACCTCGGCCAGCGCTTCGACCTCCTCGCCGAGGCCCGCCTCGATGGCCGCCAGCAACGCCGGCAACGCATCGGCGGCGACAGTGGGCTCGGCGATGATCTCCAGCACCTGGCCGCGCCGGGCGCCGAGGCTCAGCAGCTTGCTCAGGCTCTTGGCTGAAACCGCCGCCTGGCCGCTGTCGACCACCCGCAGGCGGATCTCGCCGTCGAAGGCCTTGGCCCGTTGCGCCAGCTCCTTGGCCGGCCGTGCATGCAAGCCGTGGGCATTGGCAAGGGCAATACGGGCGCTGGGCCAGTCGGCCGGCAGCTCACCGCCGAGCACTTCCAGCACGGCACGGCTGCTGGTGGCCCGGCACAACTCCTGGCCACGGCCTTCGATCAGCAAGGTGCACAGGCGCTCCAGCAACGCCTGGTGCGCAGCGCCCAGGCTGGCCAGGCAGAACACGCCGTTGACGGGCTGATCGCGATAGCGCAGAGGCTGTTGCGGGGTGACGAAGGCCAGCCCCGGCTGGCGCACCACCTGTTCACTGTGCAGCCACCACAAGCCCTCGCCCAGCGGCAGCGGCTCGACCTGTTGCACTACCCCGGTAAAACCGCCGGCCACGCATTCTGCACGTTGCAGCAAACGGGCCGCGCGCCAGACCAGCTCATCGAAATCCTCGACCGGCACACCGAGGCCGATCATCTGCGCATCCAGCGCCAGCTCCTGGGGCGCGCCCTGCAGCAGCTTGAGCAGGGCTTCGGCGGAGCTTGCCCGGCGCAGCGCCTCGGCCAGGTCGGTTTCGCCCAGGGCCCGGGTCAGCAGTTGCAGCAGGCGCAGGTGCTCATCGGAACGCGCGGCGATACCGATGGCCAGGTACACCCGCTGGCCGTCACCCCAGTCCACGCCTTCGGGAAACTGCAACAAGCGCACGCCGGTGGTGAACACCTGGTCGCGGGTCTGCGGGGTGCCGTGGGGGATCGCAATACCCTGACCGAGAAAGGTCGAACCCTGCGCCTCACGCGCCTGCAGGCCCGCCAGGTAACCCTCGGCGACCAGACCGTCACTGACCAGGTAGCCGGCCAGCAACTGCAAGGCCGCTGCTTTGTCCGGCGCCGACTGGCCCATGGAAATCTGCTCTACAGTGAGCTCGAGCATGACCTTCTCCTTTGCAGCACCAGGGCGGTGCTGAGGTATTGTTGTGAATTTTATTGCACAGGACCATTGTTCACGGCCCTGGGCAGGCGATGGCTCGGCAGAAAATTCGCCTGCTGAAACGTTTAATCTAGAATTGTGACCACGGTACTCGATAATCTTCGATCAATGAAGCCCCATCTTGTCGGACAATTGCGACAATGGTCGTCTGCGCCGTGATCACTGGATCGGCGACAATTCCCGGTCAGGCTGTGCAGACAGCCGCGGTAATAACAAGGAATATGCGGTGAAACTCAGCGATATCGCCCGTCTGGCCGGTGTGTCCGTGACCACAGCCAGCTACGTCATCAATGGCAAGGCCGAACAGCAACGCATCAGCAGCAGCACGGTGGAGCGTGTGCGTGCGGTGGTCGAAGCCCATGGCTTCACCCCCAACCCGCAGGCCGCCGGCTTGCGCAGCCGGCACACCCGGACCCTGGGCTTCATTCTCCCGGACCTGGAAAACCCCAGCTACGCACGCATTGCCAAGCAACTGGAGCAAGGCGCCCGGGCCAAGGGTTATCAACTGCTGATTGCCAGCAGCGACGACCAGCCCGACAGCGAGCGCCAGCTGCAGCAGCTGTTCCGTGCCCGGCGTTGCGATGCGCTGTTCGTCGCCAGCTGCCTGCCGGCCGGCGATGACAGCTATCGCGAACTGCAAGCCAAAGGCCTGCCGATCATCGCCATCGACCGCAGCCTGGACCCGGCGCATTTCTGCTCGGTGGTCAGCGACGACCGCAACGCCAGCCTGCAACTGACCCGCAGTCTGCTGGACACCCAGCCTGCCCACATCGCCCTGATCGGCGCACGCCCGGAGCTGAGCGTCAGCCAGGCCCGTGCCGGCGGCTTCGACGAAGCCCTGCAAGGCTTTGCCGGCAACATCAGCCGCTACCAGGGCGAAGCCTTCAGCCGCGAATGCGGCCAGCGCCTGATGAACCAATTGATTGCCGAACTCGGCGGCCTGCCCGACGCCCTGGTGACCACCTCCTACGTGCTGCTGCAAGGCGTATTCGATGTGCTCCAGGCCCGCCCGACCGACTCGCGCAGCCTGCAACTGGGCACCTTCGGCGACAACCAGCTGCTCGACTTCCTGCCGCTGCCGGTCAACGCCATGGCCCAGCAACACGGCGTGATGGCCGAAATCGCGCTGAAGCTGGCCCTGGCCGCCGTCGAAGAAAAACGCTACGAACCTGGCGTGCACGCCGTAGGTCGAACCTTCAAACAGCGGATCAACAAGGCCTGAACATGCGCCTGATCGACACCCACACCCATCTGGATTTTCCGGACTTCGACCACGACCGCCCGGCCTTGCTGGCCAATGCCAGGGCGGCCGGGGTCGAACGCATGGTGGTGCTGGGGGTGTACCAGGCCAACTGGCAGCGAGTCTGGGACCTGGTGGGCAGCGACTCGCAACTGTACGCCGCCTTCGGCCTGCACCCGGTTTACCTCGACCAGCACCGCCCCGAGCATGTGCGTGAACTGGGCGACTGGCTGAGCCGCCTGCGCGGTGAGCGGCAACTGTGCGCAGTGGGCGAATTCGGCCTGGACTACTACCTGCCGGAACTGGACCGCGAGCGCCAGCAGCAGCTGTTCGAGGCGCAACTGCAACTGGCCGTCGACTTCAACCTGCCCGCCCTGCTCCACGTGCGCCGCAGCCATGCCGTGGTGATCGCCACCCTCAAGCGCTACAAACTCAAGCGCGGTGGCATCATCCACGCCTTTGCCGGCAGCGTCGAAGAGGCTCGCGAGTACAACAAGCTCGGATTCAAACTTGGCCTCGGCGGCGCTGCTACCTGGCCCCAGGCCCTGCGCTTGCACAAAGTGCTGCCGCAACTGCCGCTGGAGAGCCTGGTGCTGGAAACCGATGCGCCGGACATGGCGCCGGTGATGTTTGCGGGAGTGCGAAACAGCCCGGAGCATTTGCCGCAGATTGCCGGGGCGTTGGCGCAGATAATCGGGATCGAGGTAGAGCGGTTGGCTGAAGCAAGCACCCGCAACGCGCTTGAGTTGTTTGCCTGGTAGACGCCAGCCTCAAGACACCACTTGCCGCAAACCCAGGCAATTGCCCCAGGGATCGCGCACCTGGGCGATCCACTCATCCCCTTCGATCTGCAGCGGCCCGCGATACAGCCTGCCGCCCAGCGCTTCCAGCCGCTGCACCTCCTGGCGCAGGTCGTCGACACGCCAGTAGACCACCGAACCCGAAGCCCCGCTGCTGACCTTCTCATCTTCATTGATGATCTCCAGCGCCACGCCCGCCAGATGCAGCAGGCCGTAGTCATCGGAAGCGGGATAGATCCGTTCAGCCTGGGGGAAGGCCTGCGCGTACCAGTCGGTGGCGGCCCTCCAGTCGCGGGTGTGAAGAAGAATGGAAACGATCTGATTACCGGGCATCCTGCCTCCTGAAGTACTGCAAATAACAATGTCGCTGCCTGGCGGCAGCGGCAAAGGAAGGTCAAGCATTGTGAACGCAGGTGTAGCCGCTGCCGTCAGGCTGCGATCGGGCGCGTAGCGGCCGTAAAATCTGATCGCCCGGTGCCCGGCTACGGGCGCGGGTCAGAACCAGCCGCTGTCATCCTCCAGCTCCTGCCGACACTGCTTGAGCTGCGCACCATAGACCTTCGCCTGCTGCTCCACCTTGCGCGCCACCTGCATCAACCAGGGCTTGCTGCGATAGGTACCCCGACTGAAACCGCCGCGCCCCTCGTGGTACGCCAGGTACTGGTTGTACACATCCCACTTGGAAATCCCCAGTTGCTGCTGGGTGCCGGCGGTGTACCAGCCAATGAACATGACCGCGTCATCGAAGTTGTCACGCGAACCGCCATTGCCGGTGCCATCCTTGTACTCGCCCCAGACCGGGTCCTGTGCCTGTGCATAACCATAGGCCGAACTCACCCGCCCCCAGGGAATCACCCAGAGCAGATAATCGCGAGGCGGCAGCGCATCGGAAACGAAACTGCTTTCCTGCTTCATGATCGCCATCGCCACATGTTGAGGCGTGCCGAATTCCTTCTGCATCTGCAGCGAATCGTCGTACCAGTCAGGGTACTCACGGAAGATATTGCAGAGATTGTTCTGATCCCGGGGTGGCGCGGTGGCACAGCCCGCCAGCATCACGAACAGCAGCATCAGTGGCCAAAATCGACCTTGTTTCATCCATCGCCCCAGCAAGAAATGAGGGCGTTAGTTGCCCTTCGTAGTTGGCTCGGAACCTGGACGGAGCAGGTTCCGGTGTAAATGGCGAAATTATCACCCCTGTGAACGCTCCGTTGAAAGGGACTCATCAGATTTTCCTGATTCCATGTAGTCCATTTCCCAAACATACTTTGGGCGCTTTCAAGGCATTGCAGGGGTCCTGCCGCGGTTCTAGTCTCGGCCGGTCGTTGCCCATTCAACGACCGGTTTTGACAGGCCGCATTCACCGAGAACATGTGCAAGTCTTTATGGCGATTGTACGTGGGGCACCTTCGTGTGCGCCGAGTTCTCCGGTGTTCGGTCTGTCAACCCGCGTACAGTTGCCACCCATTTGTTTGACAGCAGATTCGTGGCGACTCCACTCACCGGGAGACACCATGCTGAAAATCGTTCCCGATCCACCGGATCACTTAAACCATTCCCTCGAAGACGTCCTCGTCCAGATTTCCGAATACCTGGCCTGTGCCCGAGCCGTCGCCCAGCAAACCGTGCTGCTTCATCCGAAACCACCGGGTCAGTTGCTGACCTTGGCCGCCCTGCATGAAATCGAGAATGCCCGTGGCCTGGTCGAAGTGGCCCTGGGCAAGGTCCAGCCGTAGCGCCGAGGCATCCATGGACAAGCGTCAGCCTTGCAGATGAGGGACCATCGGCGAGGCTGGTGGCCAAGGCCCCCTGTGCCACGTTTCATCGGAATCGTCGCCGAAGTGATGAGCGGTCAGGGTCGCCGATCAGCAGGGCGGCATAATGGCACACCTTTTTTGCACACGATCAGCATCCACACTCCGCCCTTGCGAGCCCCTTTGTAATGAATACCGAAACACGCTACTCGATCATCCTGGAACGCAGCGCCGAGGTGCTGCTTGAAAATGCCCCCATGGCACAGGTGGAGGCGTTCTGGGATGCCAATGACTCCCGCTACTTCGGTTTACGCATGGAAGACGAGCACAGCGCTCATGCGCGGGTGTTTGTTACGGATGAGATCCCTGAGGACGAAGAGCTTTTCTTGGGATAACCGAGAAAATCGAAAACTTGATCCGTCCCCTTTTCCCTCACATCAATGAGGCTCGATCAAGCGCCGCCATTGACGCCCTCCGCTGCGCAAGGAGCGCGATTCGGTCCGAGTCAGACAGGTGTCGGCCTGGAGCGGGACAGGCAGAAACAGTAGCTTCACGCCAGCGATGAAACATATCGGTGTCTGCGAACACCGATACGTGCGCCTTCTTTGCCAAGGCCTTCTCGATATGCTCAGCAATGACCGGATTGACTTTGCTATAGGCAAATCGTGATGACGGATGATTCACCACCGCCACGGGCACGTCACCCGCTAGCGATTTCACCCGTTTACCGTTTCGCAAACTGAAGCAGACGATCACATCAGGCGCCAGCACCGTCAGGACCTCGGTAAATGCGATCTTGCCCCGCTCCCAGGCATCCTTGGGCGGCAGAACGCGACTGTCGCTTATGAACTCCTGTAGGAAGTTGTAATAGGCAACGCCATCCCAGAACGCTCTTCTTTGAGCGCTTGAAATACTCCCGGATCGCTTAACGTTCGTGAGTGCAGCCATTATTTTGGCAAAGTGCGCATGCCGCCCAAGTTTTCGGGTTGCCTGCGGGTGTTTCTCACCTAATGCAAGTGCCTTGACGAGCTCGGGCGTGACAGTCGGTCGCTCATGCTGCTTGTCGCCATAATGAGACTCACACACCAGAAGAATGCGCAGACCGCGAAATCCTTCCGCATAGTGGGAGCCAACCCAAGGTGCAAAACGGACCGTGGTCTTGTTCATTGCGCTTCCTTATCGCAGTCTGGTCAATACTCGCCAGAAACAACAAAGCCCGCGCTAGGCGGGCTTTGCTGGTCGTTTCATAGACAGTCATGGACTGCTGGAAACTGTTCTTTGGTGCGGAGACAGGAGTCGAATCAATACACAAGCTACTGATTTTTTATTAATTTCAATGAGACTAAAATTTTCTATCTCTAAAACTACCCCATGACACCTTATCGATAGTTTGCAGTCCAAAGACAACACCACTGAACGCGCAGTAATGGACGTTTAACCATGGCAGCCCCTCATAACTTAACCGAAAACAAAGCGATCTGAAGGATGTTGTATCCAAGCATGTTTACCGTAACAGAACTGTATAACTACTCGTCACCCCACCCGGGTGTTTAGTCACAAAAGCATCCATGCCAAAAATTTAGAAGCCACATCGCCAGGCAATGGTACTGAAGCCCCCTTAGCCTACCATCATCAGTTGCTTGGCACATTGGCTTATAGGCACAAAGTCTCATTAAATCGTAATTATTGACAACTGTGAATCATACCTTAATCTGGCAGGTGCTGGTTGACATGCGCCCGGAGCTTCAGTAATAGTTTATTAATTCTTTAATGGGCAACCAGCACAAAGTCTTCACCAACACCTTGGATCGAAACTTTAACTGCCCACCCCAAAAACCACACCCCATACAGACCGGCATCGAGCATATGCATATAATTATCGACTCAAACATAATACACAACAACTGGTTCCTTAGGTCAGCGCCACTAAGACTGCTCATCCACTACATAAACAATGAAGGCTGCACACTGGTCATACCGAGAGTGGTAACACAAGAAGTCGACAATCTATACATGCGTTCACTCAATGATGCTATTCGAGACGTTGAGAATTCCAACAAGGCTCTTGAGAAAGTGGTACCAAGTATTAAGCTAGAGGCACCAAGGCTAGAGCAGCAAAAACCATATAGTCTAGAGTCCGTATTAAAAGCGAAAATTGAAGACCTCAAAATAGTTGAATACAAAAACATTTCTCACGAAGAAATGGCGCGCCGAGCTATTTTAAGGGTCAGGCCATTTCGCGAAAACGAAAAAGGATACAGGGACACTCTAATCTGGCTTTCGTTACTCGACCACCTGGAAAATAACAAAATCACAGAAGACGTATTCTTCATAACATCAAATACAAATGACTTCATGGGAAAAACCAAGGATCATTTCCACGACGACCTACAGAACGACATAGACAAAAAAAACCTTCAGTGCAAAATCTACCTAATTAGCTCCTTGAACGAATTCCTGAAAAACCACGTAAATTCTGACGAACATGCACTGGACCGACATAGAGACGAGGAGGAATTCAGAGCGTATCTCGAAGAAAGCGCTATATCATACTTACAAAGCATGGACAGTAGTGTGCGCTCAGGCTTAAGCAAAGAGCTTTTCAGTCACACCGGAATACTTTCAAGTTGCAGCCCTTTATCCGCTCACATCATGGAGGGACTAGAAGACTTCTTCTACATAGAAACAAAAGCGCTTGAAAATCATGAGGTATATGTTTCCTGCAAATTTGAACTGAGAATTACCGAGCTCATACTTGACATTACGACCAGAGAATTCGAAAACCATCGCGAGCTAATCACAGCTTGTGATGGCTTCTTCGAAGAAGAGCACAGCCACGAAATATCTACTATAAGCCTGTACATTAGACCTGGCTTTTTAGCCAGCTTTACATATAACCAGCTTACGAAAGAATGTAGCGGATTTTCAGTAGATCAATTTGCGCTAGTCAGAAGGGGACGCCCCCTATCAACAATGTTCGAACCCAACATTCAATAAAAGCTTTCATGCGATACTAAAAGCACCTACAGGAAAACTGTAGGTGCTCAAATTAGCCTCACCCAAACTAAGACAACAATTCGACGCAACCGATTTCCGTAGAATCAACAACCACCTCATACTCCGGAGCTTGGCAAGCATAAAATACTAAACTTTTATTTACCGTAGCTCTAAACACCACACGCTCTTCTCTTTTGAACCAAGGCATGTGCTCATAACTTTGATACGCAAACCTCCGTGCCACAGCCTCTTCGGTGCTCCAAGATTGGCCATATCGTGACACCTCCCATTCTGAGATGCTTGCACCTCGATAAATTACTATTTCTCCTGGCAGCAGATTGATGCAATTGGGCTTAAGTTCACAATCCAAAATTATTTTTGGATACCACATCTCATTCTCTTGATACACCCATAAATCATGAAGTCCTCCAAGCGCATAGAGTCGAAAAGCATGCCTAAACGCATCAAGAATATCCCTAGCACCTTGATCATATATTTTACCTTGTAAAAAAATGGCGCACTTGTTAATTCTCTCCACTACTTCATGAGAGCCTAGCACAAGTTGAGAACCAGCAAGGACATCAAGCTGACCTTTGCGAATCGCCTTCACACAAAAAGAAACAAACTCTTCAATCCCTGCCCTATACCCAGATAAAAAAACCTCACTCAGTTTCTCCTCAACATGAGAGACCGAAATCTTCATATGCTCAGATAGAAACCTACACTCCTCATCTGAAAGCATAACCCCTCCACAATATAACTTAATGTTTAGCGCGATAGCTTTCTTAGCTAGTGAATCACAACCAAACTAACACCACAGGAAACGAGAATAATGAAAACCAGGAAGCCGCCCCTAATCGCCACATTATTCAAGCGTTACTAAACAGTCACACCCCCAAGAGTTTATTAAAGCGAAGCTTCTAGCATTTCATTAATCATCTCTTGAACAGAGTGTCTAGACGCCCCTTTCACCAAAATACCATTTTTATACTCTAGCCCTATACCAAAAAACTTGAAAACATCACCGAGACGGGGTTGATCTGAATGAATTTTTTTTGGACCTTTAAAGAAAGCCCCACCACTCATACCTTTAAGTGAGTAACCTTTCTGTTTGAATCCTTCGTGCTCGTATTCTACATTTTCATTTACATGCTTTCCGACCACTTCCCTTTCTGATTCTGACTCAAATTCAACGCCGAGCAAGAGAAAATTAGCATGCTCCCATTTTTTAAGACCATCAACCCCTTCCGAAAGGTACTCTCTAATTTTTTCTGACGAAGACTTGCTACTATGTATACTTTGTATAGCTTTTTTCTTCGGAAAACCTATCCACCCGAAATCATCAACGAACTCGGTAGTTGATTCATGATCAAGATCAAAATAATTTTTGTACTCAAACTCATTAGTTGCGCATATACACAAATCCCTCTTCCGACAGATCTTGTAAAAATAAGATACATCCGACAGCGACATAAAGCTTCCGTCCGTCTTAAGAGCTCCTACCCCACTCAATTGATCTTCCCGCAAATTAAGAGCATGCGCTGCAAAAACACAAAAATACAGCTCTTTAAATTTCACAAATGTCATAGTAGAGGAAAATTCGTATCCCCCTCGCCCGTCTTTACGATACAACGGATAAATATGCCGCTGAGCCTGCAAAGAAAACTCGTCAACCCGAAATTTGCTGCTCATACAAAAAACCTTATTCCAACATCGCTATTATGTTTCTATTTTTTGAACACATTTACCACTAACAAAAATACTAACTAGCCATCAGCCCATAACATTTCGCGCCCTAATTAATCTGAATACATAAAAATGGGAATGATTTATTTTTACTGTAGGTTCGAGTGAAAATCACAACCCTCAAGAGAGCGACTCGAACATCGCCTCTTGACGTCCGTTGACGCGGGGCAGGCTCAAAATCTATGTTTCATCAACGAGCGTCACAAAAAATAAATCTGTCCCCTTTAACTGAGCGAAAAAAACAAACCCAAACATCCTGATTTGGAAGTGCATAAGCACAAAAAAGGTGACTGCCCTTGAAAGTAGTGAGAGGGGCGAGTTACTGAAGATAGGCCGCGTCTAGACGTACAGCGACGGTCATACCACGACCGTCGTTGTACGTGGGCTCTGAACGGGAACAGCCCTTCACGCGTCCTGCTCAGGTTCTGGATCACGCGCGGCCCTTTTGAGCGACTGGATCAGGCGCTTGAAGCCCTTGGTTTGAGCAAACTTTTTGTAGAGAGCCGGGGTGATTTCTGAAAGTTTGGCAACAGCCTCCCCCATCGTGTTCCTGAGTTCTGTCGAGTACTTGAACTCCGCGATCTGCTCAGCCTTCGCATCGAAGAATTTGGCCAAGGCGGGAAGGCTTTCAGGGTTGCGGCTCAGGTACGCCAGGAACAGGACGATCCGTTGAACCTCTTGAGGATTAGACGGCTGAACATCCGGGATGAGATGTCCATATTTCGATAACGGGATTGCGAAAACATCAGGCTCCACCGACTCCGCGAAGAGCATCTTCCTCAATCGAATACCGATGACGTCGCGCTGCTGGACATCAAGCAATCTGAGCAGCGAATCCATCATGGCGTACTGGGGCGCTCCCCACGGCGAAGTCATCGTGCCGTTTGCGAGGGAGTTGAGCACGTCGATCAAGGCGTCGCCGACAGCCGCGATCGACTGTATGGGCACTTCATTGCTCACAACCCCATTCAGGATTGCCTGGTGCTGCTTGGCCCCTGCCGAGATGATTTGTACCCACTCATCACGAGTGCGCTCCTCACTCGTGAGCTGCTTGAGTAGACCCTCCCGAGTTTTCGGCAGCACACTTTTATCCGCCTCCATGACGACACTGATCAATCGGACGTCCGCCTTCAGAGCGTCCTTGGAGGCTTCTGCAATATAAGTGTCCCAAGCTGTGAGCCAAGCCGCGAAATCGGCCTCAGCAAGGCCAACCTTGGAAAGCGCCTGAGTAATCACGCTAAATTTGGTAGCAACCATTTGGGAGTTCAGGTGCCCAATACCCCGCTCTTGAATGAGGTGAGCCAGGTAGGTCGCAACCGACTCACCCACTTGGGCGTCGTCAACCAGTTGGAACAAAGCCGCTGTGGTCAGCGATGCGTTTGCCAAGGCCCGGAAGACTGACGACTCGAAGACACCATCCAGATCATCGAGCTTGGCGAGCGAATCGGCGTCGGCTTGCCGAATGTACGTCACTGCCGCCACCGCCTTTATCAGCGGACTGGTATTGTTCGCCAGCAACGTTGTAATCGCGGTGACGATGACCTGGTCGACAGTCGCAGCCAACCCAAGCCCCAGCACCGCGCTATCCACTTCGCCCGCAGCGCCTGTGGCTTTCGCCAGAATGGCCACGTCACCAGCCGAGATGCCACCGGTAATACCGCCGCCAAACCTACGCTCGCGGTACAACCATTCGAGCGCAGGCACGACGCAATTGTTCGGCATTACCGCTATGCCCATCTGGTGATCGGCACAGCTGACCAGCTGCGCGTGTGCCTCTGGCAGCCCCGCGTTCGCAAAGGTAAACCCACTGGCCTTGATCACGTTCAGATGGGCAATATCAGGCAGCAGGTGCATCACATACTCGGAACGTTTAACAACGACTGCTTCAAACTCCAGCCCTAGCGCTTGGAGGTAATGGTCGTATTCCTGCATCAGATCCCAGGCCGGCGTCAGTTGCTCAGGATCGAACGCAGAGTTCAAAATTTTTAGTAAGCCGGTTTTCAGCTGACCGCCATGAGCGTTCAGTAGCTGCCCCTTCAACCCATGGCCTTTGCAATACCTTACAGCTTCGTAGAACTCCTCAGTCCCCGCTTTCGATTCGCCGAACAGATCAAGTTGCGTGTTATTGATCAGCTCCAGGAGCGACTCAATCCAGTCGCCTTCACGCGCCTGATGTGCCTGGGAAATGGTTGGCAACAAAGAAGCCAGCGATGGACGCTGGGATAGAAGGCGCTTCATGGCGTCATAGAAGCCGAACAGTGAAGTAAGCTCGCCCAACGCGTCGTGATCCTCGTTGGCAAAGGCTGCTGCCAACGGCGTGTCCAAGAGCTCCGCGATCGCGATATCACCCGTGGTCAGATAATGGATCTGCAGAAATTGGATCTGCCACCCGGTCTCCATGGAATCGCCAAGAGTGGCTCCCAGCAGGGTTTTAGTGTCCTTGACCAGCCCCGCTTGCTCCTCCCCAACTTCTTTCTGATAGGTATCCGAGAACCCATCCGTTCGCAGTGTCTCCACCAGCGAAAGGTCAGCATATTTACAGAGCAGGAGATGGCTGGCGATGGCCAGGAGACTGATCTCCTCCCCTACCACCAAGGCTGTCGTGGCGATGTCGTTGATGAATTTCTTCTGCAGCCGGGGCGTGACCAGGTTGTTGGCCATGGGGCTGTGGCGCTGCAGCAGTTGTGCGCACTGCTCAATGACGTTCCCATCGCTATCCGGGAAGCTGTGGTTCCACAACTGACGGAAGCCATCTTTCCAGCCCGAGGTGATGACCGGCGGAGAACGGAAAACCACCGGGAATTTTTTCGCTATGAAGTCCCTGGCATCGTACCGTCGATCTCCGTCTGCCTTCAGGTATTCCGCCACCTTGTTGGAGCAAAACGGCACGATCACCGTCAGATTCGCAGCCTTTGTAGCGACCTCAATGAAGATCTCCAGGTCGCTCCACACCGACCGCAGGCTGTCCTTTGGCAGGCGATCAAGGTTGTCCAGGATGATGACAAAACGCTTGTCCTCAACCACCTTCAACTGTTCAAGAAGGGTCTTCTTGAGATCAAGGGGCGTCACCTCCTTGCCAACCTCAACCTTCTCCTGAATATGATCGTCACTAGAGCCCTTGAATAGGCTCAGAAGGCTCCATTTCTGGGTGCCGACCCGCACCTTCCTATGCCAGAGCTTGGCGGCGCCAAGGATCAGCACCGGGCTGCAAAATGAAAGGAGGTGCACCCCTATAAGCCACCAGAAGGGGTCTTGCAGTGTGTTGGTGAGCGCGGCGGCTTCCGGCGACGTCCCTGTGATGGCCGCATGGGAACTGCGCGAAAGTGCAAAAAGCTCCCGGAATGAGGTGGCGGCGAAGAACAGGCTGGCGACCAGTGCCAACGCCCAGGCACTGACCCGGCTCGTTGTCCGTTTGTTGTATTCGAACAAGCGCCCGAGGGCTCGATCGCGAGAGGCTTTCAGGGTCTCGGCAGCCCTGCTGACATGAGGCACTTCTTTGAGCACCTCATCAGTGAAGAGCTCGATGAAATTGCTCTTCGTCGACCCTTGGTAATTCTGCTCGCAGTCGAAAAACCAGACCCTGAAATCAGAGTCAGCTGCCGTCAGCTTTGCCTTCAGCATGCTCAGAATCGAGCTCTTACCAGAGCCAAACTCACCATCCAGGCCCACGACCTTTGAGGGCCCGTGACCCAGCAAATGACCATGGATCGCGCTCGCCACCTTGTCATGGCTACCACCTGGGAACACGTCCTGAGTTGCAGGGTGTTCAGTATGGAAATTGATCAACCGCATAGAAGTCCTTTTATGCCATCCCTGCGCGCTGTGTCATTCCCGTGAGCAGAGAATGTCGCTGGAGCCCGATTGCCCCTAACCAAGCGATTACATTGCAGATGACGCCCGCCCTTTAAAACCACCATATGTAGTTATGATCCAGCCATAAACCACAAGATAGTGACATATTACATAGATGGCAAGCTGCCATAAAACTACACTGCTGCGATCCGGAGGGCGTCCTTTGGTTGTAGGATTTTGCGTCCAACAACACCCATGCAGGTAACCACGTCGCGCAGATACGCCGCCTAGTCGGCCAACACTTTCCGATCAATCTGCCGTGCATCATTGATACCGGGCCCCTAGTCGGAGCGACGCCACTTCAGGAACGCCAACCACCGGTCACATTGCGCCTTGACCGTGCCGCAATGACGGCCGCCGAACATGTATCTCAGCGCTTGCGGCCCTGCGTAGCTCTATCGCCTGCCGTAATCGAAATTACGACCATCGCGTCTATCACCAATGCCATGTCGGTCACCTCATCTGCCGTTCTCCGATCCTCGCCCCACGTCATCCCGCCAAGAATGTTGAGTGTTATCAGGGATCAAGGCCCCTGCGACCTGTGGGGAATGTCCTCTTCGCGGGACTGGCGGCTCCTTACGACCGGGAGCAAGGGCATCTCATGATCTGGCCTCCTTAACACCGTTGCCGGTGGGCGGGTGGAGGCAGTGCTGGCTGACTAAACCAGCGCCTGAAGATCCTGAGCCGGGTGAACGCAGCAATGCGATGACCGGGGCATGCCTGACTGTCAGTCAGGTGCAGTCCATTCCCTGGTCTGCGGCACCATCATCTACAAGGCTGTTGCTGGTGACATCGGCGTTTGTCACGCCGATTGTCACGAGGGGGAATGCCGCAAAGCCCTGTGCGATCAGGGCTGCAGCAGTGTTAGAAGTGCCCGTCTCTTTCCAGAGAAAGAGACGGGCACAGGTTGGCGCAAAAGTCGGCCAAGCGGATAGGTTGCTGCAGGGCAGCTGGGTACGGTGTATTGGCGCACGAGCGCCGTATGTGTAAGAGCATCCATCACCTGAGAGGTGACCGGGCGAGCTGCTGGATGCGAATCGCCCTTGGGGAGAACCACCACGAGAGCGGCGTGACCTTTAAGGCTCGGGTCACCTAGGGTGCTGTCAACGACAGCCTTTGCACTGTCTTTTCTACGCCCGCAATCCGAGAGGGTCAAGCGATGTGCCCCGCATGGTTTTGCGATTGAAAATGGTACTGGGCGTGTGCGGAACACCGTGGCACCCAGTGGCGGATGTGGTGCTTTTGATCTTTTTAGGTAAGGTCCATCCAAACAGGGCGGCTTTGCAGCCCTGTTTGGATGGACCCGCATGAAAAGCGGATCACCGAAATATCAAAGCCGTGCGCTCACTCGACTGCGCCACGCCTTGCTCTTAGGCTAGAAACGTTTGCCCCGGTCTGATTCGCGAACTCATGCGGCGAGATATGCTCCTGCCGGTTCGCATCGAGGTAACGGCTCCACCAGCTCATAATCATTCGCCGTTCCTCCAGGAACTCGGCCTTGTGAATGTACACCGCCCGAACGTTGTTGCGCTCCCTGTGGCTCATCTGCCGCTCAATAGCCGTCTCTGACCAAAGCCCGGACTCGACCAAAGCACTGCACGCCATGGACCGGAAGCCATGCCCGCAGATTTCGGTCTTGGTGTCGTAGCCCATGTTCCGCAGAGCGCTGTTGACCGTGTTCTCTGACATAGGCTTCCACGAGCGAGCATCACTGGTAAACACCAGATCGAAGTACCCCGTGATCGCATGAATCTGTTCGAGCAACGCCACAGCCTGCGGTGAAAGCGAGACCAGATGGATGTCACCCGCCATCTTCGTTCCCCTGGTCGAATACGGAACGCCGTCCAACGCGGGCCGCGTGTCAGGTATCTCCCATATACCGCGCTTCAGGTCGAACTCACTCCAACGTGCAAAGCGCAATTCGCTGGAGCGCACGAACACGTGTAGCGACAGCATGACTGTCAGCCGAGTGAGCGTGCGTCCCTTGTAGTTCTCGATGCGGTCCATCAACTCAGGCAGACGTGACAGCGGGAGTGCAGGCCGGTGCGTAACCCGTGGAGCGCTGATGAAGCCCTCAAGGTCATATGCAGGGTTCACCGTGATCAGCCGCTGCCGCTTAGCCTCACGCATGATGCTCTGTAGGTAGTTTTGCACCCTCAAGGCCACATCGATCGTGCCGCGTTTCTTGATCTCTTCCAACGGTTGCATGAGGTCGAAGGTATCCAGATCAATAATGGCGCGTGCGCCGAGCAGCGGGAATACGTGAGTCTTCAAACGACTCAGCACGGTCCTCGAATGGCCAGGCGCCCACTTCACGGACATTTCCTTATGCCAGTCCAAGGCAACACGCTCGAATGTGTGGCCTCTGACAACCGCCTCAGCCTTGGCCTGCTGCTTGGACGCAATCGGATCAATACCTTCAGCCAGCATCCGCTTAGTCTCCAGACGCTTCTGCCGAGCATCTGCAAGCCCGATGACGGGATAGTTGCCAAACGAGGTCAGTCCCTCGCGCCCATCCGGTTTCACATACCGGAAGCGCCAGCCTTTGCGGCCATTGGGATAAACGAGGAGGTAAAGACCGTCACCGTCAAAAAGCTTGTAGGGGCGGTCAGTAGGTTTGGCCGAGCGGCAGGCGGTGTCAGTCAGGGGAGCAGTAGTACGAGCCATAAGGGTAAACCCCTTTATCGAATCGACTTTATCCCAAAAGTTACCCCTAAATCGGCTGGCAGCTGTCGGAATCCGACGGAACGCCATAACGAAAAACCCGCCAGAAGGCGGGTTTTAGGGGGGTTCCAGAGATTTTGGTAGCCTTCGCTGGAACCTGAACTGGTGCCGGAGACAGGAATCGAACCTGCGACCTTCGCGTTACGAGTGCGCTGCTCTACCGACTGAGCTACACCGGCGTGGCACCAACGCTACCACTGCCGGATCGCTTACGCAAATCACTGTTTAATAACAGCTATTGCTCACTGCGCCGGCGCACCCGCGGCGGGCTTGCAGGCGGCCGGGGCGAGGTCTTCGGCGAGGTCGCTGGTGCAGGCCCAGCCGCTGGTCGAGCGGGTCAGGCTGAGGGTCTTGCCCACGGCCACGGCCGGGGCGTCGACCAGGGTGCAGACGATGCTGCCGGCACCGCTCGCGGCCGTGCCGGTGGCGGTGATGGCGCAGTTGCCGGTGCTGGCCTGGCCGCCCAGGGAACTGACATCGGTGACGTCCTTGCCTTCGTTCATGCGCAGGTCGAACGGGGTTTTCAGGGCGGAGATCTCGACCAGGGCAGCGGATGCCTTGGTTCGTACCTGGTAGTTGGTGTACATGGGCAGGGCGATGGTCGCCAGGATGCCGATGATCGCCACCACGATCATCAGTTCGATCAAGGTAATGCCGCGTTGTCCTTTCATGGACGTTCTCCCTCACAAATTCGGTTCGTGTCGGCAACCAGCCGGGCCAGGCCGCCAACAGGCGCGCCAGTAGGCCCGAATAGACACCTTTTGTCACCCTGTGGCGGTGATTCGTCAGCGTGCTCGACTACTCTAGTGAGCAGCGGGCAATTCTGCCCCTGGTACCGGAGCCGAAGCTGTTTCCGGGTTTGTGCAGGCCACGCAGCAAGGAAGTCGCGATGTCCGAAAATACCCCTGGCTACACCTGGCGCCGCCCTGCCCCGCTGCGCGCACAACGGCGCAATCGAGGCACAGGTACCGGTCCTATCAAAAAATCCAGAAACGGTTTCTGGCAAAAACAGGGGGCGCTCGGCACCCGCGAGCTGAGCCAGTTCAGCCGCCAGCTGGCCACTTTGCTCAACTCGGGCGTCGCGCTGCTGCAAGCCCTGGAGGTGGTCGCCCAGAGCGGTAGCCACCCGGCGCTGATCACCCTGGTCGATGCCTTGAAAACCGATATCGCCTCAGGTCGCAGCCTGGCGGATGCCTTGCGCCGCCATCCGCGTTATTTCGATGCGCTGTATTGCAACCTGATCGCCAGCGGTGAGCAGTCCGGCACACTGGAAATGGTGCTGGAGCAGGTGGCGCACCTGCAGGAGCAGCGTCAGGCGTTGCGGGCCCGGTTGAAGAAGGCCATGACTTATCCACTGATCGTGTTGCTGACCGGGCTGGGGGTGTCCAGCCTGTTGCTGCTCAAGGTGGTGCCGCAGTTCCAGGCGATGTTCAGCGGCTTCGGTGCCGGGCTGCCGGCCTTCACACAAGCAGTGATCAGCCTGTCCGATTGGCTGGGGCAATATTTCTGGGGGTTGCTGCTGTGCGCCGTGGTCAGTGGCTGGAGCCTGCGACGGGCGTACCGACACAGGCCCGGCTTTCGCCTGTGGTGCCTGCGCTCGGCATTGAAGCTGCCCATTGCCGGGGACTTGCTGGGCAATGCCGCCCTGGCCCGTTTCGCCCGCACCCTGTCCACCTCCTTTGCCGCCGGCGTGCCGCTGGTTGAAGCGCTGGGGCCGGTGGCCGGGGCGTGTGGCAATCCGCTATACGAGCAGGCGGTGCTGCGCCTGCGCAAGGATCTGGCCAGTGGTCAGTCGTTAAGTCAGGCATTGGCCTACAGCGGCTTGTTCCCGCGCCTGATGCAGCAGATGTGCGCCATCGGCGAAACTGCCGGCACGCTGGAGGTGATGCTGGCACGGGTTGCCAGCTACTATGAAAGCGCAATCGAAGGCTCGCTCGACACCCTGTCCAGCCTGCTCGAACCGCTGATCGTGCTGATCCTCGGTCTGCTGGTGGGCAGTCTGGTGATTGCCATGTACCTGCCAATCTTTCAGTTGGGTAGTGTGATCTGAACATGGACCTGATCGATGTGCTGGCCAGCCAGCCTCTGTTGTACCTGGGCGCGGCCCTGTTGCTGGGCCTGATCGTCGGCAGTTTTCTCAATGTGCTGGTGCACCGTTTGCCGATCATGCTGCAACGGCAATGGCAGGCTGAAGCCCGGGAGGTGCTGGAGTTGCCCGGCATCGCCGAGCCTGAGCGCTACGACCTGTTCCTGCCGGCATCCCAGTGTCCGCATTGCGGGCATCGCATTCGCCCCTGGGAGAATATTCCGCTGCTCAGCTACCTGATTTTGCGCGGGCGCTGTTCCGGTTGCCACAGCGCCATCAGCCCACGCTACCCGCTGGTGGAGCTGGGCTGCGCAGCGATCACGGTGTATATCGCCTGGCACCTGGGCGCCAGCTCCGCCGCCCTGGCGCTGATGCTGCTCAGTTGGGGGCTGATGGCCATGAGCCTGATCGATGTCGAGCATCGGCTGTTGCCCGACGTGCTGGTGTTCCCTTTGTTGTGGCTGGGGCTGATCGTCAACGCCTTCGAGTTGTTCGCCCCGCTGCAGGACGCGCTGTGGGGCGCCGTTGCCGGCTATCTGAGTCTGTGGACAGTGTTCTGGCTGTTCAAGATGATCACCGGCAAGGAGGGCATGGGTTATGGTGACTTCAAATTGCTGGCACTGATCGGCGCCTGGGGCGGCTGGCAGATCCTGCCGCTGACCCTGCTGCTGTCGTCGTTGCTGGGCGCGGTGATCGGGCTGGTTGTGCTGCGTCTGAAAGGACAGAAAGCCAGCACCCCGATCCCCTTCGGCCCCTATCTGGCCATTGCGGGCTGGATCGCACTGCTCTGGGGTGGTCAAATAACCACTTCTTACCTGAAATACTCTGGAATGTGATGACCACCGCTGCTTTCACTCCCTGGATTCTCGGCCTGACCGGCGGCATCGGCAGTGGCAAGAGCGCTGCCGCCCAGCGCTTTGTCGAGCTGGGCGTGCACCTGGTGGATGCCGACCAGGCCGCGCGCTGGGTGGTCGAGCCCGGGCGGCCCGCCCTGGCCCGTATCGTCGAACGTTTCGGCCCCGGTGTACTGCAGGAGGACGGGCAGTTGAACCGTGCCGCCCTGCGCCAGCTGATCTTCAGCGACGCCGAACAACGGCGCTGGCTCGAAGCCCTGCTGCATCCGTTGATCGGCCAGGAAATCTTCAGCTACCTGGCCAAGGCAGAATCACCCTATGCGGTGTTCGTGTCGCCCTTGATGGTCGAATCGGGCCAGTACCAGCGCACCCAGCGCCTGCTGGTGATCGACGCGCCACAGGAATTGCAGGTCCAGCGCACCCTGCTGCGCGACCAGACCAGCCCCGAGCAGGTCCAGGCCATCCTCCAGGCCCAGGCCAGCCGCGAGGAACGCCTACGCCACGCCCACGACGTGCTGGTCAACGACCGCGACCTGGCCTGGCTGCATTCGGAGGTCGACCGCCTGCACCACTTTTACCTGACTTTGCGAGGAGGCCAAGCATGAGCCAACCCCTGACCGTAGAATGCCCGACCTGCGGCGCCCCCGTGGAATGGAGCCCCGCCAGCCCGTTCCGGCCGTTCTGCTCCGACCGCTGCAAGCTGATCGACCTGGGCGCCTGGGCCGCTGAAGAGCACAAGATCCCGGTCGCTCCAGATGCCGAAGACGAGCTGTTTTCCGGCGAGCTCGATCCCCGCGCCCACCATTGAGCCTCAACGCCCGGGGTCGTCGTCCTTCCAGGGCGCCTGCAGGTAGCGGGTGCGGTTGAAGGTCTCAAGCCACTCCGGGCAGAACACCACCAGTGCGCTGACCACCATGCCGTTGATGAAGGCTTCGGGAAAAATGATCAGCCACAGGTAGCCGATAAAGTCTTCGATCCATTCCGGCATCACGAAACGCCCATCCATCCACAGGATGCCCAGCCCGGCCAGCAGGCACAGCAGCGCCGCCAGGGCCGCGGCGAAAAAACCCGAGCAGAAGATATAGACGAACAGGTTCTTCGGCTGCGCCCGTTCCACCAGGATCGCGCAGACCTCGGTGACCAGTACCGGCAGGCCGATGAACAACAGGCCGTTGACGCCCATGGCCGCCAGGTCCTGGCGCCCGAGCAGCATCAGCCCGGTCTGGGCGACCAGGCCGCCGAGAATGGCCAAGGGCCAGTCCAGCAGCAGGGTGACGGCGGTCATGCCGATGAAGTGGTAGGACACGCCGGTGTCGAAGTCGCGCCGCACCAGCCAGAGCGCAAACAAGGCGAACATGGTGCCGAACAGCAGGTGCTGGCGGCGACTGTCGGTGAACAGTTCGACCCAAGGGGTGCGCCAGATGGCCCAGAGTAGCAGCGGTGCGTAGCCAAGCCAGGCGAGTATCAGGGTCTGTTGCGACAACACGTGAGCGCCAATCACCGTAAACGACCTCTGCTTGCGATCCTGTCGGCAGTCTACACCGCGCGCCCTCGGCGCTGGCCGACAATAAAACGGCGCGCACTAACAACTATCACGTTTTGACCGCTAAGCTTGTCCCCATGGATGACTCAGACTACCTGCGCCTGCTCACCATTCAGGCCGAACAAGCCAATGCGTTTCTTTCCAATGCCCGTAAATGGGAACGCGAGCGTTGGGTCTGCCAACGCCTGCTGCAAGGCCTGAACATTCCCTACCGTGGCGAGGACTTCACCCCCGCCGGCCAGGAGCCGCCGGACGTGCTGTTTCGCGACGCCGCCTTCGAGGTGTTTTTCGTCCTCGATGAGGGCCGCCGCCTCAACGATGAGTGGCGCGAGGAACTGCAACGCCGGCGCAGTGCCTTCTCCCTCAGCCAGCTGGTGCGCCGCGAGGCGCGGCCCCGACGGATCAGCGCGCAAGAACTGCTGCAGCGCCTGGCCCCGACCTTGCGCAAAAAGTCGCACAACTACCAGGAGCGCGGCCTGGACCTGAGCGAACTGGACATCATCGCCTTCGCCAGCCTCAAACGCGAAGTGCTCGACCTCAACAGTCACTTCCCGCCCCCCACCGAGTACCTGCGCCAGGGCTGGCGTTCGCTGTCACTGGTCGGCCCGACTTTCGCCCGGGTGCTGTTCGCTCACCCCGACGCCCCGGATTTCCTGCGAGGCAACCTGGGGCGCAGCATTGTTTTCGATGTCGGCATCAGCCTTTGAGCTGGCCCCCTGCCAACGCGTAATGGCATAAATTCCGCGCCGATGATACAAAGCGCAATCATTCGTCATAAAGACCGCGGCGTGACTGCACGATGGCCCCTGCCCGAACAACTACAGTGAACCCTGTAGCTTTCCTTCAGTCACACGCGTCTACCTGACGAGGCCTCCATGACCAGCCGCCTGAACCCCGAAGACCAACGTCGTGTCGATGACTACCTGCAAGCACCCCAACATCAAGTCGAGCGCAAGCCTTTCCGGCCCTGGCTGCTCCTTTGGATGGTGGTGCTGGTGACCATTGGCCTGGGCCTGTTGAGCCGCCTCTTGAGTAACCTGGTGCTATGAGCTGCCTTGCGCTCGCCCGAACCGCCCGCCCCGTGCGGCCGCCCACTCGAGACCCGAATTCCGTAAACCTTATGAGATATCTCCATGACTCACCGTATCGTGATTGTCGGCGGCGGCGCCGGCGGCCTGGAACTGGCGACCCGCCTGGGCAAGACCCTGGGTAAGAAAGGCAGCGCCAGCGTCACCCTGGTCGACGCCAACCTGACGCACATCTGGAAGCCGTTGCTGCACGAAGTGGCGGCCGGCTCGCTGAACTCCTCGGAAGACGAACTGAACTACGTGGCCCAGGCCAAGTGGAATCACTTCCAGTTCCAGCTCGGGCGCATGAGTGGCCTGGACCGCGAGAGCAAGCAGATCCAGCTGGCCGCGACCCTCGATGAAGAGGGCCGCGAGCTGCTGCCTGCGCGTACCCTGGGTTACGACACCCTGGTCATCGCCGTGGGCAGCAACACCAACGACTTCGGCACCCTGGGGGCAGCCCAGCACTGCCTGTTCCTCGACACCCGCAAGCAGGCCGAACGCTTCCACCAGCAGTTGCTCAACCACTACCTGCGCGCCCACGCCGGCGACCAGGCCAACGAGACCATCAGCGTCGCCATCGTCGGTGCCGGTGCCACCGGCGTGGAACTGGCCGCCGAACTGCACCACGCCGCTCACGAGCTGGCCGCCTATGGCCTGGACCGCATCCAGCCCAAGGACATGCACATCACCCTGATCGAGGCGGGCCCACGTGTACTGCCGGCACTGCCGGAGCGTATCAGCGTGCCAGTGCACAAGACCTTGGAAAAGCTTGGCGTCACGGTCATGACCAACGCCTCGGTCAGTGAAGTCACCGCCACCGAGCTCAAGACCAGCAACGGCGAAGTGATCCAGGCCAGCCTGAAGGTCTGGGCGGCCGGTATCCGCGCCCCGGGGTTCCTCAAGGACATCGACGGCCTGGAAACCAACCGGATCAACCAGCTGGTGGTGCGCCCTACCCTGCAGACCACCCTGGACGATGACATCTTCGCCTTTGGCGACTGCGCCGCCTGCCCGCAACCGGGCAGCGACCGCAACGTGCCGCCACGGGCACAGGCCGCTCACCAGCAGGCGTCGATGCTGGCCAAGTCGCTCAAGGCACGCCTGGAAGGCAAGCCGTTGCCGACCTATGCCTACCGTGACTATGGCTCGCTGGTTTCGCTGTCGCGCTTCTCGGCGGTGGGCAACCTGATGGGCAACCTGACCGGTAGCGTGATGCTCGAAGGCTGGCTGGCGCGGATGTTCTATGTGTCGTTGTACCGTATGCACCAGATGGCGCTGTACGGCACCTTCCGTACGCTGATGCTGATGCTGGGTAGCCGCATTGGCCGAGGCACCGAGCCGCGCCTGAAGCTGCACTGACGGTCACGGGCCTCGTCGCAGGCTTCGGTAGCCGCTGCCGAGGAACGAGGCTGCGATCGACTGCGCAGCAGTCGCAACACGGTCATCTCGTGGTACCTGATGCAGCGAGGTCGCCAGGTTTTACGGTCGCTTTGCGACCGATCGCAGCCTGGCGGCAGCGGCTACACCATCAGGCGAGCCGCGCCTGAAGCTGCACTGGCGGTCACGGGCCTCGTCGCAGGCACCGGTAGCCGCTGCCGAGGAACGAGGCTGCGATCGACTGCGCAGCAGTCGCAACACGGTCACCTCGTTGTACCTGACGCGGCGAGGTGGCCAGGTTTTACGGTCACTTCGCGACCGATCGCAGCCTGGCGACAGCGGCTACACCATCAGACGAGCCGCGCCTGAAACTGTATGACGGTCACAGGCCTCATCGCAGGCACCGGTAGCCGCTGCCGAGGAACGAGGCTGCGATCGACTGCGCAGCAGTCGCAATAAGGTCATCTCGTTGAACCTGACGCACCGAGGTCGCCAGGTTTTGCGGTCGCTTCGCGACCGATCGCAGCCTGGCGGCAGCGGCTACACCACCAGGCAGCTCCCATAGTGCCTGCATGCACAGTGGAAGCTGGTGTAGCACCTACCGGTTTACTTGAGTACCCGGTAGGTGCTTTGCACGAAGCCATTCTCGAACGTGGTGCTGCGCACATGTTGCAGCTTCACGTCCGCCGCCAACGCCCCGAACAGGGGTATGCCGCTGCCCAGCAGCACCGGAATCCGGGTGATGGTCAGTTCATCCAGCCGGCCTTCACGCAAAAAGCTCTGGATCACCTGGCCACCGTCCAGGTACAGGCTTTTGGCGCCCGTATCGCGCAGATGCTCCACCAGGTCGGCAATCGGCCCGGGATGGACTTCAACGCCCTCTGCCTGGCCCAGGGTGCTGCTCAACACCACGACCCGCTTGTGCGGATACGGCCAGTCACCAAAGGTCAGGATTTTTTCGTAGGTATTGCGGCCCATGACCAGGGTATCGATGGTCGCCATGTAGGCGGCATAGCCATGATCGTCACTGGAACTGGTGGCAACCATCAACCAGTCCAGCTCGCCACTTGTACGGGCAATGAAGCCATCGAGGCTGGTGGCGATGTACACGGAGGCTTTGAGGGTCATAGGGCAGCTCCCTTGCAGAATTTAGCCGGATAGTAGCAGGCAAAATTCCAGGCTGCAGAAACGAAAAAAGGGCACCCTTTTCAAGGTGCCCTTCTTTCTGAATATGGTCGGGGTGAGGGGATTCGAACTCCTGACATCCTGCTCCCAAAGCAGGCGCGCTACCGGACTGCGCTACACCCCGGTAAAAAAAAAGCACCTGTTACGGCGCCTTTTTTTCGTTGACCAGCCGCTAATGGCGAACCGGTCCTTTAAGATCCAAATCCAGCGAACCGGACTCGAAAATGGTGGGTCGTGTAGGATTCGAACCTACGACCAATTGGTTAAAAGCCAACTGCTCTACCAACTGAGCTAACGACCCAAATATGGTCGGGGTGAGGGGATTCGAACTCCTGACATCCTGCTCCCAAAGCAGGCGCGCTACCGGACTGCGCTACACCCCGAAATTGGCTCCGCGACCTGGACTCGAACCAGGGACCCAATGATTAACAGTCATTTGCTCTACCGACTGAGCTATCGCGGAACTACAAACTTCGATACAACATTTACAGCAATTTCGAAAACCGTATCGCTACTGCTTCGAACACTTCGACCGTCTGCATCGCTGCATTCGTGTCTCTGTGGCGCGGTATTCTACAGCCTTCGAAACCCTTGTCAACCCCTAATTTGCATTCAACTTACTGATTTGCAACTTTTTTTCAGATTTCCAGTTTTGCTGGAAAACTGCGGGGTGACATACAGCGGGGCGCACTTTACAAGCACTCGAGAAAAAATGCAAAGAAAAAAAAGGCCTCGATAATCGAGGCCTTGATGTAACCCTGTGAAAACTCAGGCGAAGACGATTTCCTCACCCTCGACCTTGGCGGTGATGGCCGTGCCCGGCAGGAACTTGCCGGCCAGGATCAGCTGCGCCAACGGGTTCTCGATCCAGCGCTGGATCGCCCGTTTCAGTGGCCGTGCGCCGTAGACGGGGTCGTAACCGACGGCGATCAGTTTATCCAGCGCCTCGTCGCTCAGTTCCAGGCTCAGGTCGCGCTCGGCCAGGCGGCTGCGCAGGCGACCCAGCTGGATCTGGGTGATGCCAGCGATCTGATCGCGTCCCAGCGGCTCGAACACCACCACTTCGTCGATCCGGTTGATGAACTCGGGACGGAAATGCGACCCGACCGCGTCCATCACCGCAGCGCGCTGCGCCTCGCGATCGCCTACCAGGTCCTGGATCTGCGCCGAGCCCAGGTTGGAGGTCATCACGATCACCGTGTTGCGAAAATCCACCGTACGGCCGTGGCTGTCGGTCAGGCGTCCGTCTTCAAGCACCTGCAGCAACACGTTGAACACATCCGGGTGAGCCTTCTCGACCTCGTCGAGCAGCACCACCGAATAAGGTTTGCGCCGCACCGCTTCGGTCAGGTAACCGCCCTCTTCATAGCCGACGTAGCCCGGTGGTGCACCGATCAGCCGCGCCACGGAATGTTTCTCCATGAACTCGGACATGTCGATCCGCACCATCGCCTCTTCGGTGTCGAACAGGAACTCCGCCAGCGCCTTGCACAATTCGGTCTTGCCCACCCCGGTCGGGCCGAGGAACAGGAACGAGCCGCTTGGCCGGTTCGGATCGGAGAGTCCGGCGCGGGAACGACGCACGGCGTTGGACACCGCGACTACCGCTTCTTCCTGACCGATCACGCGCTGGTGCAGCAGGTTTTCCATCTTCAGCAGTTTTTCCCGTTCGCCTTCGAGCATCTTGGCCACGGGGATGCCGGTCCACTTGGACACGACTTCGGCGATTTCCTCTTCGGTCACCTTGTTACGCAGCAGCTGGTTCTCGGCCTTGCCGTGCTGGTCGACCATCTGCAGGCTGCGCTCCAGATCCGGGATCACCCCGTACTGCAGCTCGGCCATGCGGCTGAGGTCGCCCTTGCGCCGCGCGGTTTCCAGTTCCTGGCGCGATTGCTCGATTTTCTGCTGGATCTGGGCAGAGCCCTGCACTTCGGCTTTTTCCGAGGTCCAGACTTCTTCCAGGTCGGCGTATTCACGCTCCAGCCTGGCAATCTCTTCAGTGAGTTTCTCCAGGCGCTTGAGCGCGGCTTCGTCGTCTTCCTTCTTCAGCGCCTGGGATTCGACCTTCAGTTGAATCAGGCGACGCTCCAGGCGGTCGAGCACCTCCGGCTTGGAGTCGATCTCCATACGGATACGGCTGGCCGCCTCGTCGATCAGGTCGATGGCCTTGTCCGGCAGCTGGCGGTCGGTGATGTAGCGGTGACTGAGCTTGGCCGCGGCGATGATCGCGCCGTCGGTGATCGCCACCTTGTGGTGCACCTCGTAACGCTCCTTGAGGCCACGCAGGATGGCGATGGTGTCTTCCTCGCTCGGCTCCTCCACCAGCACTTTCTGGAAACGCCGCTCCAGGGCTGCGTCCTTCTCGATGTACTGGCGGTATTCGTTCAGCGTGGTCGCGCCGACGCAATGCAGCTCGCCACGGGCCAGGGCCGGCTTGAGCATGTTGCCGGCGTCCATGGAGCCTTCGCCCTTGCCGGCGCCGACCATGGTGTGCAGCTCGTCGATGAATAGGATGATCTGCCCTTCCTGCTTGGACAGCTCGTTGAGCAACGCCTTGAGGCGCTCCTCGAATTCACCGCGGAACTTGGCCCCGGCGATCAGCGCGCCCATGTCCAGCGACAGCAGGCGCTTGCCTTTAAGGCCGTCCGGCACTTCGCCATTGATGATGCGCTGGGCCAGGCCTTCGGCAATGGCGGTTTTACCCACGCCGGGCTCACCGATCAGCACCGGGTTGTTTTTGGTCCGGCGTTGCAGCACCTGGATGGTGCGGCGGATTTCGTCGTCACGACCGATCACAGGATCGAGCTTGCCGTCTTCGGCACGCTTGGTCAGGTCGACGGTGTACTTGTCCAGGGCCTGGCGCGACTCTTCGGCGTTCGGGTCGTTGACCGCCTCGCCGCCGCGCAGGTTGCTGATGGCGTTTTCCAGGGCCTTCTTGGTCACGCCCTGGCCGAGCAGCAGCTTGCCCAGCTTGCTGTTCTCGTCCATGGCCGCCAGCAGCACCAGCTCGCTGGAGATGAACTGGTCGCCCTTCTGCTGGGCCAGGCGGTCGGCCTGGTTGAGCAGGCGCGCCAGGTCCTGCGACATGTTGACGTCGCCGGTCGGGTTCTGGATTTTCGGCAGTTGGTCGAGCTCTTTGCTCAACGCCTTGCGCAGGCTGTTGACGTCGAAGCCCACCTGCATCAGCAGCGGCTTGATCGAACCGCCTTGCTGATCGATCAGGGCTTGCAGCAGGTGCGCAGGCTCGATGGCGGGATGATCCATGCCAACGGCCAGGGATTGGGAGTCGGATAACGCCAGCTGTAGCTTGCTGGTCAAACGGTCTATTCGCATAAGTTACCTTCCTTTATGGGCAGGCCGGAGCGATGGACACACCTGATGAAGAAAAACCTGCCAGAGATACCCTTGTAGATAGGGTTGATTCTGGAAGATTCAAGCGCGACGGGCTTGATCCAGGTCAGCGCGGCGTGAGCCAGACCAGGGAGGCGAAGCGACCGCCTTGCGGAGTACGCCGGTAAGAATAGAAGCGTGGATCGCTGACGGTGCAAAATCCGCCGCCATACACGGCGGTTACGCCACGGGCGGCCAGGCGCAGGCGCGCCAGGGCGTAGATGTCGGCCATGAGCTTGTCCGGGCGGGCACCGGGCACGAAGGCCTGGGCCGCTTGCCGATGAACGGCCGTAAAGGCATCGCGCACTTCCAGGCCAACTTCAAAGGCTTGCGGGCCGATGGCCGGGCCCAACCACACCAGCACCTCTTCAGGCGCCAGGGCCAGGCGATCGAGGGTGGCCTCGATCACGCCACCGGCCAGCCCGCGCCAACCGGCATGGGCAGCGGCAACACGGGTGCCAGAGCGGTCGCAGAACAGCAGCGGCAGGCAGTCGGCAGTCATGACCGTGCAGGCGATGCCCGGCGTGGCTGTCCAGCTGGCGTCGGCTTCGGCAATGATGCCGGGGTCGGCATCGGCCACCACCACGCCATGCACCTGCTTGAGCCAGGCCGGCTGGATCGCGAACTCGGCGGTCAGGCGACCACGGTTCTCGGCCACCGCCTCAGGCGCATCGCCCACATGGTCGCCGAGGTTGAAGCTTTCATAGGGCGGCTGGCTGACGCCGCCAGCGCGGGTGGTGACGCACGCCTGCACCCCGGCTGGCGCGGGCCAGTCAGGGATCAGCAGGTGGTGCGCCAGCTCACTCATCCGACGAACGCCTCGCGGTCCTGCTTGAGCAGCGACAGCAGCCAGACGAAGTCATCCGGCAGCGCCGACTCCCAGCCCATGCGTTCACCGGTCACCGGGTGATCCAGCTCCAGGAAGCGCGCATGCAGGGCCTGGCGCGGGAAGGTCTTGAGCGCCTCGACCATGGTCTGGCTGGCGGCTGGCGGAATGCGGAAGCGCCCGCCGTAGACCGGATCACCGACCAGCGGGAAGTTCACGTGGGCCATGTGCACACGGATCTGGTGGGTACGACCGGTTTCCAGCTTGACCCGCACGTGGGTGTGGGAGCGGAAGCGCTCCAGTACACGGTAGTGGCTGACTGCCGGCTTGCCGCCTTCGGTCACCGCCATGCGCTGGCGCTGCCCGCCATGGCGGCCGATCGGTGCGTTGATCTTGCCACCGGCGGTGACCACGCCAATCACGATGCATTCATAGATGCGGCTGACGCTGCGGCTTTGCAACTGGGCAACCAGCTGGGTCTGCGCCTGGATGGTCTTGGCCACCACCATCAGACCGGTGGTGTCCTTGTCCAGGCGGTGGACGATGCCGGCGCGCGGCACGTTGATGATGTCCGGCACATGGTGCAGCAGGGCATTGAGCAGGGTGCCGTCGGCGTGGCCCGCCGCCGGGTGCACCACCAGGCCCGCAGGCTTGTTGATCACCAGGATGTGGTCGTCTTCATAGACGATATCCAGCTCGATGTCCTGGGCCACCCACTCGCCCTGGGCTTCCTGCTCCGCCTCGAGGGCCAGCAGCGAGCCGCCGTGGACGATATCGCGCGGACGCAGGACGGCGCCATCGACTGTCAGGCGCCCCTCCTTGATCCAGGTGGACAGGCGCGAGCGCGAGTGCTCAGCGAACAATTGGGCGGCGACTTGGTCGAGGCGTTGCCCGCCCATTTCGGACGGCACCTCTGCGCTAAGTTGAATGATCTCGGACATGCTCGAATCAGCGGGCGGCACAGCCTTTGGTTTCGACTGCACGCTTGTGGTTAAATACGACATCTTTTGCCCCGGGTAATGTGCCGGGGTGCTCATCATAACAGGACGGCCACGCCCAAGACAGCGGCCGTCATAGGGACGCAAGCCGCTATGCAAGTGAAACACCTGCTGCTGATCGCCATCCTCGGACTGACCGCTGCTTGTTCTTCGAAGGAAGTCGTCGACGAAAACCTGAGCGAAGCCGAGCTGTACCAGCAGGCGCAGGCCGACCTGGACAACCATAGCTACACCAGCGCCACGAGCAAGCTCAAGGCCCTGGAGTCGCGCTACCCCTTCGGTCGCTATGCCGACCAGGCCCAGCTCGAGCTGATCTACGCGAACTACAAGAACGCCGAGCCTGAAGCCGCCAAGTCGGCTGCCGAGCGCTTCATTCGCTTGCATCCCCAGCACCCGAACGTCGATTACGCCTACTACCTCAAGGGCCTGACCTCCTTCGACCAGGACCGGGGCCTGCTGGCGCGCTTCCTGCCGCTGGACATGACCAAGCGTGACCCGGGCGCCGCCCGCGACTCGTACAACGAATTCGCCCAGCTGACCAGCCGCTTCCCCAACAGCCGCTACTCGCCGGATGCCAAGCAGCGCATGATCTACCTGCGCAACCTGCTGGCGTCCTACGAAATCCACGTGGCCGACTATTACCTGACCCGTCAGGCCTACGTCGCCGCCGCCAACCGTGGCCGCTACGTGGTGGAGAACTTCCAGGAAACCCCATCGGTCGGCGACGGCCTGGCGGTGATGACCGAGGCCTACATGCGTCTGCACCTGGACGAACTGGCGGCCACCAGCCTGGAAACCCTCAAGCTCAACTACCCGGATCACCCGAGCCTGGTCGACGGCCAGTTCCAGCCCAAGCAGGATGAAGCCGACAACCGTTCCTGGCTGTCCAAGGCCACCTTGGGCCTGATCGAGACCGACACCCCGCTGCCGCCAGGCGAAACCCGCGCCAACCAGGACGTGATCAAGCAGTACGAAGACGCCAAGGAAGCGATTCCGGCCGAGCTGCTGCCAAAAGAAGACGGCGATGCCGTCGAGGAAGAGGAACACGAAGCGGAAGGCAACAACGAAGACCGCTCCTGGTTCAGCTACATGACCTTTGGCGTGTTCGACTGATCGATCATGCAACAGATAAAGGGAGGCCAAGGCCTCCCTTTTTTCTTGCCCGCGCCCTAGACTGAAGGCTCTTCACTGACAAAGCTGGACACCATGGTTCGCCTACTTTTCTGGATCGCCCTGATTGCTGCCGCCATCTGGTTGTGGCGCAAGTTCAAGGCCAGCAACGCCGCCACACCCGACAACAGCCTCGAAGACCCGCTGAAAATGGTGCGCTGCGCCCATTGCGGCGTGCACCTGCCCAACGACCGCGCCCTGCGCCAGGGCAGCCAGTGGTATTGCAGCCAGGCTCATCTGGAGCAAGGGCCCGGCGCACAGCGTTAAGCCCATGGTTTTGTAGGAGCGGGCTTGCCCCGCGATTGCGGGTCGTCAGCCACATCGTATCGCGGGGCAAGCCCGCTCCTACAAGGTCTCCAGCCGCCCCGCCGGCGCGTAAGGTGCCGGATCGATGATCGGCTCACGCCCTAGCAACAGGTCGGCAAACAACTGGCAGGAGGCTGGCGCCAGTACCAGGCCATTGCGGTAATGCCCGCAGTTCAACCAGAGACCCTGCCAGCCCGGCACTTCTCCGATATACGGAATGCCCTCGGGCGAGCCCGGACGCAAGCCTGCCCAATGGGCAACCGGCGTGGCCCCGGCCAGGGCCGGCAGCAACTCGACGGCCGACGCTTTCAAGCTTTCCAGTGCCTCATCGGTCGGCGTCTTGTCGTAACCGGCATGCTCCAGTGTGCTGCCCACGAGAATGTGGCCATCACGACGCGGAATGGCATAACGCCCCTTTGCCAGCACCATGCTCGGCAGGAAGTCCTCGGCGCATTTGTAGAGGATCATCTGTCCCTTGACCGGCTCGACCGGAAGCTCCAGGCCCAGCGGACGCAGCAGGTCACCGCTCCAGGCGCCGGCCGTGAGTACCACGCGGTCGCCCGCGATGGGTCCCGCCGTGGTCTCGACGCCGGTGATCCGCCCGGCCTCCTGGCTGAACCCGGTGATTTCGCAGTGCTCGCGAATGCTCACGTTCGGCAGGGCCTGCAGGGCCGCCTTGAGCGACTTGACCAGGCGCGGGTTGCGCACATTGGCGACGCCCGCCATGTAGATGGCCCGCTTGAAACCGGCGCCCAGGACGGGCACTGCGTCATAAGTGGCCGAGATATCCACGGCACTCAACGGGCGCCCTTCCCGCTCGGCCCAGGCCAGGGCCTCGGCTTCGTCTTCCAGGTCCAGCCAGTAGAGGCCCGTGGTGTGCACTTCAGGGTCCACGCCGGTACTGGCGAACAGGCGCTCGCCCAGCTGTGGATAAAAATCCTGCGACCAGTGTGCCAGCGCCGTAACGGCCGGACTGTAGCGCCACGGATAAAGCGGCGAAACAATACCGCCACCCGCCCAGGAAGACTCCTGGCCCAACGCGCCGCGATCACACAGCACCACCTGCTCGACCTCGGCCGCCAGGTTGAACGCGGTCAGCAGGCCGATCACCCCGCCACCGACAATCACTACTTGCTTGGTCATCTATCGATCCAGTTTCTGAAGTAAAAAGCGTCAACCACCCCAGCACCCGCCCGGGGCCTGCCCGGCGCTGCCGGGGTTGCTGCGTACACCGGCCTGATCAAGCGCATAGTCGGCGCACGCATCGTCCATCATGAGGCCAGCAGGCCGGCGTCGTGCCAGGAGGGTGAAGGATTCCTCGTCGCGCACCGCCTGCAGCGTGTAGTGCGCCGTACCGTTCATCAGCGGCGTCACCACCGTTTCACTGTCGCTGTACTGGCCAGCGCGCGCGTAATGGCGCTCCAGCTGTTGTGCGCTCTCGAACAACAGGCCGACAACTTCCGTGCGCGCAGATTGTTTCAACTGCTCGCGGTAACCGGGGTAGGCAATGCTCGCCAGAATGCCGACCACAGCGATGACAATCAACAGTTCGATCAGGCTGATACCGTTCTGTTTATCCATTGACCGCCCCCCTAATGGAGCTGACGCCAGAGAATCCGCTGCCATGGCCCACCACCGACAGACTGTGCAACGACGGTCTCAAGCACAGTGCTGGCCGCGCCATGGCGGTGTACGGCGGTGATGCGATACAGGTTCGCGTCCTGCTCCGGCGGCATCAGGCGGGCCTGACTGCTGCGCCCCAGAAACTGAATGAGCAGCAAGCCACCCTCCCCGGCCTGCCAGGCCAGCCCGGAACTTGCGCCGGCGCCGGCATACACTCCGGCTGCCATCACGTACCTGGCCTCGGGGGGCGGCAGACAAAAGCTGCAAGGCGGCCACGCCTGCTCCTGCACACTGGTTTCCCCCAGCAGCAATACCTGCTGCGCCTGTTCGAAGCCCTGCAAAGAGGCCAGCAGGTTGCGCGCCATACGCTCCTGCTGGGTGGCACTGCCCATCACCGAAACCCCGAGCATGCCCAGCATCAGGGTCAGCACCAGGCCCAAAAGCAGTACCAGGCCATGCTGCCGCCTGACCGTCATGCGCCGCTCACCGGGTTGCCCAACGCCACGTTCATTCGATAGGTCTGCGGCCTGACCCGCCCCTGCGGATCGCTCATGGTCAGGCTCAGGCGCAGGCCTGAAACCGCCAGGCTCCGGTTCCTGATCAGGTCCACACGCAGGTCGGCGACACCGTCCACCAGCGCGGCGTTGCTGGCTGCGCTACTGAGGAACAGTTGCTCGCCAACCAGCCGGTAATCCTGGCGTCGGATGGGGATGGCGAACTGGCCGGCGCCAGGCGCTACGCCTCCTGCGTGCACGCTCGCCACCGAGCGACAGTCGGTCACCAGGGTCCAGTTGGGCTTACCGCTGGCTTGCGTGACCTCGGCACTGACCAGGCTCAGGCGCTGCAGACGACCATCGGGCGCCCGGGTGAGTTCTAGCGGGCGGGCAAAAGCATCGGCAGCCGCCGGGTCGACAAAGTCGATAGCACCGGGATCCAGGCAACCGAACATGCCGGCCATGCGAATATCCTGGGCCAGGCGCTGCAATGCCTGGCGCGCATCCTCCTGCAACTGCGCCGCTACGCCTTGCGCCAGCCACGACTGGCTGGCTGCGACAAACAGATGCCCGGACCCCGCCAGCAACACCAGCCCCAGGCTCAGCGCCAGCATGACTTCCAGCAGGCCAAACCCCGACTGCCGACTCATGGCGCCAACCGCCCAGCGAGGCTCAACGAGCGCCGTTGCCAGCCTGCGCGGCTGTCGTCCCAGTCGATCAGGACACGCAGCTCACCGGTAGTGAGCGCCACCTGCCCTTGAGCACCGGCCCCCAACACCCCCCCGACCTGCGCCTGGAACCACACCCTGTCCTCTTCGCGCAGCACCTCGACGGCACGGGCTTGCTCGAACACACCCTGGGCCAGGTAAGCCGCCTGGGTACCGCGCAAGGCACTGTCGGTGGCCTGCAAGGCTCGCAGTTGCAAGCCTGCAGCGGCAAACAGACCCACGCCCAGCAATGCCATCGCCAGCAGCACTTCGATCAGGGTCATGCCCTGTTGTCGCCAGCCATCCATGGCCAACCTCCCGAGACTTTTCCACAGGCCCTGGCCAACTGCGCCGACTGGACGTCGCAAGCCAAGGCTTCGAACCTATAGCGAAGCACTTCCAGGGAGGAATGCACGGTGAAGCAACAGGGCGTAACACTGATACAAATCTTGTTCACGACGGCGCTGCTAGGGGTATTGGCGCAGCTGGGCATCCCGGCCTACAAAACGATGACCGAAGGACTACAAAGGCAAGCGGCGGCCAGGGATCTCGCCCAGGCGTTGCGAACAGCGCGCAGCGAAGCGCTTCTGAGAAACACCGTGGTGCGCCTACAGGCCCTGGAGTCGGATTGGAGTAACGGCTGGCGGATGACCCTCGAACAGGACAACCCGCAATTGCTGCATGAATGGCGTCGGGAAAAGCGTGCAACCATTGTCGGCAACCAGCCGGTGGCCCGGCAGGTACGTTTCAACGGGCTGGGTGTCCCGCTGCTGGAAGCGGGCGGTTTTCAGGCCGGGACGCTGCATGTTTGCCAGCGTCCCGAAGCGCTCAGTCACTACCAGGTGGTCCTGTCGGCCAGTGGCAGGGTCAGCCTGCGCGAGGACCTGATGGCGCACCCGCTGTGCGCCGCGGCGCCGTCAGCTCACTGAGCGAACGCGCAGCTCCTTGGGCATCGAGAAGGTGATGTTCTCTTCGCGACCGTCGAGTTCTTCAGCACCGGTCGCGCCCCACTCCCGCAGCTGCTGGATCACGCCACGCACCAGCACTTCCGGCGCCGAGGCACCGGCGGTGATACCGATACGCTCGACACCGTCGAACCAGCTCTTGCGCAGGTCTTCGGCACCGTCGATCAGGTAGGCCGGGGTCGACATGCGCTCGGCCAGCTCGCGCAGGCGGTTGGAGTTGGAGCTGTTCGGGCTGCCCACCACCAGCACCACATCGCACTCGTCAGCCAGTTGCTTGACTGCATCCTGGCGGTTCTGGGTGGCGTAGCAGATGTCGTCCTTGCGCGGCCCGCCGATGTCCGGGAAACGCGCCCGCAGGGCATCGATAACCCGGCTGGTGTCGTCCATCGACAAGGTGGTCTGGGTCACGAAGGCCAGGCGTTGCGGATCACGCACCTGCAGGGAGGCGACATCCTTCTCGTCTTCGACCAGGTAGATGGAGCCACCGTTGCTGGCGTCATACTGCCCCATGGTGCCTTCCACTTCCGGGTGACCGGCGTGGCCGATGAGGATGCACTCCTTGCCGTCGCGGCTGTACTTGGCGACTTCGATATGGACCTTGGTCACCAGTGGACAGGTCGCATCGAAGACCTTCAAGCCGCGACTGGCCGCTTCCTGGCGCACCGCCTGGGAAACGCCGTGGGCGCTGAAGATGACGATGACGTCGTCCGGCACCTGGTCGAGTTCCTCGACGAAGATGGCACCGCGATTGCGCAGGTCCTCGACCACGAACTTGTTGTGCACCACTTCGTGACGCACATAGATCGGCGGGCCGAAGACTTCCAGCGCGCGGTTGACGATCTCGATCGCCCGGTCCACGCCCGCGCAGAAACCACGGGGGTTGGCGAGTTTGATTTGCATGCTCGGCTCCGGGCTCAAAGTGCCGTGACTTCGAGGATTTCCACCTCGAAGTTCAGGGTCTTGCCGGCCAGTGGATGGTTGAAGTCGATGGTCACCTGGGCGTCATCGAAAGCCTTGACCACACCTGGCAGCTCGGCATTGGCTGCGTCGTTGAAAATCACCAGCAGCCCTTCGGACAGTTCCATGTCGTTGAACTGCGAGCGGGGAATGATCTGCACGTTCTGCGGGTTGGGTTGGCCAAAGGCGTTTTCCGGCTCGACGATCACAGTGCGCTTGTCACCGGCCTTGAAGCCGAAGATCGCGGCTTCGAAGCCCGGCAGCAGGTTGCCATCGCCGACCTTGAACACCGCCGGTGCCTTGTCGAAGGTGCTGTCGACGGTATCGCCGTTTTCCAGGTGCAGGGCGAAGTGCAGCTTCACTTCGGTGTTCTGGCCGATACGGGTCTCAGTCATGGACGGGTTCTCCGGACTTTTTACTCTTGAACATGTCCAGCGCCAGCATCACCGCACCCACGGTAATGGCGCTGTCGGCCAGGTTGAAGGCCGGGAAGTACCAGCGGTTCTGCCAGTGCACCAGGATGAAGTCGACGACGTGGCCGAGCACGATGCGGTCATACAGGTTGCCCAGGGCACCGCCGAGTACCAGCGCCAGCGCGATCGCAAGCCAGGTCTCGCCGCGCCCCAGGCGCTTGAGCCAGACTACCAGCACGGCGCTGACCACCAGGGCGATCAGGGCGAACAGCCAGCGCTGCCAGCCGGAGCTGTCAGCCAGGAAGCTGAACGCAGCGCCGGTGTTGTAGGCCAGGGTCCAGCTGAAGTAATCGGGGATGACCACGATCTGCTGGTAGAGGCTCAACGCCCCTTCGAAGTAGAACTTGCTGGCCTGGTCGAGGACCAGGACCAGCAGGCTCAACCAGAGCCAGCCGAGGCGCCCGAAGCGCCCCGCAGCAGGGTTAGGCATAGTGACGCACCTCGCCGTTGCCGCTGATGTTGTCGGCGCAACGGGCACAGATTTCCGGATGCTCCGGGTTCACGCCGACATCGGCACGGAAGTGCCAGCAGCGACCGCACTTGGTGTGACCGGACTTGACCACTTTCAGCTTCAGGCCTGGGACTTCGGTCTCGACCGCGTCAGCCGGCGCCTGCACGAACGGTGCAACGCTGGCGGCCGAGGTGATCAGCACGAAGCGCAGCTCGTCGCCCAGCTTGTTCAGGTCGGCGCTCAGGGCGTCGTCGGCGAACAGGGTGACTTCGGCTTGCAGGTTGCCACCGATGGCCTTGGCCGAACGCTGGTTCTCCAGCTCCTTGTTGACCGCCGCCTTGGCCGCCATGACGCGGTCCCAGTAGGCGCGACCCAGCTCGAAGCCTTCGGGCAGCTCGCTCAGGCCCTGGTACCAGGTGTTGAGCATGACAGACTCGTTGCGCTCGCCCGGCAGGTACTGCCACAGCTCGTCGGCGGTGAAGGCCAGGATCGGCGCGATCCAGCGCACCAGCGCCTCGCTGATGTGGTACAGCGCGGTTTGGCAGGAACGGCGGGCAACACTGTTGGCGCCGGTGGTGTACTGGCGGTCCTTGATGATGTCCAGGTAGAAGCCACCCAGCTCCTGCACGCAGAAGTTGTGGATCTTCGAGTAGACGTTCCAGAAACGGTATTCGCCGTAGTGCTCTTGCAGCTCGCGCTGCAGCAGCAAGGTACGGTCGACCGCCCAGCGATCCAGCGCCAGCATGTCTTCGTTGGCCAGCAGGTCGCGGGCCGGGTCGAAGCCGGACAGGTTGGAGAGCAGGAAGCGCGCGGTGTTACGGATACGCCGGTAGGCGTCGGCACTGCGCTGCAGGATCTGCTCGGAAACCGCCATCTCGCCGGAGTAGTCGGTGGCCGAGACCCACAGGCGCAGGATGTCGGCACCCAGGGTGTCGTTGACCTTCTGCGGCTCGATGGTGTTGCCCAGCGACTTGGACATCTTGCGACCGCTCTCGTCGACGGTGAAACCGTGAGTCAGCAGTTCGCGGTACGGCGCGTGGTTGTCGATGGCACAGCCGGTCAGCAGCGAGGAATGGAACCAGCCGCGGTGCTGGTCGGAACCTTCCAGGTACAGGTCGGCGCGCGGGCCGGTTTCGTGACCGATATTGTGCGAGCCACGCAGCACGTGCCAGTGAGTGGTACCGGAGTCGAACCAGACGTCGAGGGTGTCGGCGATCTTATCGTACTGGCCGGCTTCGTCACCGAGCAGCTCGGCAGCGTCCATCTTGAACCAGGCTTCGATGCCTTCCTGCTCGACGCGCTTGGCCACTTCTTCCATCAGCTCGACGGTGCGCGGGTGCAGCTCGCCGGTCTGCTTGTTCAGGAAGAACGGAATCGGCACGCCCCAGTTACGCTGGCGGGAGATGCACCAGTCGGGACGGTTGGCGATCATCGCGTGCAGGCGCGCCTGGCCCCAGGCCGGCACGAACTTGGTTTCCTCGATGGCCTTGACCGCGCGCGTGCGCAGGGTCTCGCCGTTGTCGGGCTGCTTGTCCATGCCGACGAACCACTGCGCGGTGGCGCGGTAGATCAGCGGGGTCTTGTGGCGCCAGCAGTGCATGTAGCTGTGGCTGATGGTTTCGGTGTGCAGCAGCGCGCCGACTTCCGACAGCTTGTCGACGATGGCCGGGTTGGCTTTCCAGATGAACTGGCCGCCGAAAAACTCCAGCGACGGTACGTACACGCCGTTGCTCTGCACCGGGGTGAGGATGTCGTCGTTGACCATGCCGTAGCGCTTGCAGGTGACGAAGTCGTCTTCGCCGTAGGCAGGTGCGGAGTGAACCACGCCGGTACCGGCGCCCAGTTCGACGTAGTCAGCCAGGTACACCGGCGACAGGCGATCGTAGAACGGGTGACGGAAATTGATCAGCTCCAGGGCCGAGCCCGGTGCGGTGGCGATGACCGAACCTTCCAGCGCATAGCGCTTGAGGCACGACTCGACCAGCTCTTCAGCCAGTACCAGCAGCTTGTCACCGGTGTCGACCAGGGCGTACTTGAACTCCGGATGGATGTTCAGCGCCTGGTTGGCCGGGATGGTCCACGGGGTGGTGGTCCAGATCACGATGGACGCAGGCTTGGCCAGCGAGGCCAGGCCGAACGCAGCGGCCAGTTTGTCCTCATCGGCCACCTGGAAGGCGACGTCGATGGTCTGGGATTTCTTGTCGGCGTATTCGACTTCCGCCTCGGCCAGGGCCGAGCCGCAATCGAAGCACCAGTTCACGGGCTTGAGGCCCTTGAACACGAAGCCGTGCTTGACCATCTCGGCCAGGGCGCGGATTTCACCGGCCTCGTTGGCAAAGTTCATGGTCTTGTAGGGATTGTCCCAGTCGCCCAGCACACCCAGGCGAATGAACTCGACCTTCTGCCCTTCGATCTGCTCGGCGGCGTAGGCGCGGCACAGTTCGCGGGTCTGGTCGGCGCTCAGGTGCTTGCCGTGGGTCACTTCGACCTTGTGCTCGATCGGCAGGCCGTGGCAGTCCCAGCCCGGGACATAAGGAGCGTCGAAGCCGGACAGGGTCTTGGAGCGGACAATCATGTCCTTGAGAATCTTGTTCAGCGCATGACCGATGTGGATCTTGCCGTTGGCGTAGGGCGGGCCGTCGTGCAGCACGAACTTCGGACGATCCTTGCCAATTTCGCGCAGCTTCTGGTACAGGCCAATGCTGTCCCAGCGCTGCAGGATCTGCGGTTCGCGCTGTGGCAGGCCGGCCTTCATCGGGAAGGCTGTGTCCGGAAGGTTAAGCGTGGCTTTATAGTCGGTCATTTCAGGCTCTTCGTTAGCGGTTGAGCGTGCCAATGGGCACGTGCGGCGGCGATATCCGCATCGATCGCCGACTTCAGCGCCTCCAGGGAGGCGAAACGCTGCTCTTCACGCAGCTTGTGGTGGAATTCCACCGTCAGGCGCCGACCATAGAGATCGCCGGCAAAATCCAGGAGATGCACTTCCAGGTGGGCACTGCCATCACCGGAAACGGTTGGCCGCACGCCGATATTGGCGACACCCGGCCAGGCCTTGCCATCGAGTTCGACGCTGACCAGGTAGACGCCGGTCAGGGGCACGCGATGGCGCTTGAGTTGTATGTTGGCGGTCGGCGTGCCCAGTTGGCGCGCCAGCTTCTGCCCGTGCAGCACACGGCCGCTGATGCGAAACGGGCGCCCCAGCAGACGTTCGGCCAGGGCGAAATCGGCCTTGGCCAGGGCCTGGCGCACTTGCGTGCTGCTGACCCGCAGGCCATCGAGTTCGACCGTTTGCGCAGCTTCGACGGTGAAACCCTGGCTCAGCCCGGCCTGCTGGAGGAACTCGAAGTCGCCGACCCGGTCGCAACCGAAGCGGAAATCGTCACCGACCTCCAGATGTCGCACGCCCAGGCCGTCGACCAGGATGGTGTCGACGAACTCGGCGGCACTGAGTTTGCTCAGGCGCTGGTTGAACGACAGGCACAACACCCGGTCCACGCCTTCAGCCGCCAGCAGTGCGACCTTGTCGCGCAGGCGGGCCAGACGGGCCGGTGCGGTGTCGGGGGCGAAGTATTCGCGCGGCTGTGGTTCGAAAATCACCACGCAGCTGGGTACGCCCAGCGCTGCCGCACGCTCACGCAGGCGCGCCAGGATTGCCTGGTGGCCACGGTGAACACCGTCGAAGTTGCCAATAGTGGCGACACAGCCCCGGTGCTGGGGGCGCAGGTTGTGAAGGCCTCGAACCAGCTGCATAACGCGCTTCTTGCTCATAAAGTGGTCGATTATAACCACACCCGGGCGCTGGCGACAGGCAGCAGCGCAACCCCGAGGCGCGGAAACGATAAAACCGACGTCTGGGCGTGCCCGCGACTCAATGCAACGCCTTGCGTGCAAAATCGCGGGGGCGAAAGCCAAACACGAACAGACTGCCGAAATAAGTCACTACACCGGCCAGGATCAGCGCGCCCAGGCGCAAGAAGCGCTCAAGCATCTGCCCTTGCTCCCAGGCCGGCATGTAGTGCATGCCCACCAGCAGAACTGCCGACATCAGCACCACGGCCACTACCAGCTTGGCCAGGAACCAGGGCCAGCCCGGCTGCGGCTGGAACAACTGCTGCTGACGCAGCTTCCAGTACAGCAACCCGGCATTCAGGCAGGCACCGAGGCTGATAGCCAGGGCCAGGCCGGCGTGCTGCAGGTGGGTGATGAACAGCAGGTTGAACACCTGGGTGCAAACCAGGGTGAATACCGCGATTTTAACCGGAGTGCGAATGTTCTGCTGGGCATAGAAGCCAGGTGCCAGCACCTTGACCAGGATGATCGCCAGCAGGCCTACCGAATAGGCGATCAGCGCGCGCTGGGTCATGGCGGCATCGTGGGCGGTGAACTTGCCGTACTGAAACAGTGCCACGGTCAGCGGTTCGGCAAGAATCGCCATGGCCAGGGTGCAAGGCAGCACCAGCAGGAAACACAGGCGCAGGCCCCAGTCGAGGATCCGCGAATACTCGTGACGGTCGCGGTTGGCGTAGGTCTTGGCCAGGGTCGGCAACAGGATGGTGCCCAGGGCCACGCCCAGCACCCCGGATGGCAACTCCATCAAACGGTCGGCGTAGTACATCCAGGACACGGAGCCTGCCACCAGGAACGACGCGAAAATGGTGTTGATGATCAGCGAGATCTGGCTGACCGACACGCCGAGGATCGCCGGCAGCATCTGCTTGAGCACACGCCATACGCCGGAATCGCGAAGGTTCAGGCGCGGTAACACGAGCATGCCGATCTTCTTCAGGTGCGGCAGCTGGTAGAGCAGCTGCGCCAGCCCCCCCGCCAGCACGCCCCAGGCCAGGGCCATGATCGGCGGATCAAAATAAGGTGTCAGGAACAGGGTGAAGCCGATCATCGCCACATTGAGCAGGGTCGGCACGAAGGCCGGTACCGAAAAGCGGTTCCAGGTGTTGAGGATGGCGCCGGCCAGCGACGACAGCGAGATCAGCAATATATAAGGAAAGGTGACGCGCAGCAGGTCGGTGGTGAGCTGGTATTTCTCGGTACTGTCGACAAAGCCCGGCGCGGTTACCCACACCACCCAGGGCGCGGCGAGGATGCCAAGGGCCGTGACCAGGGCCAGCACCAACGTCAGCAGGCCGCTGACATACGCGATGAAGGTGCGCGTCGCCTCATCGCCCTGCTGGGTCTTGTACTCGGCCAGGATCGGCACGAACGCCTGGGAAAACGCGCCTTCGGCGAAGATCCGCCGCAGCAGGTTGGGCAGTTTGAAGGCAATGAAGAAGGCGTCGGTGGCGATGCCGGCGCCGAATACACGCGCCAGGATGGTATCGCGCACAAAGCCCAGCACCCGTGAAACCATGGTGATGGAACTGACGGCGGCCAGGGATTTCAGAAGATTCATCGAAAGTTTTTCACGCCAGAAGATAAAGGGCTGTGCCGCAACGCACGCAGTTGTGCGATACTCCGCGCCGCAACGCAAGCAGAGCAAAGCTCCCGAGTTTACAGGTCGTACCGCAGAAGGGAATCACTCCCTTGTTCAGAACGACCACTCAGCGGAACCGTGCAAGTGCCCTTGACAACCGATTAACTCATCGGCATGATTCGCGGCCTATTTTGTTTGCTATTTACCAAGTCTTTCGAGGAGCTCGACGGTGGCCAACTCACCTTCCGCCAAAAAACGTGCAAAACAGGCTGAGAAGCGTCGCAGCCACAACGCCAGCCTGCGTTCCATGGTTCGTACCTACATCAAAAACGTAGTTAAGGCCATCGACGCAAAAGACGCCGAAAAAGCGCAAGCTGCTTACATCCTGGCTGTGCCAGTTATCGACCGTATGGCCGATAAAGGCATCATCCACAAGAACAAGGCTGCTCGCCATAAAGGCCGTCTGAATGGCCACATCAAGGCGCTGAAAGAAGCTGCAGCTGCCTAAGCGACACGCTTGTTAAAAAACCGACCTCAGGGTCGGTTTTTTATTGCCTGCGATTTGTGTTGTTGCGGTAGAAAGCATCGCGGGGCAATTCGAGTCGTGGGGGGGCCGCCGGCCGAGCGCGGGGGGGGGGGGGGGGGGGGGGCAGCCCTCGGCCCCCCGCCCCGAGAAAAAAGAAGTGATTTGATATTGAGTGCCCC
>NZ_JBIVXC010000024.1:0-68949 GCF_044769005.1 Pseudomonas sp. NPDC090755 | reverse complement strand
ACTGCGCAGCAGTCGCAATCCGGTCACCTCGTTGTGCCTGACAGATTGAGGTCGCCAGGTCTTACGGTCGCTTCGCGACCGATCGCAGCCTGGCGGCAGCGGCTACACCCCGTAGCCGCTGCCGAGGAACGAGGCTGCGATCGACTGCGCAGCAGTCGCAACCCGGTCACTTCGTTGTACCTGACAGACTGAGGTCGCCAGGTCTTACGGCCGCTTCGCGACCGATCGCAGCCTGTCGGCAGCGGCTACACCCCGTAGCCGCTGCCGAGGAACGAGGCTGCGATCGACTGCGCAGCAGGCGCAACCCGGTCACCTCGTTGTGCCTGACAGATTGAGGTCGCCAGATCTTGCGGCCGCTTCGCGACCGATCGCAGCCTGGCGGCAGCGGCTACACCGTCAGTCAATCAAGACAGTTGCTCCCACAGCGATGAGGGTCAAGGCGTGACGATATTGAACTGCGGGCTGAACGTATCGAGGGTCCCCAGCAGTTCGGCGAATTTCTTGCCGTTGCCTTCGACCTTGATCAGGCCCTTTTGCATGGCCGTGGGGAAGTCCAGTTGCTTGAGGCTGATCTGTTCAAGGGTCGCCTTGCTCATGGTCAGGCCGGCATCGGCCTTGGGGTTGAGGCCTTCGCGGTGGGTCAGCACGCCATTGCGCAAGGTCAGGTTGAAGGCCTTGTCCGGCTCGCTGAAGCGCCAGTTGAGGTTCATGTCATGGCCCACCGCCTTGTCGACGTCGACGCGCACCGCCAGGTAGTCGAAGAACATCTGCGGCGTCAGGGCCCGGACCATGTCCACCGACACTGAGCTGCCCGGGCTGTCCGGCACACCGTTGCGCAGTTCCATGGCGCCGGTCAGGTAGATGTTGCGCCAGTTGGCGTTTTCACTCTGGTAGCCCAACTGTTCCAGGGCCTGGGCCTGGAGGGCGCGGGCCTTGGTGTTGTCCGGCTCGGCGAACACCAGGTGGTTGCCCAGTTGTGCAGCCCAGCGGTATTCGCCCTTGTCCATGGCGGCCTTGACCTTGCCCAGTACGGCTTCGTCTCCGCCCATGGCTTCGACGTACAGGCGCGCGCTTTCCACCGGCGGCAGCGGGTTGAGGTTGGCCGGGTTGCCGTCGTAGAAGCCCATGTAGCGCTGGTACACGGCACGGGAGTTGTGGCTGAGCGAGCCGTAGTAGCCCTGGTTGTACCACTTGTTCTTCAGTTCGCCCGGCAGCGTCTGCATGTTCTGGGCGATTTCCATCGGGGTCAGGCCCTGGTTGAGCAGGTGCAGGGTGCGGTCGTTGAGAAACGCGTACATGTCGCGCTGGTCGGCGAGCAGGGTCTGCACCGGCTCTGCTCCCCAGGTCGGCCAGTTGTGCTGGCCGAACAGTACTTCGGTCTTGTCGCCGTAGCGGTTCAGGCTGGCATCCAGGTACTGCGACCAGGCCTTGGCGTCGCGCACCTGGGCGCCGCGCGGGGTGAGGATGTTGTGCATGGTCTGCGAGGCGTTTTCGGCAATGCCCAGGGCCTTGAAGCCGGGAAGGTAGACGTTCATCTCCGAGGGCGCTTCGGTGCCGGGGGTGAGCTGGAACTCGATGTCGACGCCGGCGATGCGCCGGGTTTCGAACGGTTGGCTGATCAGGTCGGTCGGCTCGATCAGGGTAATGGTGCCACCGATGGCCACGGCCTTGCCGATGGCGGCATCCACCTGGCCCTGTTCACCCCGGGGCAGGTACAGGCCGAACTGGTACTGGGCGCGGCGGCTCATGGCGTTGCCGGCGTAGACGTTCTCGCTCATCACGTGTTCCATGAACCCGGACGGCGCCAGCACCTTGACCTTGCCGGCCTTGACGTCGGCCTCGTCGATCACCCCGCGCACGCCGCCGAAGTGGTCGGTGTGGGTGTGGCTGTAGATCACCGCCACCACCGGTTTGCGCGGCCGGTTCTGATAGTACAGGTCAAGGGCGGCGCGGGCGGTTTCGGCGCTGGTCAGCGGGTCGATGATGATCAGCCCGTCGTCGCCTTCGATAATGGTCATGTTGGCCAGGTCCAGTCCGCGGACCTGGTAGAGCCCGGGCACCACCTCGAACAGGCCGGCATGGGTGTTGAGCTGGGCCAGGCGCCAGAGGCTCGGGTTGACGCTGGCGGGGCTGTCTTTCTGGTTCAGGAAGTCGTAGCTGGCCAGGTTCCAGATCGGCTTGCCGCTGGCATCCACGACCTGACCCTTGAAGGGCGCGATCAGCCCGCGGCTGACGGCGGCATAGTCGGCGTCATTGGCAAACGGTCTTTGGTCGAGCACGGCGGCATTGCTGCTTCGGGTCTGCTCGCTGGCGCCTGCAGCGCCGGCCGGGGCTGCGGCGTGAACGGCCTGGCTCAGGCAGGCCAGGGCAACCAGGCTCGCCAGGCGGGCCCGTGGGAACAGGAAGGAAAGGGGCATGGTGTCTCCGTTATTGTCGTTATGGCACACCCGGCCGAGCTTAAGGCTCGGGTTTGCCAGACCAGCAAGCCGCTGGCGACAAAAAACATGCAGGCCCGACCTTCAGTCGTGGTTGATCACCCGGTTCCTGCCGGTCTTCTTGGCGCTGTACAGGCGCCGGTCGGCGGTGGCGACCAGGGCATCCAGCGCCTGGCAATCGTCGCTGCGCAATTCCGCCACGCCAATGGATACGGTCAGGTGGATTTCCAGTGACGGCGCATTGGCCAGCAGGGTATGGGCATCGGGCACGCAGATGGACTGGGCGGTGGCGATACGCAGCTGTTCGGCGATGCGGGTGGCGTCTTCCATCGAGGTTTCCGGCATCAGTACGCAGAACTCTTCGCCGCCATAGCGCACCACCAAATCCTGGGGGCGCACGAGGGCTCGCAACAAGGTGGCCATGTGCTTGAGGACTTCATCGCCGGCACTGTGGCCCCAGTTGTCATTGATCTGTTTGAACCGGTCGATGTCGAGCAGCCACAGGGCCACCGGCTGATCGTCCTGCAGGCGCTGAAGCAGGCCGCCAAAGTCCGCTTGCAGGCGGCGGCGATTGGCCAGTTGGGTGAGGCCGTCGACCAGGCCCATTTCCCGCAGTTGCAGGTTTTGGTGCAACTGGCCCTTGAACAGGCGGTCGACGACATACAGGGTCAGCGCCATCAACAGCCCCAGCAGGGCCCAGACCCCGAGGAACAGGGTGTCGATCTGGCTGTTGACCGCAGCACGCAGGTCGGCGGCGCTGATGTAGTTGGCCAGCATCAGGTCGGCGCCTTCCAGTTCGCGGTACTGCAGGTAGCCCTGTTCGAGCTTGACCATGCCGTGTTCGCGCTGGAACAGGGTCGGCACCGACAGCGGCCTGGGCGCCGCCGGCAAGGTGTTCAACCAGTTGCCTTCATGGGGGGTGAAGCCCTGGGTGCTGGAGGCGATCAGGGTGCCCTGGTTGTCGATCAGGGCATGCAACTCGTCGCTTTCGGTGGTCTGGTAGAGGTACTCCTGCAGGCGGGTCTGCGGCAGGTCGTAGATCAGCGCGCCGCGCATCACCGCATTGAGATACACCGGGGCGCTGAGCAACAGGTGCGGCAGGGGGCCGAAGTCGGTGCCGGGCAGGGGGTAGAAATCGATGTCGAGGTCTTCGCTGTTGGCGCGGTTGAGGTGCATCAGCGGCGAGCCGGTGAGCTTGCGCAGGATCGGGCCCAGTTGTGCGTCCGGCACCGGCGGGTAGGCGATGACGATGCCCGAGGTGGTCAGGAACAGGATGCGCGCCAGGTCCACCCCGGCCTGAAACTGCGCCGGCAGCAGCTGGCTCATGGCCCGTGACAGGTGCAGGTCTTCCACCAGTTGCTGGTGGTCGCGACCAAGGCCCTCGATGGTCGTCACCTGTTCATCGCCGATGGCCCGCACCGGCGCATCGGATTTGGGCACCGGCAGCCCCCACACCGGGTGCCTGCGGTTGAGCATGGCCAGCTCGATGGCATCGTTGCGGCGCATCGAGGGCTGGTTCTGCCCTTCGATCAACACCCGCTCGGCGATGCTGCGCAGAAACTGCAACTGGCTCTTGCCGTTGGAGATCACGGTTTCGATAGCCAGCGCCTGCAGGTGCAGGTTGTGCTGGCGGTCTTCCAATTCGCGCTGGTGCAGTTGCCAGTACTGGCGCCCGGCAAGCACCAGGGTGATGGCGAAGGCCGCCAGAAAACACAGGACAACCGTACGCCTGGGGCGCCTGCAGGCCATGGGCAGAAACAGGCGGGAGCGCGTCACGGGCGTCGGCGGTTGTTCCATCGGGCAGGTCCGGGGCTGAGGAAGTTGTGATTATAGATCGTCGCTTCCTGCCCATTGCTTGAACCGGCCGCGCTACTTCAGCTGCTTGAGGTAGGCGATCAGGTGCTGGCGCGCCTGGGCATCGGCCTGTCCCGCAAACATCATCATATTGCCCGGCACCAGGGCGGCGGGGCTGGTCAGCCAGGCGTCGAGGTTGGCGTCATTCCAGCTCAGCCCGGCTCCTTTGAACGCGGGCGAATAGTTGAATCCCGGGGCCTGGGCACTGGCGCGGCCCGCCACGCCCTGCAGGCTGGGGCCCATCAGGTGTTTGCCGGCCTCGGTGCTGTGGCAGTAGCCGCACTGGGTCTTGAACAGGGCCTGGCCCTGGGCGGCGTCGCCCTGGGCAAGGCACAGGGGGGCGGCCAGCAGCAGGGCGCTGGCGATGAAGAGTGGTGTGCGGGTCATGTGGGTTCCTGTAGACAAAAACAGTCCGCCAGGCCGGGCCTGGCGGGGGCAGTAGAATGAACGTCAGAACGGGTTGGCCAAGTCGATGCCGGATTTGCCCGGGGCCAGGATATTGTTCGGGTCCAGGGCGCGTTTGATGGCATGTTCGACCTTGCGCTTGACCGGGCCGTAGCTCTGCGCCACCCGCTCCTGGAAGGCGGTGTTGACCCGGTACACGGCATAGCCCTGTTGCTCGAACACATCCAGCAGTTCGGCGAAGCAGGCGTTGGCGCGCCGGGTTTCCTCGGGGTTGCTGCGGTCGTACAGCACATCGATGACGTGGTGCATGTCGCGCCAGCCGACGATGAACTCTCCGACGTAGTCCAGGCCGTGCTTGTTGAGGATCTTCTTGGCCAGTGCCTGCTGTTTTTCGCACTCGCTGCCACGGGCCTGGCTGACCGGGGCGAACCACATCGAGCCACCGCCGCCGCGCCAGTTGTACAGGCCGAACTCCTGCAGGTTGGGCACCCCGGACATCAGCTGCGCACGGTACTTGAACGGCTGGGTATCACCGGCCTCTTCCTGGGTGACGATACGGCCCTTGCCCAGTTGCTTGAGGGCGCCGGTGACGATCTTCCAGTTCACCTCGACCTGCTCCTGGGTGCCGTAGAGCGCGGCATAGACGTTCCAGGCTCCGAGGTTCTTGTCTTTCTGGATCTGCTTGAGAATGGCGTCGGATGTCGCCCCCGGCTCGCTGGTGTAGTCGCTGCGGCGGGTGTTGCAGGTGGAGGCTTCCCACAGTACGCCGGCGATCACCACTGAGTTGGGGATGACCTGGGCGATGCGCAGCGGGCGGATGAATTCGACGATCTCGGCGATGTCCGACTCCTGCTCGAACTTGATCTCGAAGGGTTTGAACACCGGTGGCTTGGGCATCAGCCAGAAGCCCATCTTGGTGCAGATGCCGTAGTTGGCCTGGGTGAACATGCCGTCCAGGGTCGGGCCGTAGCCCCATTTGAACACCTGCCAGGCGTTGTCGCCTTTGACCCCGCCCATGCCGGTGCGGTAGACGTCACCATTGGCCAGCACCACTTCCATGCCGCATTGCATGAGGAAGTGCTCGCCGTACGGGGTGTAGCCCACGCCACGGTCCATGGTGTTGCCCAGCGGCCCTGCGATCGCCGACGGGGCCGAGAACGACAGCATCAGCGGCAGCTTGTGTTCCTGCAGGTAGTCGTAGAGTTGCTGGTAGGTCACCCCAGGCTCCACCAGCGCGGTGCACAGTTCGGGGTCGACGTGGAGGATCCTGTTCATTTTCTTGAGGTCCAGGATCACCTGGCCGCGCTGGCCGGGGGCGGCCGAACCGTAGCCGAAGTTGCGGCCGGTGGAGATGGTCCACACCGGAATCTTGAACTGGTTGCAGATTTTCACCACCCCTTGCACCTGTTCCACCGTGGTGGCGGTGACGGCGGCCGAGGGTGCGTGTTCGGCATTGTCCACGGCCATCATGATCTTGTTGTAGGGGATCAGTTGTTCGTCCTTGACCAGGACATTCTCTTCGCCCAGCAGGGCGCGGAACTGCGCGATGGCTTGCTGGAAGCCGGCGGCATCGACGCCGCGCGGCAGCAGGGTGTTGGTGGTTGCTTGGCTCATGGGGGAATCCTTCAGACTTCGATCGAGAACGACACGTAGGTGCCGGTCGGTGCCTGGGCGCGGCGGGCGACCCGCGGTGCCTGGCCGGTGTCGGTGCTGCCGAGCACGGCCAGGGCATAGCCGAGGCTGGCGGCCCATTGGTCGTCACCCGTGGTGCGGCTGGCGGTGCTGGCTTGCAAGGTCGGCGCCGGGCTGTGCAGGCGCTGCTCGTGCAGGCTGAAACCCTGGCCGCAGCGGTGCAGTTGCTGGCCCAGTTGCAAGGCACAGCCGTGTGCCGACCCTGCGCTGAGCAGGCGATGCTCGGAGCGATGGGCATGGGCACTGTGCTGGCCCAGCCACTGCACGTGGGCACCGGCGCTGCGCGCCAGGTCCACCAGCAGCGTGGCGCTGGCGTCATCGAGCAGGCCGATCAACCGCTGGGGCCGGCCGCTGGCCAGGCGCTGTTGCAGTTGGAGCAGCGCCTGTAATTGAAGGTTTGCCGGCAGCACCTGCACCTGTGCGGCAGCGGGGCTCGCCTGAAGGCCCTGGACAAAGGCCGAGCCCGCAGCACCGGCGCTGACCAGCGCCAGCACCGGCAACTGTCCGGGCGCCGTGCGGCCCAGCACGCTATTGGCCAGGCTCAGGCCCGAGCTGCCCATGGCCACACCGGCCAGGCCGCCCAGGGCCATGCCCTTGAGCAGCGAACGACGTTCGACTTGGATCATGGCCGGGCCCTCAGGGTTTGGTCGCAGGCGCAGGGCTGGCCGACAAGTACTCGGCCACCTGCTGCAGGGCGTTGTCGTCGATGAACGACGCGGGGAAGGCCGGCATGGCGCGAAAACCGTTGCGCACGATGGCGTTGATGTAGGGCGGCGGCAGTTGCCGGCCCTTGAGCGCTGGGCCGACCTGGGCTTCGTGGCAATGGCCGCAGACTTTGGCATAGACGTTCTCGCCGCCTTTCCACACGCCGTCGCCATCGGCGGCGGCTGTGCCGGCAAGCAGGAGCAGGGGCAGGGCAAGGCAGGCGTTGACGGTCCGTCGCACAGCCTGGCGGTTGGGCAGTAGGGACATGGCAGACTCCATATTGTTATTGGTTGTGGGCACAGCAGTCAGAACGGATAGGCGCGCGGCCGGTGCTGCACAGTGATCCAGTGGTCGGTGGTGAACTCCTCGATGGCCCAGTCACCGTTGAAGCGGCCCAGGCCCGAGTTCTTCTCGCCGCCAAAGGGGGCGTTGGGTTCGTCGTTGACCGGGATGTCGTTGATATGGGTCATGCCGGCGTGCAGCCGCCGGGCGAACTGCACGCCACGCTCCAGGCTCGCGCTGAACACCGCACTGGACAGGCCGTATTCGCTGCGGTTGGCCAGTTCCAGAGCGTGCTCGGCATCGCGCGCGGCCTGGATGCCCACCAGCGGGCCGAAGATTTCCTCGTGGGCGATGTCCATCTCGGCGCTGACATTGCCGAACACGTGGGGCGGCAGCACATTGCCCTGGGCCTGGCCGCCCAGCAGCAGTTGCGCGCCTTCGGCCAGGGCAGTGGCGATCTTGTCCTGCAGGCCTGCCAGTTGCCGGGCGTTGATGACCGGGCCGATCACCGTGCCGGGCAGGCTCGGGTCGCCGCAGGGCAGGGCCTTGACCCGCTCGACGAAGCGCTCGGTAAAGGCCTGGAGCAGCGGTTGCTCGACGATGATGCGGTTGACCGCCATGCAGATCTGCCCCTGGTGCAGGAACTTGCCGACCACCGCGGCGTTAACCGCTTGCTCGAGGTCGGCGTCGGCCAGGACCACGAACGGGCTGTTGCCGCCCAGTTCCAGGGCCAGGTGCTTGAGGTGGGTACCGCCGCTGGCGATGCGTCCGATGTTGCGCCCCACCTGGGTGGAACCGGTGAAGGAGATGAACGCGGGCACCGGGTGCTCGACGAAGGCGTCACCGATCTGGGCGCCGGCGCCGACCACCACGCTCAGCACCCCGGCCGGCAACCCGGCTTCTTCGAAGATGCGCGCCAGCAGCAGGCCGCCGCTGACCGGAGTGTCGCTGGCCGGCTTGACCACCACGGTATTGCCCAGGGCCAGTGCCGGCGCCAGGGAGCGTGCGGTCAGGTGCAGGGGGAAGTTCCACGGGCTGATCACCCCGATCACCCCCATCGGCTTGCGGTACACGCGACTTTCCTTGCCGGGAATGTTCGAGGCGACGATGCGCCCGTGCACCCGCGAGGGCAGGCTGGCCGATTCGAGGATGATTGCACGGGCCGCGCCCCATTCGATCTGCGCCTTGATCCGGGTGCTGCCGGACTCGTGAATGATCCAGTCGATGATCTCGTCGCGACGCTCATCGAAAATGCGCACCGCTTCGAGCATCACCCGGGCGCGTGCGGCCGGTGGCTGTTCTGCCCAGCCGGCCTGCACGTGCGCGGCCGTACGATAGGCGGCGTCGAGGTCGTCGCGGTTGGCCAGGGGAATATGTAGCAGGGGCTGCCCGGTGAAGGGATCAACCACGGTCAGTGAGCGCTCGGCGCTGCCGGCGCGCCACTGGCCGGCCAGGGGTTGCAGATGGAGATTCTGGTAGGCAGGGCGGGAAGGTGTCATCGGCTTCTCTCTTGTTGTGACATTGCGATGAACTGCCCATAACAACTATCGTGCCATGCCTGGTTTTTCGGATTAAATCTATATAAAACAATAGGTTATCTATTTGTGTGGATGACTTCAGGCCGGGCCGGATGGCGCGGGCTGCGAAAATTTGTGCAGAGAAGTCAGCGTTTGCAGAAAGCTCTGCACCGGTAAAAATCCGGGCGGTTATCGGACGCTTTGTGCGCCTGGCCGCCGCTTGCGACGGACAGCCGATTGACCCCGCCGGGGTCGGCGGCATACTGGAGGCCTTACCTTCTGCCTTGCGTTCATTGCCTATGACTCCAACAACAGCTGGCAAACCTGGCCGTCCTGTGGACGAAGATTTCTTCAAGCAGGTACTGGGCCGCCACAAGCGGTTGATCGTCGACCGCGCCCATCAGTTCGGCAGCAGTGGCCTGCCGTCAGCCGAGCAGCTGGCGCAGTCGGTGGCCTTCGCCCCGCAGGACGGCAGTATCTGGCTGTGCGGCCAGCGCATGATGTTGCTGCAAGGCTCGGCCTTCGGTGCCATCCGCCGCGAACTGATCGAGGCCCTGGGCCTGGACAAGGCCCGCGGCCTGCTGACCCGCATCGGCTGGCAGGCCGGCGCCCGCGATGCGGCGCAGGTCAGCGAGCAGTGGCCCGAGGGCGATCACGCCAGCCTCTACAGCGCCGGCCCGCGCCTGCACATGCTCGAAGGCATGGTCAATGTCGAAGTGGTGCGCTTTGAGATCGATTCGAATATCGGGCATTTCTATTCCGAGTTTCTCTGGCACAACTCCCTGGAAGTCGACGAACACATCGCCGCCTACGGCCTGGGCGGGGAGCCGGCGTGCTGGATGGAAATCGGCTATGCCAGTGGCTATGCCTCGTCGCTGCTTGGGCGTCTGGTGGTGTTTCGCGAACACCAGTGCCGGGCCATGGGCCATGGCGCCTGCCGGATCGTCGGCAAGCCGGCCGAGCAGTGGGAAGACATCGATGTCGACCTGGCCTACCTGGATCCCGGTGATTTCCTCAGCCGCAGTGCCTATCACAGTGGAGGCGATCCACGGGTCGCCGACCTCGAGGTGCCGGCCGATGGCAAGCAGATGGTCGGCATCTCGGCCAGCTTCGTCGCCGCCAGCCAGTTGCTGCAACGGGTGGCGCCGACTCAGGCCACGGTGCTGCTGACGGGCGAGTCGGGCGTTGGCAAGGAGTTGTTCGCCCGCACCCTGCACCAGGCCAGCAAGCGCCAGCACACGCCGTTGGTGGCGCTCAACTGCGCGACCCTGCCGGAGAACCTGGTGGAGGCCGAGTTGTTCGGGGTCGAGCGCGGCGCCTATACCGGTGCCGAACGTTCGCGCCCCGGTCGTTTCGAGCGGGCCCACGGCGGCACCCTGTTCCTCGATGAAATCGCCACCCTCAGCCTGCATGCCCAGAGCAAGATCCTCCGCGCCCTGCAGGAGGGCGAGATCGAGCGGGTCGGCGGTAGCGCGCCGATCCAGGTCGATGTACGGGTGATCGCCGCTACCAACCTGGACCTGCGCCGGGAAGTGGAGGCCGGACGTTTTCGCGAAGACCTGTTCTATCGCCTGAACGTATTCCCCATTCACTTGCCGCCCCTGCGTGAGCGCCGTGAAGACATCCCCCTGTTGATGAGCTACTTCCTGCGCACCTTCAGCCAGCGTCATGGCCGGCAACTGGCGGGCTTCAGCACGCGGCTGGTCAATGCGCTGCTGACCTACCGCTTTCCCGGCAACATCCGCGAGTTGCAGAACCTGGTGGAGCGTGGGGTGATCGCCGCCAGCGATGGCGAGGCGATGGACGTGGTGCACCTGGCCGAAGCCGGCGCGCCGTTGATGGAGGGGGCTATCGGCCTGACCGCCGAAGGGCGGCTGGCCAGGGGCAAGCAGACGACTCAGGCAGCGTCACCCCAGGCCGCGGACGAGCCACAGGCAGTGGACAGCGGGGCGCCGGAGCTGGCCAGCCTGGAGGCGTTCTTCGCCGGCCAGGAGCGCGTGCTCGGCACCTCCCTGGAAGCACTGGAGCGGCGCCTGGTGCAACTGGCCCTGGAGCGTTCCGGCGGCAACGTCACTGCCGCGGCGCAGATGCTCGGCATGAGCCGCGCCCAGGTCAGCTACCGGCTCAAGGGCAGCTGACCGGGGGCGGGGGTCAGAGCGCGGTGGTGAACTTGAACCAGTAGGTCTGGCCCTCGGCACGGTTGCGCACCCCGGACTCATCCTGCCATTTGGCGCTGAACATCCAGCCCTGGCGACTGCTGTACTGCACGGCCGGGCCGATGGAGAACGAGCGGCCGCGGTTGCCGTCGTTGGCATCGACCAGGGCGGCGGCTGCACAGTCGTCGGCACTGCATTTGTCGTCGCTGATCTGCTGGTAGGCATGCCCGCCAACGCCCAGCACCCAACCATTGCCCAGGCCCCAGCCCAGGGTGTAGTCGGCGTGCAACTCGCGGCCGGACTGGTAATGGGTGGCCCGGTTCTCGAAGTTGTAGTCATGCATCAGGCGAACGTCGGCGTTCAGGCCGGCGGGGTCCAGGTAGGTCATCGCCAGCACCGCCTGCACGGTGTAGTAGTGGTTGCCGAGGTTGATCAGGTCGTCCTTGTCGTACTCGCTGGCAGTGGGCAAGACGAAGTCGACACCGGTGGCGATGTGCAGCTTGTCACTTGGGTGAAAGCCGATCACCGGCCCCAGGTGGGCATCGCCGATGCCGCGCTTGTGGTCATGGGGGCCGTTGTCGACATTCAAGCGCATGTCATTGAGGGGCAACAGGGCATGCACGCCCAGGTCGCCGCCCAGGACTTTCTGTTCGCTGACCCAGACAAAACGAGGCACCAGGGTGGTGACACGCAGGTCGATGCCGGCGGCCTTGGCGCCGCTGTTGTCGCGCAGGCTGTCGGCCAGGTAGTTGCCGACGAACAACTGGCCGTAGGTGCCAGGTGGCGGCAGGATGCCCATGCCGTAGAGTTCAATGCCCATGGGCCACGAAGAAACCCCGCCTTCGGTGGCGTGAACCGGCAAGGCAGAGGCAGCCAGCAACAGGCCGGCCGTGAGGTGCTGGGAGGTGCGTTTGAACATGAGAGGGTCAACCTTATTCTTATGAGTGATGCGTCGGCTGTGACGCCCACGGGGCTCCTCTCAATGATCGTGCCAGTTTATTTATTGATTATTTATCAATCGGTTACGTTTATTTTTCTGATTTGATCGCCACCTGGTGCGATTAATTGTTAAGAAATTCCCACTGCCTGCACAAAAGTCGCCAGTAGCCGCTGCCGCCAGGCTGCGATCGACCGCGAAGCGGTCGTAAAACCTGACGACCTCGTATCTTCTGGCTCAACGAGGTGTCTGGGTTGCGACTGCTGCGCAGTCGATCGCAGCCTCGTGCCTCGGCAGCGGCTACAGAAAGGAGGTTACGGGCGATCGCCGGCCGCGCCGGCCTGGCGGAAGGCATTGGGCGATTGCCCACTGAGGCGGCGGAAGAACCGCGAGAAATAGGTCGGGTCGCTAAAGCCCAGCCGGTCGGACAGCTGGCTGATGCTCATGTTGGTGTAGATCAGGTTGCGCCGGGCTTCGAGCAGCAGGCGTTGGTGAATGGCCTGCAGCGCCGTCTGCCCGGTCAGTTCGCGGCAGAGGCTGTTCAGGTGCACGCTGGAGACCCCCAGGCGGTGGGCAAACTGCTCCACGGGCAGGTGCTCGCGGTAGTGCTGCTCCACCAGTTTGATGAAGCGTGCGAGCAATTGCTGGTTGCGCTCGTCGCGGTTGCCCGGCGGGGTGATCTGCTGGCTGCGGCGGCTGATCCAGACCATCAGGCTGGTGACCAGTGAGTGCAGCAACAGCTCCCGTGCCGGCGCGCTGCCTTCGTATTCCCGGTGCAGCACCTGGATCAGGGTCTGCAAGGTGCGCCGGTCACGGCCCAGCGGGTAGCAGCCGGCTGACGCCAGGACCGTCAGCGGCGCGCCCAGTTGCGCCTCCAGTTGCGTCACCAACGGCGCGCCGAGCGTCAGCACATAGCCGTCGATGTCGGCAGAAAACTGAAAACCGTGCACGGTCATCGGCGGGATCACCTGGATCGCCGCCTCGCGCACATCGCTGCGTTTGCCTTCGATCTCGATACGCGCCTGGCCGCGGCGCACATACAACAGCTGGAACAGGTCGGCATGGCGGTGGGGCTTGATCTCCCAATGGTGCAGGCTGCTGCGCGCGGGAATGGATTCGCAGTGCAGCAGATCGGGGGTCGGCCAGGCCTGGTTTTCGCCGTACAGCTTGAATACCGGAACGCCAGGGAGGCTGGAGCGGGTCATGTTCAAGGTTCCACTGCAGTGATCGATAATCGAACGAAATATTAAAAAGTGCAATTTCCATAAGGAATATCACCTTTTTAAGCGGTTTTTGTCAGCAAAAATGCAAGGGCACACAACAACAAGATTTCCGGATGCGGCCAGGGCGGCGCCGGAACCTCATGCGAGACAAAAACAATGAAGACACAGGTAGCCATCATCGGTGCAGGCCCTTCGGGTTTGTTGCTCGGCCAGTTGCTGCACAACGCCGGCATCGACACCGTGATCCTCGAACGCCAGACCCCGGACTACGTGCTGGGCCGCATCCGCGCCGGGGTGCTGGAGCAGGGCACGGTCGATCTGCTGCGCGAAGCCGGGGTGGCCGAGCGCATGGACGCCGAAGGCCTGGTGCACGAAGGTGTCGAGCTGCTGGTGGGTGGCCGGCGTATTCACGTCGACCTCAAGGCCCTGACCGGCGGCAAGACCGTCATGGTCTATGGCCAGACGGAAGTGACCCGCGACCTGATGCAGGCCCGCCAAGCCTGCGGCGCGCCGATCATCTACTCGGCCGACAAGGTGCAGCCGCACGAGATGAAAGGTGAGCAGCCGTACGTGACCTACGAGAAGGACGGCCAGTTGCATCGCATCGACTGCGACTACATCGCCGGCTGCGATGGCTTCCACGGCGTGGCGCGCAAGAGTATTCCCGAGTCGGTGTTGACCCACTACGAGCGCGTCTATCCGTTCGGTTGGCTTGGCCTTCTGGCCGACACGCCACCGGTCAATCATGAACTGATCTACGCCCACCACGCGCGTGGCTTCGTGCTCTGCAGTCAGCGGTCGCTGACCCGCAGCCGCTATTACCTGCAGGTGCCGCTGACCGATCACGTCGACGACTGGTCCGACGAGCGCTTCTGGAACGAGCTTAAGGCGCGGCTGCCCGAGGACGTCACCGAGCACCTGGTGACTGGGCCGTCGCTGGAAAAGAGCATCGCTCCGTTGCGCAGTTATGTGGTCGAACCGATGCAGTACGGCAAGCTGTTCCTGCTCGGCGACGCCGCCCACATTGTCCCGCCCACCGGCGCCAAGGGCCTGAACCTGGCGGCCTCGGACGTATGCTACCTGTACCGGATCCTGGTCAAGGTCTACCGTGAAGGGCGCACCGACCTGCTCGAGCGCTACTCGCAACTGGCGCTGCGCCGGGTGTGGAAGGGCGAGCGTTTCAGCTGGTTCATGACCAACCTGCTGCACGACTTCGGCGAACACAAGGACGCCTGGGACCACAAGATGCAGGAGGCAGATCGCGAGTACTTCTTCAACTCCCATGCAGGCCTGGTCAACATTGCCGAGAACTACGTGGGCCTGCCATTCGAAGCCATCGAGTAAGCGAAGGAGGGCAAGGCATGGGAGTATTTGACTGGAAACACTGGGCCGTTCTGCTGCTGGTGGTGGTGCTGGTGTTCGGCAGCAAGCGCCTGAAAACCCTGGGGGCTGACCTGGGCGAATCGATCAAGGGCTTTCGCCGTTCGGTGAACAGCGACGAGCCGGCGTCGCCCCCGGTGGCGGTGGAGCGCCCGTCGGCCCAGGACTAGCTGACCCGGCGAGGGTGACCCAAACCGTTCAGGGGCGGGCACCTGCTGCCAGCAGCAGATGCTCCATGGCCGTGTAGCTGCGCTGGCGGGCATGGGCCAGTGGCGTCACGCCGTCCTTGTCGGCGATGTTCACATCGGCACCGGCCTTGATCAGCAACTCGACGATCTCGACATGCCGTGGCCCGCCATCGCTGAGCACGATGGCTTCCATCAGTGCGGTCCAGTGCAGGCGGTTCAGGTGGTTCACATCGACGCCAGCGTCGATCAGGGTCCGCACGTTTTCCACATGACCGCGTTCGGCCGCCGGGATCAACGCGGTACCGCCGTAGCGGTTGGTGCTCTTGAGGTCGGCGCCAAAGGCCAGGGTCAGGCGCAGGATCTGGTTGAAACCGCGGGCACCGGCATAAAGGTAGGGGCTGTCGTCGATGTTGTCCTTGGCGTTGACGTCGGCACCGGCTTCGATCAGCACCCGGGCTGCTTCGACCTGGTTGCGATGGGTGGCCAGCAGCAGCGGGGTACGCCCCGAGCTGTCACGCGATTCGCGGTTTGCGCCCTGGTCGAGCAGGCTGCGCACCCGGGCGGCATTGCCGTTTTCGGCGGCCTCGCGCAACTGGCTTTCCAGTACGCCGCCTTCGGCGTTGGCCGTGATCGACGTCAGCATGGCCAGCAGACAGGCGAAAAAGACATTGAGATGTTCCAGGCGCATGCGACGGTCTCCGTGTGTTGTCCTGTGGATGGGTGCATGATAGAAATCGGTTGCCTCATTTAGAAGTTAAATATCCACATGAACATCAGTGTAAAACCGAATAGATCCTTGTTCGACCTGGACCTGCTGCGGGCTATCGTGGTGGTGGCCGACTGCGGCAGTTTCACCACCGCCGCCGCACGCCTGCATTCGACCCAGTCGACGGTCAGCCAGAAGGTGCGGCGCCTCGAAGAGATGGTCGGGCACCGGCTGCTGGTGCGGGGCAACCGTGACGTGCTGCCCACCGATGCCGGCCAGACCCTGCTCGGTTACGCCCGGCACATGCTGGCCCTCAATGACCAGATGCTCGAAGCCCTGGCCGGCGCCACCGTCGGCATCACGGTGCGCCTGGGCGTGCCGGAGGACTTTGTCGGCGGGCGCACCACCAACGCCTTGTCGGCCTTCAATCGCAAGTACCAGCAGGTCAAACTGGAGGTCACCAGCGGCTTGTGCCGTGATCTGAGCCAGAGCTACGACAACGGCGAACTCGACCTGGTGCTGCTCAAACAACGGCGCAACAGTCGCGAAGGGGTGGCCTGCTGGCCGGAAGAGCTGCAATGGATCGACAGCGCCCAGAGCCCGTCCATCGAGCTTGATCCGATCCCGTTGGTGACTTTTCCACCACGGGGCCTGTACCGCGACGACATGATCAACGCTATCGAAAGCATGGGGCGACGCTGGCGTATCAGTTTCACCAGCTCCAGCTTGAGCGGCATCCAGGCGGCGGTGGCCGATGGCATGGGCATCAGCCTGCTGCCGCCGCGGGCGGCGACCCGTGATCACCGGGTGCTGGGCGAAGAGAATGGCCTGCCGGTGATCGACAGTTACGAGATCGTCATTGTCCATCGGCCGACGGCGGACCCTATGGTCAAGGAACTGGCCGGGGTGCTGGCCGGGCTGCTGGAGGCCCATGAGGTGTGATCGGGTGCCGGGGCGTCAGGGGGCAGGGGCGTCGTCTTCCTCACGCACGCCCTGGCGCTCCGCCACCGCCCGCAGGGTACGCAGCGACACCATCGGCGCATCGATGACGAACTGGTTGGCCAGCCACGAGGGTATGTCACCGGCCGGCTCGGCCTGCAGCTGGTAGGTGACCTCGGTGAGCTGATCGCCCTTGGGGACCAGGGTCCACAGCCCCTTGAGCTGGCTGACGCGGATCAGCCCGGGCGCACGCTTGACCTTGCCGGCCACGGCGCTGAGGCGACGGACCAGGCCGCCGTCGTCGGTGCGTTCGGTCTGCACCCGGATCACCATGTCGCGGGGGCTGGCCGGCCAGGGCAGGTCGGTGGTCAGGTAGACCCAGGTGCTGTCGCCCTCGACGTCCAGCAAGCGCATGGTGGCGCAACCATACAGCCACTTGCAGGCGACCCGCAGGTTCTCCTGCAGGTCGCTCAAGGTGCTGACGCTGGCCTTTATCTGCGTCACGCCGCGAAAGCGCTGGTACTTCGAGCCGGGTGCCTGGTCCAGGTACACCTGGATGCCGTCTTCGTCCTTGGCCAGGTGCCAGTCATCGGCCTGCACGGCGCTGCACAGCAGCAAGGCCAGCAGGGCGGCGCAGCGGGTTGCGGGTTTCATCGAGGCAGGCTCCAGCACGGGCGGGCGAGCGGTCGAATCAAGCATAGGCCAGGGCCGACAAAACGAAAAAGCCCGCCAGTGACGGCGGGCTTTCTGTGCAACGAGCCTGGGCTTAACGCTGAGGGTTGAGGACCAGGTTCATGTGGCGGTTCACATCCTTGTACAGCAGGTAGCGGAACGGACCCGGGCCGCCGGAGTAGCAAGCCTGCGGGCAGAAGGCGCGCAGCCACATGAAGTCACCGGCCTCGACCTCGACCCAGTCCTGGTTCAGGCGGTACACCGCTTTACCTTCCAGGACGTACAGGCCGTGTTCCATGACGTGGGTTTCAGCGAACGGAATCACGCCGCCCGGCTGGAAGGTCACGATGTTGACGTGCATGTCGTGGCGCATGTCGGCCATGTCGACGAAGCGGGTGGTGACCCAGGCGCCGTCGGTGCCCGGCATCGGGATCGGCTCGATGTCCTTCTCGTTGGTGACGAAGGCTTCCGGCAGGGCCAGGCCTTCGACGACCTGGTAGTGCTTGCGGATCCAGTGGAAGGTGACGTTCTTGCCGCTGTTGTTGCGCAGGCTCCAGTCGGCAGCCGGCGGAATGAAGGCGTAGCCGCCTTCTTTCAGGGTGTAGGGCTTGCCTTGCAGGGTGATGTCGACTTCGCCTTCGACGACGAACAGTACCGCTTCGGCGTTCTTGTCCAGTTCAGGGCGCTCGCTGCCGCCTTCTGGCGCCAGTTCGACGATGTATTGCGAGAAGGTTTCCGAGAAGCCGGTCAGCGGGCGGGCGATGACCCACATGCGCATTTTGTCCCAGAACGGCAGGTGGCTGGTGACGATGTCACGCATCACGCCCTTGGGGATCACGGCATAGGCTTCGGTGAACATGGCACGGTCTGTCAGCAGCTCGGTTTGAGCCGGGTGCCCACCGTGAGGGGCGTAGTAGGAGGATTTCGACATGGACAGTCTCGACTTGTTGTTGTGTCCCCGTGCCTGGCAGCGCCGGCCGGCGCCGCTTGGGGAGGCACTGACACCATATCGACAAGGTCCTGCCATGCACAAATTAAATGTTGAAATACCCGGTAGTGGGTTTGTGAATGTCTGCGATAGGGCTGCTGAGATTGCTACTTGTAGCCGCTGCCGCCAGGCTGCGAAGCGCTCGTAGAGGCATTGCGGACTGCTGCGCAGTCGATCGCAGGCTTCGCCAGCTCCCACACAGGGGGCGGTTTACACCGAAACCTTGTGGGAGCCGGCAGCGCCGGCGATGGCCATTGAACGCCAATTCCCCGTAGCCGCAAACTGGCGGCTGCGGCTACTGGGTGCCCACCAGCACCCCGCGCAGCACCAGCCGGCTGACGCTGGCCACCGCTTCGTCCAGTTCGGCCCCGCTGGCTTTGTCCTTGTACGCATCCGCCGTCAATCGCGCACCGAAATTGGCATAGGCCTGGGTGGTCGCCCATACCGTCACCAGCAGGTACCGGGCATCCACTGCCGCCAACTGGCCGCTATCGATCCATGCCTGCAGGCAGGCAACGGCCCGCTGGATTTCTCCCTGCAGCCGCCCGGTGTGGTCAGCGGGCAGTTGCCGCGCGCCATGGAGCATTTCGGCGACAAAGACCTTCGCCGCCCAGGGCTGGCTGCGGATGATCCGCAGCTTGGCGCGGATCAGGCGCTCCAGAGCATCCAGCGGATCGTGATCGGCACGCAGCAGGGCGAAGGCATCCAGGTAGCGCTGGGTGACGCTGTCGAGCACCTGCTGGTACAGGTTCTGCTTGGAGTGGAAGTAGTAGTTGACGTTGGCCTTGGGCACGCCGCTGAGCTCGGCCACCTCGCTCAGGGTGGTGGCGGCGAAGCCCTTGCGGGCGAAGGTCCGGGCGGCGACACGCAGGATCAGGGCGCGGTTGCGCCGCCCGGGTTCGTTGGGCTTTTTCTCCGTGACCCTGTGCGCTGCACAGGGTGCTTCGTTCGCGACGTCTACCGTGTCCAGATACAGCATGTTTGCCAACCGCGCCTCGCCATGGATATCGCAATATACAAAAATATATAGCGGTAGGCGAAACCTCTCTGCGCCGTGGTCCCTGGCAATCAGAAAATTCCGCTTCAGGCTGTCTGAATCAGGTTCTTGTCACATCCTGCGACAAGGGGCCGCACCCCGGAAACCAAGGGCTGCAGACGTACGGGGGCGATAGGTGCTGGCACCCTGGCAAAAGCCCATGACAAAATGTCGCGCTTTCACGACAGGCCTCGCGTGCGAGGCGCAACACCCTCCCAAAAGGATGGTTACATGACTGATTTACTGACCCGGCGCCAGGTCATGGCCGGGATCAGCCTGCTGAGCCTCGGGGTTCTGGCAGGTTGCGACCCCCGCTCCGGTGGTGCGCTCGACTTCAAGTACGGCAAGGACATGAGCAACCAGATTCTCGGTCGCTCGTTCAAACTCAAGGATACCCAGGGCAATCCCCGGACCTTGTCGAGCTTCTGGGGCTCGATGCCGATGGTGTTCTTCGGTTTCACCCAGTGCCCGGCCGTGTGTCCGACCACCCTGGCGCGCGCGGCGCAGATCAAGAAGCTGATGGGCCGCGATGGCGGCTTCCTGCAGGTGGTGTTCATCAGCCTGGATCCGGAACGCGACACCCCCGAAGTGCTCGATGCCTACGTCAAGGCCTTCGATCCTTCGTTCGTGGCGCTCTCCGGCACCCTTGAGGAAACTGCCGCTGCCGCCAAGGAATTTGGCGTGTTCTTTGAAAAGGTCCCCAGTGGCGATACCTATACGATTTCGCACACCTCGACCAGTTACGTCTTCGACTCCCGTGGCCAGTTGCGCCTGGGACTGTCCCATTCACTGACCGCCAAAGAGTGCACCGAAGATCTGCTCACGGTCATGGAGGTGTGTTGATGCGTCACCCAGTCCACTCGTTCAAACGCGGCCTGGCCGCCCTGGCCCTGATCGGCCTGAGCTTCTCGGCCCTGGCCGAAACCACGGTCAAGGATGCCTGGGTGCGCGCCACCGTGCCGCACCAGCAATCCACCGGGGCCTTCATGACCCTGACCGCCAGCAGCGACAGCAAGCTGGTGGACGTGCAGTCGCCGGTGGCGAAGATCGTCCAGGTGCACCAGATGACCATGGACAACGACGTCATGGGCATGAAGCAGGTGCACAGCGTCGATCTGCCAGCCGGCAAGGCGGTCAGCCTCGACCCCAACGGCTACCACGTGATGCTCATGCAACTGAACGGGCAGATCAAGGAAGGTGAGCAGGTGCCACTGACCCTGGTGATCGAGGATGCCAAGGGCCAGAAGCAGAACATCGAAATCAAGGCACCGGTACGTGCCCTGAACGCTGAAGCCATGCACGGTGGTCACGAACATATGCATTGATGGCTTGTGTGCAGCGTACGAAAAGGCGAGCTAGAGGCTCGCCTTTTTTGCGTCTGGGGTTGGCCTGTCACGTTATGCCAACCTGTTCGCAGTCCAGGGGTTTTCCTACAAAGCTCTGCCGAATCTGACGGCGACACCCGATAGTCTTGTAGGGTGTTTCCTCTTCGGCTTTTGCTGCGTTTTTGCCTGTAAATGGCGTGCTAGGTTCCGGGCTTCATTTGCTCAGGGAATCAGTGCATGGCCTTGCGTATGAACATGAATGGCCGCGGCGCCGGGCTGCATGGCGACCAGACCACCACCGGCGCTACCTGCCTCAGCAGTCAGAGCGCGCACACCCAGAACGGGGTCGGCCACTTGCGGTTGGGCGACGCCACCACGCCTTGTCCGCAGTGCGGTCAGGCCGGGAAAATTGTCGAAGGCTTCGCGGCCTGGCGCATTGACGGGGTACCGATTGCCGTTGACGGTGCGCAGGTCAGTTGCGGTTGTCCACCTGGTCGCAACCGGTTGATAGCGCCCGTAGGCGGTGGGGCTAGCGCTGCACGAACCACCAGCAGCGTTTCCGAGCCGACGCCTCAGACGTTCAAATCACCTGCGTCGGCGCCTGCGTCCGGCGTCTCTTCCACGACTCGGCCCATGCCGGTCATGTCCGCCGCAGCGGGCACGCTGGAGCCTGGCTTCTATGTGGTGCCGCGCAGCATGTCCGGCCAGCAGGTACTGGCCCAGCTCGGCGGCGAAACCCGTTACCTGTCGGCCCGGCTGCACCGGCTCAATCCGACCTTTGCCCAGGGCTACAAGGCCGGTGAGCTGTTCGTTATTGGCGACCCGAATAACGGTACGGCCTGCACCCGGGAGGAAGCCGACCTGATGGCCGCCGCCGCCCAGGTCCGCGAGGTGCTGGCGTCGCTCACCGAGGAAGAAGCCAACTTCATGGCCCGTTACCAAGGCGAGATCGCCGGATTGCTCAGCGGAGCGAGCGAGTCGATGGGCGTTGGCCAGGCGATGCTCAAGCAAGGGCTGCACCAGGCCAAAGGCACCTTGCATGCAGTGGAGCAGCTGCATCAACGCTCGTTCATCACCCATGGCCATTTGAAAAGTCCGGAGTTCTTCGCCGAACGCCAGCAGTTGCTCCGGCAACTGCATGGGCAGTTGAGAGGTTCCTTCCTCAATAAAGTGCTGAACCTTGGCAGTTACGAGGTGTTGCGTCGTGACCTGGGTATTTCGACCAAGAGTCTGGTGCATCACTGGAGTCGAGCCGGTGCGCCCGGGCAGATTCCCGGTTATGCCACGCACCTGGACCAGGTGGCGAAGACAGCGAAATATCTCAAGTACGGGGGCTACGTCGGGGTAGCGCTCGGTGGCGGTGCATCGATGCTCAAGGTGCAGGAGGTGTGCCGTGCCGGCGAGACAGAGGAATGCAAGAAGATTCGGTTTACTGAGGCGGGGAGTTTTTCTGGCGGGTTAGGTGGTGGGGCGGTGGGTGCCGGTATCGGAAGCTTTGTAGCCTACCTATCCTGTGGGGCCGTTACAGTGGCTACAGGGGGAGTTGGTGGGGCCGTGTGCGGGATTGTTTTGGTTGGAGGCGGGTCGATTGCAGGAGGCATCGGCGGTGGATCATTTGGAGAGTGGTTAGGGGATATCCTCTACGAGGCACGAAATGATTGATATCAACACTTGGCCACCGAGTGTTGCGATTGCCTTCGGTCTAGCCCCCTTCGTGATCGGTCTATCAGGCGTGGCAATGAGCATTTACATCGCCTGCAGCCGCGATTTTGACCTCATGCTTTCAAGCCTCCCCAAAAGCAACTGGCTTAATCAGCAGATACTCTTTTGGGGAACGGAACGCCTGAAGTCGCGCTATTACTTGGTCAATACTATCTGCGCCGCGATGCTCTATCCGCCATTTGGTATTAAGAGAGGGCTGATTGATGCTGAAGAGGTACGTGATTTCCCGAGATCTCTCAGGTGCCGTATGGTGGCTTCTGCTGTGCTGGTAATCATTGGCGCGATCTGGCTTGCAATCGGCCTCGCCCTGATCAAACTCTCCCCAACACGCTAACACACCCAAAAAGCCAGGCTGCAGTCAAGGACCGCAGCCTGGCTTTTTTGCGCAAAATGTAAAAATACTTTGCAGTAATAGTATTCACTTCGCATTTACAAATCGTTACCATTTACGTTCTTCTTTACAATCTTTACAAAAAGGAACGAACGGTGGCACTTTCGCGCATTCACCCGGCCTCTCTTTCTGTACTCAGCGTGCTGGTCGCTCCGGTACTGCAGGCCGAAACCCTGGCCATCCCGGCAACCGCGGTCAACAGCAGCTACGAAGAACAAAGCTACAAAGCCACCGAAAGCAAGAGTGCGCTGAAGATCGATGCACCGCTGCGCGACATTCCGCAGACGGTCAACGTGGTGCCGCAGAGCGTTATCAAGGACCAGGGCGCACAGTCCATGGAAGACGTGCTCAAGAACGTGCCGGGTATCGGTCTGTCCAACGGTGACGGCCAGCGCGACCAGGTCACCATTCGTGGTTTCAGCGCCATTGGCGATATGTATGTCGACGGTATGCGCGACGACGCGCTGTACTACCGCGACCTGTCCAACGTCGAACGGGTCGAGGTGATCAAGGGGCCGGCGGCGGTGCTCTACGGGCGCGGCTCTTCCGGCGGTCTGATCAACAACGTCAGCAAGAAGCCCAACTTTGCCCCGGTGCATGAAGTGGGCGTGACCTTCGACAGTGAAGGCAAGCGCCGCACCCAGTTCGATGCCGGCTGGGCCGACGAGCAGCAGGGCGACAAGGCGTTCCGTATCACCGGCGCCCTGGAAGACAGCGACACCTTCCGCGACGACGGCTACATCGACCGCAAGGCCATTTCCCCGACTGCCTATTTCAAGCTGTCCGACGATCTGGACCTGACCGTCGGCGCCACCTACCTGTACGACAAGCGCCTGATCGATTTCGGTATTCCGGCCCTGGGTGACCGCCCGGTGGATGTCGACCGCGACAAGCGTTTCGGCGCTGGGGATCCGGACGATGACTACGCCCGTAGTGAGGTGTTCTCCTTCACCGCAGGCGTTGACTATCGTCTCAATGATGATTTCACCCTGAGCAACAACAGCCGCTACTACCACTACGACCTGGACCGCAACAACACCCTGGCCGACTCCAGCCCGACGCGTTTCGTCACCGCCCCCAACGGCGAGTTGCTGGTCAAGCTGAACCGGGGCAATGTGCAGCGTACCGAAGACGGCTGGTTCAACCAGACCGAACTCAAGCACCAGGCGCAACTGGCCGGGATGAACCACAACCTGCTGTACGGCGTCGAGCTGGGTCGTCAGGTCAAGGACCAGTCAGTGTTCAGCCAGAACAATGTGGCCCAGGTGCCGGTGTTCCGCGACGCCCTGGTCGATGTGCCCTTCCAGGCCAACCGCCAGACCGCCAAAGGCACCACCACCCAGGACATCGCCGGCTTCTACGTGCAGGACCTGATCGAACTGGCGCCGATGTGGAAGGCGCTGGTGGGGGTACGCTACGACGTGTTCGACCAGGAGTATGCCGACGATCTGACCGGCAAGGACCTGTCGCGCACCGACACCACCTGGAGCCCGCGAGTCGGCCTGGTGTTCCAGCCTGACCAGGTCCAGTCCTACTACGTGTCGGTGAGCCGTTCCTACCAGCCATCGTCCGAAGTGTTCGCCCTGAGCACCGGCAACCAGGGGCTGGAGCCGGAAGAAACCACCAACTATGAAGTCGGCGCCAAGTGGGACCTGCTCGACAATCGCCTGTCGGTGACCGCGGCGTTGTTCCGCCTGGAGCGCACCAACATGAAGACCACCGACCCGGCCAACCCGGCCAACCTGGTGTTGGCGGGCGAGCAGCGCACAGACGGTTTCGAGGCGACGGTCAGTGGCCAGTTGACGGACAAATGGCAGGTGTACGGTGGCTTCGCCTTCCTGGATGCGGAAATCACCAAGTCCAACAGCTTCACCAACGGTGTAGCGAACGAAGGCCAGACGCCGACCCTGACCCCGCGCACCAGCGCCAACCTGTGGCTGGTTCGCTCCCTGACCGAAACCTGGCGGGTGGGCATGGGCGCCAACTACGTGGATGAGCGTTACACCGCCCTGGACAACGTGGTGGTGATGCCGTCCTACACCACCGTGGATGCGGCGCTGCTGTACAACCAGCCGAAGTGGGATGCGGCACTGCGCCTGCGTAACGTCTTCGATCGCGACTACTACGCCTCGGCCCACGGTTCGGTCGACCTGATCACCCCGGGCGCGCCACGTACCCTGGAACTGAGCACCAACTTCCGCTTCTGATCGGTCTGTTGTGTAGCCGCTGCCGCCAGGCTGCGATCGGCCGTGAAACGGCCGCAAACCTGGCCACCTCCGTGCATCAGGTACTACGAGGTGACCGGATTGCGACTGCTGCGCAGTCGATCGCAGCCTCGTTCCTCGGCAGCGGCTACAGGCGCAACGGCCTAGCGCTTGCGGCGCCTGCCGGTGATCATCGACATCGGCAGGTTCTCCTTCAGGCGCAGGCTCTCGATGACCGCTGCGCCGATATGCACGCCTACCAGCGCCAACAAGGTGTTGGCCATGTACTCGTGGATATCGCGCGGCAGGTCTTCGCCCCAGAAGTAGTCCACTTCCTCCAGCAGAAATCCCGTCAGGCCCAGGCCGAACATCAACAGCAGCATCAACACCATCACCAGCGCACCGATGGGGGAGTGGCCCAGGCGGTGGTAGCTTTCGCCCTTGACCAGTGCCCGCACGTGCTGTTTCAGCCGCGCCGGCGTCGGCCAGAAGTCTGCCCAGCGCGCCGCCGGCGTGCCGATAAAACCCCAGAGGACGCGCACCAGGACGATGGCGACCGCGTAGTAGCCCAGCCAGCGGTGCCAGCCGTCACCTTCCTCGGTGAGGAAATAGCCGCCGACAAAGGCCACCACCAGCGACCAATGGCAGAACCGCACCAGCGGGTCCCAGAGACGCAGGGTGTCGCCGCTCAACTCAGTAGGCTCCCCCTTTGTCTTCCACTTCTTCTTTCACCTTCTTGCCGGTGACCGGGTCGAAGTAGATCTCGACCTTGCGCTTGTCCTTGTCCCAGCCATAGATCTCGTAGCAGTTGCCATCGGTTATCTTGAACTTCTTGATGTCGTAGCCCTGTTTTTTCAGGTCTTCCTGGAAGGCGTTCTGGTCTTGCCACGTGGCCTTGTCGGCCTTGGTGCATTCGGTCTTGGCCAGTGCCAGGGGGCTGGCAACCAGCAGGGCGACAAGCAGAAGGTTACGCATGACGAGTCCTCGTAGATGTGGGTACAGGGGGTATATACCTGCGGATCCAGATTGAGCTTATGCCAGGGTTGGCGAGTGCGCGAATGCGTCGTCGACCACTTCGATCCAATGCCTGACCGGCGTTCGCCCGGCGCCATCGAGATGGACCTGGCAGCCGATGTTGGCGGTGACGATCAGGTCGGGATGGCCGCTTTCCAGGGCATCGAGGCGATTGTCACGCAACTGCCGGGCCAGCGCCGGCTGGGTCAGGGAGTACGTGCCGGCCGATCCGCAGCACAGGTGACCGTCGGGCACGGCGCTGAGGGAGAAGCCCAGGCGCCTGAGCACCGACTCGACTGCACCGCCAAGCTTGAGGGCGTGTTGCAGGGTGCAGGGGCAGTGCACGGCCAGCAGTTGGTCGCTATGACAGCTCAGTTGTTCCAGGGGCGCGGCGGCAATCACTTGCACCAGGTCCCTGGCCAGTTCGCTGACACGCCGGGCCCTGGGGCCGTAGGCCGGATCGTGCTGCAACAGTTTGCCGTAATCCTGGATAAAGGCCCCGCAGCCGCTGGCGGTGATGACGATCGCTTCGGCCCCGGCCTCGATGGCCGGCCACCAGGCGTCGATGTTGTGGCGGGCACGCCTGAGCCCGGCCTGCTGGGCATCAAGGTGATAGTCGACCGCGCCACAGCAACCGGCCTCGGCAGCCGGGGTAACGCTGATGCCCAGGCGATCGAGGACCCGGGCAGCCGCGGCATTGGTGTTGGGCGACAGTCCCGGTTGCACGCAGCCTTCGAGCATCAGCACCCGCCGCGCATGACGCAGCGGCGGGCGTGGCCCGGCGGTCCTGGTCGAGTGGGGCAGTTCGGCCTTGAGCGGGGCAGGCAGCAGCGGCTCGACCGTACGGCCCAGCCAGACCAGCCGGCTGAAGGCCGCCGGCTGCGCCGCGAGCTGGCGCAGGCCTCTGCGCAGGGCCCGTTGCAGGGGCGGGCGGGGTACGGCCTGGTCGACCACGGCGCGGCCGATGTCCAGCAGGTTGTGGTAGTCGACGCCGGACGGGCAGGTGGTTTCGCAGTTGCGACAGGACAGGCAGCGGTCCAGGTGCAGTTGGGTGCTGGCCGTGGGGGGATGGCCTTCGAGCACCTGCTTGATCAGATAGATGCGTCCGCGCGGGCCGTCCAGTTCGTCGCCGAGCAACTGGTAGGTCGGGCAGGTGGCGTTGCAGAACCCGCAGTGCACACAGGTGCGCAGGATACGTTCGGCTTCCTCGGCGCGGGGCAGGTGTTTGGCGGCATCGCTGAGGAGGGTTTGCATGGCTCAGAACTCCGCGTACATCCGGCCGGGGTTGAAGATCCCTTGCGGGTCGAGGCGCTGTTTGAGTTGCTGGTGGTAGCGCAGCAGCAGCGGCGGCAACGGCTGGAAGGGGCTGTCGGTGCAACCCGGGCTGTAGCAGGTGGCATGTCCGCCGAGACGGCTGGCGCTGGTGCGGATCTGCTCGGGGCTGGCATCGGATTTGAGCCAGCGCTGCGCACCTGCCCAGTCCAGCAGTTGCGCGCCGGGCAGGTCGAGCAGGGGGCTGTTGTCGGGTACGGACAGGCGCCAGAGTGGACGCCGGTCGTGGAAGAACGCCAGGCGCCGATGGTTAAGGTCCTGCCACCAGCCGGCGGCGAAATCCTCGCCGCCCAGGCGGTCGCGAAAGGCCAGTACCGAACCTTCACCGCCTTCAAGACGCAGGCGCAGTTGTTCACCGTCGTGACAGGCGGCACTGATCGGCAGCGCCTGCTGGCGCCAGTACGCCAGTTGCTGCAAGGCCTGGCCGCTGTCCAGCGCCAGGGCGACATGGGCCTGACAGCGTGGCTTGGGCAGCACCTTGAGCGATACCTCGCTGATCAGCCCAAGGCACCCGAAGCTGCCGACCATCAGTCGCGACAGGTCGTAGCCAGCAACGTTTTTCATCACCTCGCCGCCAAAACGCAGGTGCTTGCCAAGGCCTGTGATCACCCGGGTGCCGAGGACGAAGTCGCGCACCGAGCCGGCCCAGGGCCGTCGCGGCCCGGACAAGCCGGCTGCGACCAGGCCGCCGAGGGTTGCGCCATCGTCGCCGTGCGGCGGCTCGCACGGCAGCATCTGCCCGGCGTCGTCCAGGGCAACGATGATATCGCGCAGGGGGGTGCCAGCACGGGCGGTGATCACCAGTTCCGAGGGATCATGGTTGACGATGCCGCAGTGGCTACGGGTGTCGAGGACTTCCCCCTGTTGCGGGCGACCCAGCCAGGCCTTGCTGGCGCCGCCGCGAATCTGCAGCGCGGTGCCCCGGGCGCACGCCTGGTTGACCTGTTCCAGCAGGTCGGCGCTGGCATCCTGGTCTGCGTACACCATCAGAAACGCTCCAGGTCGGGAAAGGGCAACTGGCCGGCGTGCACGTGCATGGCGCCGAATTCGGCGCAGCGGTGCAAGGTCGGGATGTTCTTGCCGGGGTTGAGCAGGCCCAGAGGATCGAAGGCGGCCTTGACCGCGTGGAACAGGGTCAGCTCGTCGCTGTTGAACTGGGCGCACATCTGATTGATCTTCTCCCGCCCGACCCCGTGCTCGCCGGTGATGCTGCCGCCGACCTGCACGCACAGCTCGAGGATTTCACCGCCGAAGGCCTCGGCACGTTCCAGTTCACCGGGTTGGTTGGCATCGAAGAGGATCAGCGGGTGCATGTTGCCGTCGCCGGCATGGAAGACGTTGGCGACCCGTAACCGGTATTTGCGCGACAGCTCGGCGATGGCGCGCAGCACAAGGGGCAGCTCACGGCGGGGAATGGTGCCATCCATGCAGTAGTAGTCCGCCGAGATGCGCCCGACGGCGGGAAAGGCATTCTTGCGACCGGCCCAGAACCTGACCCGTTCGGCTTCGTCCCGGGCCTGGCGCACGTCGCTGGCGCCGGCCTGTTGCAGCACCTCGCGGACCCGTTCGCAGTCGTCGTGGACATCGGCCTCGACGCCATCGAGTTCGCACAGCAGTATCGCCTGGGCGTCGACCGGGTAGCCGGCATGGATGAAGTCTTCGGCGGCGCGGATGGCCAGGTTGTCCATCATTTCAAGGCCGGCGGGGATGATCCCGGCCCTGATGATCGCGGCCACGGCAGCGCCGGCCTGTTCCACCGCATCGAAACTGGCCAGCAGCACCTTGGCCAGCGGCGGGCGCGGCAGCAACCTGACCGTGACTTCGGTGATCACCCCGAGCATGCCTTCGGAACCGGTGAACAGCGCCAGCAGGTCGAAACCCGGGGCGTCGAGGCTGTCGGCGCCCAGGGTCAGGCACTGCCCCTCGACGGTAAGGATCTGCACCTTCAGCAGGTTGTGCACGGTCAGACCGTACTTGAGGCAGTGCACGCCACCGGCGTTTTCCGCGACATTGCCGCCGATGGAGCAGGCGATCTGCGAAGAGGGATCGGGGGCGTAGTACAAGCCATAAGGGGCTGCCGCCTGGGAGATGGCCAGGTTGCGCACCCCAGGCTGCACCCGGGCGGTGCGTGCGACCGGGTCGATCTCCAGAATCCGGTTGAAGCGCGCCATCACCAGCAACACGCCCTGGGCCAGGGGCAAGGCGCCGCCGGAAAGGCCGGTGCCAGCACCGCGGGTGACCACCGGCACCTGACGTTGATGGCAGAGGGTGAGGATGGCCTGGACCTGTTCGATACACCGGGGCAGCACCACCAGCAGGGGCGTGGTGCGGTAGGCCGACAGGCCGTCGCATTCGTAGGGCTTGAGGTCTTCTTCGCTGACGAGGATGTCCAGGTCCGGCAGTTGCGTGCGCAGTGCCTGCAGCAGGGCTTGCTTGTCGACGGCCGGCAAGGGGCCGTCGAGGCGTTCATCGTAGAGGATGTTCATGGGCGCGCCGGATCCTGCGGACATTCGACCAGCAGCGATTGCGCCTGGCTGGTTCGAACCCGGGATCCTGGCAAGGGCGCCGATGCCTGCCGCGTGCGATCAGCGGAAACGCGGCAGGGGGCGGTCGATCCTGAGCGAGGTCAGGGTCTTCTTGACCAGTGCTTCGTCGGCTTCCACGGCCTTGAGGCTGGCGCGGATCTTGCCGGCAGCTGGCAGGTCACCCTGGCGGTCGATCCAGTCGGCAATTTCCTTGCAGGCGCTGGCCAGCGTGGTTTGCCGGTGGTCGATCAGGGTCAGCAGCGTGGTGATCTCTTTGTCGGACATGACAGGTTCCTCCCTTCAGCGCCTTCAGTGTAGCAGTGTCCGGCAAAACTGCCGTGGCCGTGGTGTGGTTGTGACAGGCCCGACCCTGACGTACTATCCTTGCCAGCAAGCGCTACCCCGCATACTTATAACCAACTCCTCAGCGTACACGCTTCCACCCGGCCCGACGGGCGTGGGTGCTTCAGGCTGGGCGCCGGATTGCGCCCGGCGACTGCAATCGATCCGGAGCAACACGCTACCCATGAATACCCCCGTTCAAGCGCGAGCCGGCAGCTGGCTCAGTGTGATCGCCCTGGCCCTGGCGGCCTTCATCTTCAACACCACCGAGTTCGTGCCGGTGGCGCTGCTCAGTGACATCGGCGCCAGCTTCCAGATGTCCACCGCCCAGGTCGGGCTGATGCTGACCATCTATGCCTGGGTGGTGGCCCTGGCCTCGCTGCCGATGATGCTGCTCACCCGCAACATCGAGCGGCGCCGGCTGCTGATCATCGTCTTTGTGCTGTTCATCCTGAGCCACCTGTTGTCGGGCGTGGCGCAAAGCTTCGGCATGCTGTTGCTCAGCCGTATCGGCATCGCCCTGGCCCATGCGGTGTTCTGGGCCATCACCGCGTCGCTGGCGGTGCGGGTGGCACCGCCGGGGCAGCAAGCCAAGGCGCTCGGGTTGCTGGCCACCGGGACTACCTTGGCGATGGTCATGGGCATTCCCCTGGGCCGGGTGGTGGGCGAGGCGCTGGGCTGGCGCACGACCTTCCTGGCGATTGCCGGGGTAGCCCTGGCGACCTTGATCTGTCTGGTCAAGTCGCTGCCGTTGCTGCCCAGCCAGAACTCCGGCTCGCTGCGCAGCGTGCCGGTGTTGTTCAAGCGTCCGGCGTTGGTGGTCGTGTATGTGCTGGTGGCCCTGGTAATCGCCGCACAGTTCACCGCCTACAGCTACATCGAGCCTTTTGCCTTGAACGTCGCGCAGATTGGCGGTGAGCGCACCACCGTGTTGCTGTTGCTGTTCGGTGGCGCCGGCGTGTTCGGTTCGGTGTTGTTCAGCCGCTACAGCGAGCGCTTCCCCAGTGGCTTCCTGATTGCGGCCATTGCGATGTTGGCGGCGTGTTTGCTGCTGTTGTTGCCGTTGTCGGGCGACTTCCGCCTGTTGGGTACCTTGAGCGTGTTCTGGGGTATTGCGATCATGTGCTTCAGCCTGGCGTTGCAGTCCAGGGTGCTGATCCTGGCCTCGGATGCCACCGATGTGGCCATGGCGATGTTTTCCGGGATCTATAACATCGGGATCGGTGCCGGGGCGTTGATCGGCAGCCTGGTGAGTACCCATGCGGGGCTGGAGGACATCGGCCTGGTCGGGGGTTCGCTGGCGCTGGTGGGGCTGGTGTTGTGCGGGGTGACGACGTACCGCTTTGCCCGGCTGCCTGTTGCCGATCGGCCGTAAGCCGCCAGGCTGCTATCGGGCGCGTAGCGGCCGCAGAACCTGACCCCACGCATCACCCCGTTTACGGCTGCTGCGCAGCCGATCGCAGCCTCGTTCCTCGGCAGCGGCTACACCAATATCGACAATGACCCGCTGTAGCCGCTGCCGCCAGGCTGCGATCGGGCGCGCAGCGGCCGCAAAACCTGACCCTGCGCATCACCCTGGTTGCGACTGCTGCGCAGCCGATCGCAGCCTCGTTCCTCGGCAGCGGCTACACCGCCCCGCTGCCGCGCCTACAGGCTGCGCAGCTCGCGTTCGTCGAAGTAGTGTTGCAGCACCTGCGCACCGGCATTGCTCCAGGCCAGGGCGATGTAGCTGTCCGGGCGCAGCAGGTACACCGCATCGCGCATCAGCCCGGCTGCTTCGTGGGCGTCGCTCCAGGTGAAGACGTCCACGGGGATGGCGCGCTCGCCACACCACTTCACCAGGTCCGCACTGACCGCGCCGTAGACCTGCACCTGCCAGCACATCCGGTTCAGACCACTGAAGTTGTCACGTCCGCCCTCGGCCACCCAGGGCAGGCGATCGCCGCCTTGCACCTGGCCCGCACTGCCGACGCTCAAGGGCATGTCGCGGTAGTTGAGGGTGATCTGCGAAACCGTACGAAAGAGAAACTCGCGGGCTGAACGAAACGCCGCCACCCGCGGGATCAGCAGCGGCGCCAGGCGGGTGCGCAGCAGGGTGGCCAGGCGGCCGTCGGCGGTGATGAAGTTGAATACCTGGTCGGTGGTCGCCACCAGGCGCCGGGCAAAGGCGCTGCGCTCGATGCCATAGGTCTGCAGCAGGCTGTCACGGGCTTGGCCGCGCAGTACGCTGGCGAGTTTCCAGGCCAGGTTGATGGCATCGCCGATGCCGGTGTTCATGCCCTGGCCACCGGCCGGGCTGTGTACATGGGCGGCGTCGCCGAGCAGGAAGGCGCGCTGACGGCCGAACTGCTCGGCAACCCGGTGATGCACGCGGTAGGTGGAAAACCAGTTGACCTGTTCCACCTGCACCTTGAGGTGACTCATGGCGCGCTGGCTGACATCCTCGAAACGCAACTGGTCGGGGTGTTCGGCGCGTTCGTCGCGCACCGTGCCGATCAGCCGGGCCCGGCCACTGCCGGCCAGGGGGAAGACGGCCAGAAAGTCCGCCTCGTCCAGGTCCACATGCAGTTCGCCGTTGAGCGCCGGCCCCGAGGCCTGGACATCGGCGACATAGAACACCTGCTGGTAGGTCCCGCCAGGAAAACCGATATCCAGCGCCTTGCGCACGGTCGAGCGGGCGCCATCGCAACCGGCGATGTAGGCGGCATCGCAACGCTCTTCCAGGCCACCGGCATGGCGCAACTGGGCACTGATGCCTTGTTCATCCTGGTTGAAACCCAGCAGCTCGGTCTGCCGTTCCACCTCGACACCGAAGCTTTGCAGGCGATCGATCAGCAGTTGCTCGTGTTCATCCTGGGGGTAGATGTGCAGGAAGGGGTAGGGCGTAAGGTCGGCACCGATGGCGCTGAAGGGCAGGCGCGCCGCCGCTTCTCCCTTGACCCAGAGGTTGGCGGCAGGCACCTGGTGGCCGCGCTCGATGACCGCCGCGGTCAGGTCGAGTTGGCGGTACAGCTCCAGGGTCCTTGCCTGTACGGCCAGGGCCCGGGAGGTGGTGCCGGGGCCGGCGGTGCGGTCGATGATGCGAACCCTGACGCCCAGTTTGCTCAGCCACAAGGCCAGTACCAGCCCGGTGGGGCCGGCGCCAACGATCAGTACCTCACAGCCTTTCATCGCACGCGCTCCTCAGCGCTGGGCGAACGCCAGGTTCAGGCCCAGGCCGGCGAAAGATGCAGCAAAACTGCGGCGCAACCAGTCCTGTACCCGCGGCGAGTCGATCACCGCGCGGCGGAACAGGTTGGCCAGCAGGCCGTACAACACGAACACCACGAAGGTCATGAGCATGAACACCGCGCTCAGGCTGAGCATCTGTGCGGTCACCGAGCCGCCCTGGGCATTGATGAACTGGGGCAGGAAGGCCAGGAAGAACAGAGTCAGCTTGGGGTTGAGGATGTTCAACAGGCAGGCGCGCAGGATCAGGCTGCCGGCACTGCCGACCCGCGTGCTGTCGTCCACCGCGAACGCCGAGCGGTCGCGCCAGGTGGCATAGGCCAGGTACAGCAGGTAGGCGACACCGGCGAACTTCAGGCCCTGGAAGGCCAGGGCACTGGTGTGCAGGATCGCCGACAGGCCGAGGATCGAGGCCAGCAGGTGGGGAACGATCCCCGCCGTGCAACCCAGCGCCGTGTACAGACAGGCACGCTTGCCGGCCACCAGGGCGGTGGAAATGGTCAGGATCACGCCACTGCCGGGTATCAGCACGACGATCAGGGCGGTGATCAGAAAGTCCAGGCTCGGCATTGTGTTGCGCTCCATGCGGTCAGGGTGGTTGAACATGCCCGGCGAATGGCCTGCGCGCCTGCACCGGCTCGACGTCGTGCTCGCTGATCAGAATAGCGTAATGCCGGGGACCGATCTTGTCCTGATGACCCTGTGCTTTTTTGGCGGGTGCATATCAGGAAATAAACTAATGTTTGTCCGTAAGTTTAAGTGGTTGGATTTATATTAACTCTGGTTATTAGTGGTTGAATTAAATATATAATGATAATCATTTGATCTGCACTTCAAGTATACGAACGGTCCTTGCGTAACGCGCGATGTGTTCTAGGATCCAATTAGGGTGTATGAAGTGGATCCAGTCAGAGTGTGTTGGCGGTGAGTGTAAAACAGGCGTTACAGTAGGTCGGTCCGGAATGTTATGTTATCAATTCCGCTTGCCGCGGAGGGTTGTCTGTTTTTTGATTTTTTGGTAGTAACCTTGACGTGGCCTTTGGTTCGTCCGGCGTTCTTGTATGGCCTGGTGGTAGTTAAGTATTCATTGGGTGAAGTGTCAAAGTGTCAAGTGCATGAGGGTTCTATTATATAAGTGCCTGAAGCCGTATTGGTACTTGCTGCCGGAGCAGGTCGGGAGACCGGGTCATGGACAATGAGCAAGCGTTACTCGAACGGCTACGCAATGGTGATGCTCATGCACTGGAGAGTTTGATCAAGATTCATCACGCGTTCCTTATTACTATTGCAATTCCCCTGGTGGGACCAGATGCTGCAAATGATGTTGCCCAAGAGACCTGGCTGAAAGCTGTCGCTGCTGTGGGAACATTCGAGGGACGTTCAAAGTTTCGGACCTGGTTGGCAAGAATTGCTATTAATGAAGCGCTTTCGATAAGACGTAAGCAAGGTCGCGAGCGGTCATTGGACGTATGGGATGGCGATCACCGTTCGCCGATCCTTTCGCGCTTTGATGACGAGGGTGCCTGGGCGTCACCTCCCAGGCAATGGCACCATGAGAGCCCGGAGGAACTACTGGCGGAAGTTGAACTGCACGCTTGCATACGTAAACACCTCTATGAACTTCCCAGTGCCCAGAGAAGTGTGGTCATCATGCGTGAACTTGCAGGGCTTGAATACAAGGAGATCGCCGATGCCCTGGGACTGACCGAGGGAAATGTCCGTGTGCTGTTGCACCGCGCCCGGCAACGTATGCAACTCATGCTCAGTCATTTTCAAGAGGACGGGAAATGCTGAATTGTCGCGATATTTCAGAATTGGCTTCTGAGTTCATTGACGGGACCTTGGATCTAACCGATCGTCATGGGGTGTTTATTCATTTGCGACAATGCATGAACTGTAGCCGGTATATCAGCCAGCTGGAACTCACCTCCCGTGTGCTGCAACGGCTGCATGTTCAGGAACACCGGGTCGACAGTCAGGCGATTCTCGAGAGCATCCTAGGGCACATCCCTGTGCGATAGGCTGGGCATGCTGGCGGTCTGCATCGGGGGTCAATGGGCGCTCCGGTACTCTTCCCTGTCTCTGATGATCGGAGAGGTCAACCGGGGGTCTGATTTCTGGGTGGGTGGCAGCGCTTCTTGCATCGTGTTGACGCCGGAGGCAGTAGGCTGTTCCTTGATCATTTGTACATATTGCTCGCTGGAATCCTGACTGGTTTGACTCCTTGCCACTGCATTTTGCTGGTGATAGTCGAGTACTCGATTACTGCCGTCTTCAGCCTGTGTCGCAGTCATGGCCATCATTGCTGCCGCAGCTGCAACCACGACTGACATCTTCATTATCAGTTTCATGGTGGTTTCCTCAGAACGCGGGGCTTGAGGTGTGCTTTTTATAGATGCGGGAGGGGCAGGTTTTGTTACAGCTCATCGGACTGATGGGGCCTATCCCGAATGTCCGACGGACGTACCTTGCGTGTTGGTATGCCATACCTTAAGGTGCGAACCGTCTTAGGCGTCCCCCTTGTAGGAACCATTTATTATTAAGTGAGGTACTGCTTGATAAAACTGAATATCCTTAATTCCAAAACGTTTGGACGACAACTGAAACACGTATCTGTTTTGTTGCTCGGTTGGGGGATGTTGTGGGGAAGCGCCGTCGCCAAGCCACTTTCAGCCGACATTCAGCCCTCCCAGGAAGGCGCTCAGCGCGTGAGCGACTGGCGTGCCTTGATTGCCGACTCGACCGAACTCTCTGACCGCGAGAAACTTCAGCGGGTGAACGAGTTTTTCAACCGTACGATTCGTTACGGCGAAGACATCGATGTATGGCAGCAAGCCGACTACTGGGCATCACCCATGGAAACCCTGGAAAAGGGGCGGGGTGATTGTGAGGATTTTGCCCTGGCGAAATACTTCACCTTGCGCTTGCTGGGCGTTCCTGAACGCAACCTGCGTGTTGTTTATGCAACCCAGACGTCGACGCAGCAAGCGCATATGGTACTCGGTTACTGGCAGAACGCAGAAACCGATCCGTTGCTGCTGGACAACCTCGGCAATGACATTCGCTCAAGCGCACAACGTAATGATTTGAATGTAAAATTTGCTTTTGACGAGACCGGGTTATATGCCTTCGATCACGCCCGGTTCAAACCTGTCGGTAGTGTCGGACAGTTGCCTGATTGGCTACCGCTGGTGAAAAGAGCAAAGCGTGAAGAGTCGGATGTGATGAATCGCGATGAGGACGGTATCCCGTCAGGACTTATGCTTTCGGCTGCGAGGTCGGAGTACAACAGGTACTGAGTCCTATTGATTTTGGGTGATTGCCCGGGGCTGCTGTGCAGCCCATCGCTGGCTTCGCCAGCTCCCACAAATATCCTCGGTGTGTCTGTGCCCTTGTGGGAGCTGGCGAAGCCTGCGATCCGCAGGTTCAACCCGGAAACAGATACGGGCTGACCCCACTGCGCCCATACCCCTCGCGCTCCACCTCGGCATCCAGCGCCAGGCTGGCAAGGTCATCGGCCAGCACGTCCTGGTCACGATCTTGCTCCGGATAGAACACTTTCAGGTAGCTGTGACATTCATTGCAGCTTTCGGCCTTGATCGCCGCGTCCTGCCGGTCCAGCGACCAATAGTCCAGCGCGCCGGTGGCTTCGCAGTTGCTGCACTTGAGCCGGACCATGTGCCAGCGGCACTCGCACAGACCGCACTGCAGGTAACGCAGGCCAGCCTGGGCGCCGGTCATGATTACGCTTGCCACCGGCGCGCTGGCGCACACCGGGCAGTGTTGGCGCTGCTCACCCAGATGGGCCCTGGCGCCGGCCGGCAAGGCACTGGCCAGTTGGGTGTAGTACAGCGACAAGGCTGCCCAGAGGAACAGCGCCTGACCGCTGTCGACTTGCTCATGCTCACCCGCCAGCAAGGCGCCGGCCAGCCCCTCCAGTTCCGCTGATGTGTAGCGGCGCAAGGACTCCAGGGTACTGCGCACCGCCGCATGGGTCTCGGGATAAAGCCGCTCGATCAGCGCCTGCAGCAACTGTTGCCAGTAGGGGTGACGCGGGTAGTCAGTGCTCGCCAGCGGTGCTTGCCCGCCGCCAAGGCGCTCACTCAACCCCGCCACGTGCTCTGCTGGCAATGGCATTTGATCCAGCAGCTGTTGCTGGGCTTCGGCGATACGTGCACAAAAGCCCAGGTAGTCGCCCATGGCATGCCCTTGGGCCAGTTGCTTCAAGCGCAAAGCGCGCTTGGCGTAGCGATCCTTGAGCGCCGGCAGCAGCACCGGGATGATTTCGTTGATCCCGCCCGTGGGCGTCTGGACCGGGGTCATCTGGATACTCATGGCCGGCTCCCCGGTTTGTCCTGCTTGCTGATCTGCCGGTACCAGCGATCATGGTGGGTTTTCGCCCAGGCGCGGCTGACGTAGCCGGTGAGCATGCCGCGAATCGAGCCTTTGACCCAGAACGCCAGGTAGGCATGGCCGATGATCAGCAGGATCAGGGCGATGCCGGCGATCGCGTGCAGCAGCAGGCCGATACGCAGGGTGGGGATGCTGAACAGTGGGGCGAACCAGGGCCGCCAGATCACCACGCCGCTGATCAGCAACAGGGTGATCAGGCCCATGATGCCCCAGAACAGCACCTTCTGCCCGGCGTTGTACTTGCCGATGTTGAGCGCCGGGTCATGCTTGCCGGCCAGCACCTGCCTGACGTTCTTGAACCATTGCACATCCTCGCGCTCCGGCAGGTTGTAGCGCACGAAACGCACGAACAGGAACATCAGCAGCACGAACACCACGACCCCGAAGAACGGATGAAGGATGCGCGCCAGCTGTGGGGTGCCGAACACGGCGTTGAGGCCATTGAACGACGGGAAGAACCACGACAGCCCCGACAGTGCCACGGCGAAGAAGCAGATCACCATGAACCAGTGGCAGGCGCGGTCGATGAAGCGGGTGCGCAGGATCAGTTTGTCGGTGTTCATGCGTGGGTCTCCTCGTCGCGTTTCTCGTCCTGGTCGTCGACTTCGTTGGGGCCAACGCCGATGTAGTGGAACAGGGTGCCGGCCAGGGTCGCGAAGAAGGCCGCCGCGGCCACCGGCTTGAGCCAGCCTTTCCAGCCATGGATGGCACTGCTGATGCGCGGGTCGGTGGGCAGCTTGTGGTACAGCTGCGGTTTGTCGGCATGCTGCAGCACGTAGACCACATGGGTGCCGCCCACGCCCTGCGGGTCGTAGATGCCGGCGCCGGCAAAGCCCCGGCCCTGCAGTTCGGTAACCCGCTCACTGGCCTGGTGCAGCATGTCCTGCTTGCTGCCGAAGTTGATCGCGCCGGTAGGGCAGGTCTTGACGCAGGCCGGCTCCTGGCCCACTGCAACACGGTCCACGCACAGGGTGCATTTGTAGGCCTTGTTGTCCTTCTGGCTGATGCGCGGCACATCGAACGGGCAGCCGGCGATGCAGTAGCCGCAGCCGATGCAATGCTCGGACTGGAAGTCGACGATGCCGTTGGCGTACTGGATGATCGCTCCGGGCTGCGGGCAGGCTTTCAGGCAGCCGGGATCGGCGCAGTGCATGCAGCCGTCCTTGCGGATCAGCCATTCGAGCTTGCCGCTCTCGTCCTCGACTTCATCGAAGCGCATCAGTGTCCAGGTGTCGGCCGAGAGGTCGGCCGGGTTGTCGTAGACGCCGACGTTGTGGCCGACCTCGTCACGCAGGTCGTTCCACTCGTTGCACGCCACCTGGCAGGCCTTGCAGCCGATGCAGATGCTGACGTCGATCAGCTTGGCCACTTCGGCCTGGTGATCGCGGGCCTGGGGCGTCGGCGTCAGCACGCTGGTCGCCGAGCGGCGGACGATGTCTTGGGATTGCATGGACATGGTTTCGCCCCTCAGACCTTTTCAATGTTCACGAGAAACGCCTTGTACTCCGGCGTCTGGGTATTGGAATCGCCCACCCCCGGGGTCAGGGTGTTGGCCAGGAAACCCTTGCGGGTGGCGCCCTCGTAACCCCAGTGGCAGGGGATGCCGATGGTGTCGACGGCCTGGCCATCGACGTTGAGGCGGCGGATGCGCTTGGTCACCACGGCCTTGGCCTTGATGTAGCCGCGCTTGGTACTGACCTTGACGGTGTCGCCCTGGACGATGCCCTTGTCGGCCGCCAGCTTCTCGCCGATCTCAATGAACTGCTCGGGCTGGATGATGGCGTTCAGGCGCGCATGCTTGGTCCAGTGGCGGAACAGCTCGGTGATCGAGTAGGTGGTCGCCACATAGGGGAACGCCTCGCGGCTGCCCATGCGCTGGCGGTCGTGGTCGTACAGGCGCGCAGTGGGGCTGTAGGTCACCTGCGGGTGCAGCGGGTTGTGCGCCAGCGGGCTTTCGGTCGGCTCGTAGTGCTCCGGGAACGGGCCATCGTTCATGGCACCCACCGAGAACAGCCGGCCCAGGCCTTCAGGCAGCATGATGAACGGGTTGACCTTGCCGCCCGGCGCGGCATTGACGGCAAAGTCGGGTACGTCGATCCCGCTCCAGCGCGTGCCGTCCCAGCCGATCAGCTTGCGTTTCGGATCCCAGGGCTGGCCCTGGGGGTCGGCGGAGGCGCGGTTGTAGAGGATGCGCCGGTTCTGCGGCCAGGCCCAGGCCCAGCCCGGGGTACAACCCAGGCCGCTGTCGGCGTTGTCGCGGCGGGCCATCTGGTTGCCCTGTTCGGTCCAGGAACCGGCGAAGATCCAGTTGAAGCACTGGGTGCTGCCATCGTCGCGCAGCTGCGAGAAGTCGTTGAGCAACTGGCCCTTGCGCAGGATCAGGTTGCCTTGCTCGTCGTGCAGGTCGACCAGGGCGCGACCGTTGGACTCCTTGGCCACTTCTTCAGGCTTGGGATCGAAGGGGTCGGCGTAGTCCCAGGCCATGTTGAGGACCGGCGCCGGGTTGGCACCGCCTTCGGTGGCGTACAGCTCGCGCAGCTTCATGAACAGGTGACCGAGGATCTTGCCATCGTGCCAGGCCTCGCCGGGCGGCGCGGCGCCGGCCCAGTGCCATTGCAGCCAGCGCCCGGAGTTGACGATCGAGCCGTCTTCCTCGGCAAAGCAGGAGGAGGGCAGGCGGAACACTTCGGTCTGGATCGCGGCGGTGTCGACATCGTGCTGTTCGCCGTGGTTCTGCCAGAAACTCGAGGTTTCGGTGGCCAGCGGGTCGATGATCACCAGGAACTTGAGCCTGGAAAGCGCCGCCTGGGCCTTGTTCTTGTCGGGGAAGGCGGCGATCGGGTTGAAGCCCTGGGCGATGTAGCCGTTGACCTTGCCTTCGTACATGCGGTTGCTGAAGTTGAGCACGTCGTAGCTGTCGTCCCACTTGGGCAGCCAGTCGAAGCCCCAGTCGTTGTCTCGGGTGGCCTTGTCGCCCCAGAGGCTCTTCATCAGGCTGACGAAGAATTTCGGCGTGTGCTTGTAGTAGTTGACCTGGTCTTCGAGCAGCGCAGTCGGCGTCGTCTGCTTGAGGTAGGTGGCCAGGTCCTTCTGCTCGTCGGACGGCAGGTTCATGTAGCCGGGCAGGCGCAGCGACAGCAGGCCCAGGTCGGTATAGCCCTGGATGTTGGAGTGGCCGCGCAGGGCGTTGACCCCGCCACCGGCCATGCCGATGTTGCCCAGCAGCAGCTGGATCATGCCCGAGCCACGGATCATCTGCGCGCCATTGGTGTGGTGGGTCCAGCCCAGGGCGTAGAGGAAGGTGGCGGTCTTGTCCGGGACGCTGGTGGCGCCGAGCAGGGCGCAGATCTGCAGGAAGTCGTCCTTGGGCGTACCGCAGACGCGGGTGACCATCTCCGGGGTGTAGCGGCTGACGTGGGCCTTGAGCAGGTTCCACACGCAGCGCGGGTGCTGCAGGCTCAGGTCGCGTCTGGCGTAGCCCTTTTCGTCGAGCTCGTAGGTCCAGGAACTGCGGTCGTAGCTGCGCTTGCCGGCGTCATAGCCGCTGAACAGGCCGTCGTCGAAGTGGTAGTCCTCGCGTACGATCAGGCTGGCGTTGGTGTAGTGGCGTACGTACTCGTGCTGGACCTTGTCATGGCTGATCAGGTAGTTGACCACGCCCATCAGGAAGGTCACGTCGGAGCCGGCGCGGATCGGCGAGTAGATGTCGGCCACCGCGGCGCTGCGGTTGAAGCGCGGGTCTACGACGATGACCTTGGCGCCATTGCGGATCTTCGCCTCGATCACCCACTTGAAGCCCACCGGGTGTGCTTCGGCCGGGTTGCCGCCCATGATCAGCACCACGTTGGCGTTCTTGATGTCGACCCAGTTGTTGGTCATGGCGCCACGGCCGAAGGTCGGGGCCAGGGCCGACACGGTCGGCGCGTGGCAGACCCGTGCCTGGCTGTCGGTGCCGAGGATCCCCAGGGCGCGGGTGAAGCGCTGGTCCAGCGAGCCGGTTTCGCTGCTGGCGGCCGAGGAGCAGAGCATGCCGGTGGTCAGCCAGCGATTGACGGTGGTGCCCTTGGCGTTTTTCTCGATGAAGTTGGCGTCGCGGTCGTCCTTCATCAGCCGGGCGATGCGCTCGATGGCGTGCTCCCAACTGATGCGCTGCCACGTGTCCGAGCCCGGCGCGCGGTACTCCGGATACAACAGGCGCTGTTCGCTGTGCACGTAGTCGACCAGGCCCGCGCCCTTGGGGCACAGTGAGCCGCGGCTGACCGGATGGTCCGGGTCGCCTTCGATATGGAAGATCCGCGCCTTGGCGTTCTTGGCACCGTCACCCAGGCTGTACATGAGGATCCCGCAGCCCACCGAGCAGTAGGTGCAGTTATTGCGGGTCTCCTTGGCGCGCAGCAGCTTGTACTGGCGCGACTGGGTGGCCTGGGCCATGCCCGGCGCGAAGCCCAGCGTCGCACAGGTGGCCGTGGCGACACCGGCGGTGCAGAGCTTGAAGAACTGGCGTCTGCCGAGTCCCATGGGTATCTCCTTATTCTGGCGGCTGCACACAGCAGCGGACATAGGCATGCCCGGCAACAAGGCGTCGCAAGCGCAGTTGGCTGAGGGTGATCACGATTGGTGCAAGGCCCTGTCTGGCGCAGGACTCGGATGGCGCGGATGAACGGTAGTGTATTTCCGTACGGAAAGTAGGACTAATCAAGAGGGTCGATGGCGTTATCGAGCGGATCTATCGCCGGGGCTTGCGGGCCCGTAATCCTTGGGGGTGTTGCCTGGCAACCTTGGAGTCCTTTCGACTAAAGTTGTAGGCTTTATATTCTATAAAGATATAATTAAGTAATTATATATTCTTTTTAATTTTATTGGTGGCGGGGCACTCTGCATCTCAAGCACTGCGTGGCAGTGCACCCAGGACGAGGAAGCAGAGCATGACCATCAAGGCGATCAACGTACGCAATCAGTTCAAGGGCACGGTCAAGGAGATCATCGAAGGGCCGGTGGTGTCGGAAATCGATGTGCAGACTTCCGCCGGCATCGTCACGTCGGTGATCACGACCCGCTCGGTGCATGAGCTGGAACTGCGCATAGGCAGCGAAGTGATTGCCTTCGTCAAATCCACCGAGGTCTCGATCGCCAAGCTATGAGGCGTCGCGCGCCAGTTGAAAGCGACACACCTGCCCCCCGCGCAGCATGCATTCAAGATGCTGCACCTTCCCCCCACCCAGGCTGCCGATCAGCGCCAGGTCGAGCTCACAGACTTCAGGGTGAGCCTCGGCCAGCTGATGGAACACGCAGTTGTGGGCGACGATCTGCGCAGTATCACCTGAGCGGAAAAACACTTCGGCTTCGTAGCCGACTTCCTTCATATGCGCAGCGATCTGCGCTTCGTCGAGGCGAGTGGCGCTCAGGTCGCTGGCCATTTTCTCGCCCAGGCGGCGCAGCAGGGCGACCAGGGCCTCATGGCCAATCACCTCGGCCACTTCGCTGATCAACAGGTTGGCCAGCAGGTGATAGTGTCGCGGGAACAGTTCCCGGCCACGGGTACTGAGCTGATAGAGCTGCTCGGGGCGCCGGCCGGTGGCGCGCAGCCCGCCGCGCACCACCAGGTCGTCGCGCTCCAGCGCCGCCAGGTGCTGGCGCACGGCCGTGCGGGTGACCGCCAGCTGGCTGGCCAGCTCCTCGATGCTCATGCCTGCGGCCCTGTACAGCAGGGCCGAGAGCAGATCCTGTTGGGTACGTCCCAGGCCTTCGAACATCAGTTGACCTCGCTCAGAACTTGTCCGGGAACTGTTTGACCAGCGCCGCCGTCAGGGCGTCGGCCAGCGCGAGGATATGCTCGCGCATGTGTTTCCAGGTGGTGGCTTCTGCCTTGTAGTCCTTTTTACCCAGTTCGTCGATCTGGGCGATATGGTGCCCACCGTGGGCGGCGAGCAGGGTATTGAGGGTGCCTTCAGGCAAGTAAGGGTTGGCCGTGGCGAGGAACTTGGCCAGGGCCTTGGCGTTACTGGTCAGGTCGGCTATGGCGGCCTGCTTGTCCTTGGCCGAATTGGCGACGCTGGCATCACTGTACAGTTTGACCGCACCCCAGTGCCCGGCGAGCAGCTTGAGCAACTGGTCGGCAGCCGGCTGGCCATAGAGTGGGGCGATGCTGTTGGCGATCGCCGTGGCATTGCTGACCACCTCTTGGCTTGCGACATCGGCTTGCTGGCGATTACCGGCCTGATTGGCGATGGCGTAGTTGCGGATCCAGAAAATATGCTCCACCCACAAGTCGCGCAGGGCCAGGCGAGTGGTCAAGGCGGCGGACTCTGCCGCAGGGGCCGCGGGTTGCGCAGCAGGGCTCAGGACAGGAAATGCACACAACGCCGCCAGCAGCAGCGCAACGAACAGTCTGGTCTTCATGGCAGTACCCTCGGAAGGTGAAGTAGCCTACAAAACCAATTACAGCATAAAAATATGCCGTTATTGCTCAAGCCGCTGAACGGTCCACCCTGTCGCTTCCAGTTCCCCCAGCGTCGCAATGAACAGATGCAATCCCCCCCTCAAACTTCTACGCTGTTGCGAAATATTACAAGGAAGGTCGGGGGCTATGCCGTTAAAGGACTTGCTGTTGGCGCTGGTGGTGATCGTTGCCTGGGGCGTGAATTTCGTGGTGATCAAGGTCGGCCTGGACGGCCTGCCGCCGATGTTGCTGGGCGCCTTGCGCTTTGCCCTGGTGGCCTTTCCGGCGGTTTTCCTGGTCAAGCGCCCGCAATTGCCGTGGCGCTGGTTGATCGCCTATGGCGCGACCATTTCCCTGGGGCAGTTCGCGTTCCTGTTCCAGGCCATGGGCAGCGGCATGCCGCCTGGCCTGGCGTCACTGGTACTGCAATCACAGGCATTTTTCACCCTGTTTTTCGCTGCACTGTTCCTGGGCGAACGCCTGCGCGCCGCCAGCGTGCTGGGGTTGCTGGTAGCGGCCGGTGGCCTGGCGCTGATCGGTAGCGAGAATGGCGCCAGCGTGCCACTGCTGGCCTTGATCCTGACCTTGTGCGCCGGGGCCATGTGGGCCCTGGGCAACATCATCACCCGGCGTTTTGGCAAGGTCGATCTGGTGGCCCTGGTGATCTGGGGCGGGTTGATTCCGCCACTGCCGTTCTTCGCCCTGTCCTGGTGGCTGGAAGGACCGGCGCGCATTGAAAGCGCACTGCTGGGGATCGGCTGGAGTTCGATCCTGGCGCTGGCCTACCTGGCTTTTGTCGCCACCTTGCTGGGCTACAGCCTCTGGAGCCATTTGTTGTCGCGCTACCCGGCCGGCAAGGTGGCGCCGTTCTCGCTGTTGGTCCCGGTGGTGGGGTTGAGCTCGTCGGCGCTGTTGCTGGGTGAGCGCCTGACGCCCACGCAGGGGTGGGGGGCGATGCTGGTGATGGCCGGGCTGTTGATCAATGTCTTCGGTCCGCGCCTGCTGGTTGCCCGGGTCGCCGATCAAGAACGCGCCTGACCAGCCACAGGACCAGAAGCGGTGCCAGGGTAAACAGGCCGAACAACCAGGCCGCCGCATGCCGTGCGCCGTCCACACCGCCGGGGTCGACCAGCCCGGCACTGTTGCTGACCACCCCGGCCAGGGCGGCGGCCAGTGCCGTGGCGTAGAGTTGAAGCGTGGTGATCGAGGCCGAGGCCAGGGTCTCTTCACCCGCTCGTGCGGCGCCCAGCACCCGGCTCATCAGGTGCGGCCAGCCCAGGCCAATGCCCAGGCCGACCCCGGTCAGGGCCAGGCAGTAGCTGACCAGGCCGGCGATGTTATCCAGCCACTGCGTTCGAGGTGTCATCAGCGCCAGCGTCGGCAGCGCCAGCAGAATGATTGCCGGCCCCAGGCGCATCAGTCGCTCGGCCGCAACGCCAGTGCAACCGGCACCGAGCAGGGCAGCCAAGGTCCAGCCGCCGGCCATGGCCGCCGTCATGTAGCCCGCGGCCAGCGGCCCCAGACCATGGATCCGCTGAAGGAAGTAAGGCACGAAGATCTCGGTGGTCATGGCGGCAATCAACAGGCACATGATCGTGTACAGCACGCCCAGGCGATTGCGCAGCGAATAGGCGCCGTCAGGCAACAGACGGCGTTCGGGGCCCCGATCGCGGCGAGCGATCAGCACGACGATGGCAAGACCCAAGCCGATGCCGAACAGATTCCACGCCAACCGCTCGGCCAGGCTGGCAGCCGAGAGGGCCAGCACCGAAAGCACGACGCCTGCGATCAGGCCATAAGGGGGTGGTCCGGGGCAGGCGGTTTTTGCGACGTTACGATCCAGCTGCCTGCCGACGACCACGGCGAGTGCCGCCACCACCGGCAGCAAGGCCCAGAATGCCCAGCGCCACAGGCCCGCCTGGGCGAACACACCGCCGATGGCCGGGCCAGACAGGGTGGCCATGCCCCACATGCCGGAGATCAGGGCCACGGCCCGGGGCCACAGACGTTCCTCGAACAGCAGGCGGATCAGTGCGTAGCTCAAGGCAAACAGGGTGCCGCCGCCCAGGCCCTGGACACTGCGCCCGCCCAGCAGCAGTGGCATGTTCGGCGCCAGGGCACAGAGCATCGAGCCCACGGCGAACACCGCCAGCGCCAACAGGAAGGTGGCCCGGGGGCCGAGGCGTTCGAGCAGCCGCGCCGACAGGGTCGAGCCGATGATCGACGTTGCCACGAACAGCGTGGTGCTCCAGGCATACAGCGCCAGCCCGCCGATATCGGCAATCACCGTCGGCAGGATGGTCGTGACGATATGCACATTGATCGCGTACAGGCCCACGCCGCCAGCCAGGGCGATGGCGTGCAGGGCGTTGCGTCCGTGCAGCAGTTCGCCCCAGGACGCACGCGGCGGAGCAGGGGCGGTGGGCATGGGCGCACCTTGCAAAGACGCCAGTGGCGGTGGCTGGAAGTCTAGGTGCGCAGGGTCTGTTCGACAAAGCCAGTTGACCGTGCCGGTTTTGCTACCATCGCTTTCTTTGGCCGTACACCGCTTGCAAGCGCGAAGGAGAGCAACATGATCATCACCACCACCGGCACTGTCGAAGGGCGACAGATCGAAACCTATCTGGACGTGGTCAGCGCCGAATCGGTCCAGGGCATCAACGTGGTACGTGATGTATTCACAAGCTTCCGTGATTTCTTCGGTGGCCGCTCGCAAACCCTGGAGAGCGCACTCAAAGAAGCGCGTATCCAGGCCACCGACGAGATCAAGGCCCGCGCCCGTGACCTGCGGGCCGATGCCGTGGTGGGCCTGGACTATGAAATCAGCATGCCTTCGGCCCGGGGAGGGATGGTCGTGGTGTTCGTCACCGGTACCGCCGTCAAGCTGCGCTAAGGCGGGGAGAGGGGGAGGGTGCGACAAAATGGCGCGGCCATTGGTCGGCCTTTCGGCTTTTTGCCCGTGCGGTCCATAAATGACCGGCTAGTCTCAGGAGCACTTGGGTCGGTATTTTTCCGGGCAATCATGTGTTTGCCGGTACCGGCTCGTTGTTGGAGGGAGACGGGGTATGAGCATTTCCTACATCGAAGACAACGGCGACGAATTTCCAATCAACAGCCAGGTACGTTGTGGTCAGGCAGCCTTCCAGTTGGGCTTTGCCCATATGACCCTGGACGATTCGGACCAGATCAAGCCCAGCCACCTGCAGCGCACCAAGAAGGGCCGATTCATGCCCAGGGTTCCTGCGAAAAAGTGAACCGGTTCTCAACACCCCGCCCCTTGTGGCGGGTTTTTTTATGCATTGATTGACCTTGCTCAAGGGTTGCAGATTCGGCGTTAGCCTGAATCGCGCGGCTGTGTCTTACTTGTCCGGCTATCAACAGGGGGTAATCGATGCGTATCAGGGAAGAGACTTACTGGAAGTGGGCTGACCCGCAATTGCACAGCCGCAGCCATGACGAGGTGCTCAGCGACGGCACCAGCATCGACGTGCAGGTCAGGCTGTCACGCACCGGTGCCACGCAGTTGTTCCTCGGCATTTATACCTGTCATGGCAAGGCGATGGTCGAGGAGTACTACGACAGCCGGCCGGGCGAAACCATGAGCCGGGCCATGGCCTGGGGCGTGGACCGCGCCCGGGCGTTGCTGACCGGGTTGCTGCCGCTGGAGCAGGCGCCGTTGCGGCGTCAGGCCTGAGCGTGGCGGTTGCGGCTGGCCTGGACAATGCGCTGGGCTGGCACGCGCAGCTGGCGCAGCAGGTACTCGGCGAATTCTGCTGAATAGTCCTGCAGGGCGATAGCCTGTTCCATGCAACTCAACCAGATTTCGCTGTGGGAGTCGTCGATCGGCCATTGGGCATGGAAGGCCGGAATGGCGATCGGGCCATAGCGCTCCTTGAACAACGCCGGGCCACCGAGCCAGCCGCTGAGGAAACACGCCAGCTTGTCCCGCGACGCGTCCAGGTTGTCCGGGTGCATCCGGCGTACTGAATGGGCAGCGGGTGACTGGTCCATCAGCCGGTAGAAATCATCGACCAGACGACGCAGGCCGTCGATGCCGCCGGCGGCCTGGTAGGAGGCGTCACCGGTGCCGAATGCGGGGCTGTTCATGGCAGGGCTCTTGAAAGAAAGCGGGCATTGTAGCCCGTTCAGCAGGCAATGAAATGCTGAACGGGCTGTCTTGTTGCACGGCTTATCAACCTCTAGATAGCTTGAACAACCCGAGGTCAATGAACATCCAGGCAAACCCGATGGTTGTAAGCCAAACAGATGCGATCATTCGACGTTTAAGAGGTGTTGGAAAATTGCGCATTTCGTCTGCATTGAACAATCCTCTACGAATCCCGAGCTGCGGGAACAGCATCGCTGCGCAGACTGTGTTAACGAGGTAGCAGCGAGCTTTAAGGCTGGTAGTCCCCCAAAACGGTATTTGTTGCTTGAGCCAAAGGCTGTTTGGCAGCGCATCAAGCATGCTATTGAAATCTCGACTGCAGGCAATATAAGCACCCATTGCGATGCCAGCCAACATGATTGCAAAAGGGGCCAAGCCGAAAGCGATCACAATGCTCGGCGGCCAAGTGCTGATATCAATCACTTCGAGCCTCGTAGATGTAGTCCCCTAGCATCTCCCCGAATGATCCACCGCCTAAACCACCCGCAAGCGAACCACCTCCGACCAGGACAATACCGCATACGGCTCCCCCAATCAGACCTGTCGCAGCGGCTGCAATGCCACAGTATAAATAGGCTGCGTAGCCTCCAGCGTAGGCGCCAGCCGCTCCACCGCTGAGGCCACCTGCGAAACTCCCCGCCTCAGTAAATCGAATCTTCTTGCATTCCTCCGTCTCCCCGGCACGGCACACCTCCTGTACCTTGAGCATCGATGCACCGTCACCGAGCGCTACCTCGCTGTACTTGAGGTATATCGCCGCCCAAGTCACTTGATCCGGATGAGCGTGCATCAGCTATTCTGCAAATAACTTGATCAAGCCTAAGCCGATGAACAGCCAGGCCGATCCAATGATCACCAGCCAGGCGGCTACCAGCAAACGGCGTCGCAGGTCGATCGGGAAGTTACGCAAATCCTCTTCATCGAATGCCCCTAGGCGCACACTGATCCTTGGATAGAGCATTGCGCCACTGATTGTGCCCAGTAGATAGCAGCGCGATTTCAGGCTGGATGTTCCAAAGATCGGGACCTGCTGAGTAACCCAAAGGCTGTTTTGAAGGTTCGCTATCATGACCTCGAAGTTGCGGCTATGGGCGATGTAGATGGTCATCGCAACACCGGACAGACTGATCACAAAGGGAGCAAGCATAAAAGCAAATGCCCACCAGGAACTCCAAAACCCACTCATGGACTTAGTTTCTCGTAGAGAAGCTCTCCAAGCCATTCACCACCTGCGCCGCCGCCGACACTTCCCGCAAGCGACCCACTGCCGACCAAGACTATTCCGCAAACAGCCCCACCTACTCCGCCAGTAGCCACTGCGACGGCACCACATAAGAGTACCGATGCATAGGTCCCTAACACGGCTCCGGCCGTACCACCACCAAGCCCGCCAGAAAAACTCCCCGCCTCAGTAAACCGAATCTTCTTGCATTCCTCCGTCTCCCCGGCACGGCACACCTCCTGCACCTTGAGCATCGATGCACCACCACCGAGCGCAACCCCGACGTAGCCCCCGTACTTGAGGTACTGCGCCGTCTTCGCCACCTGGTCCAGGTGCGTGGCATAACCGGGAATCTGCCCGGGCGCACCGGCTCGACTCCAGTGATGCACCAGACTCTTGGTCGAGATACCCAGGTCACGACGCAACACCTCGTAACTGCCAAGGTTCAGCGCTTTATTGAGGAAGGAGCCTCTCAACTGCCCATGCAGTTGTCGGAGCAACTGCTGGCGTTCGGCAAAAAACTCCGGGCTTTTCAAATGACCATGGGTGATGAACGAGCGTTGATGCAGCTGCTCCATTGCGTGCAAGGTGCCTTTGACCTGGTGCAGCCCTTGCGTGAGCATCGCCTGGCCGACACCCATCGACTCGCTCGCCCCGCCGAGCAGACCGGCAATCTCGCCCTGGTAGCGGACCATGAAGTTGGCCTCTTCCTCGGTGAGTGGCGCCAGGACTTCGCGAGCCTGGGCGGCGGCGGCCATCAGGTCGGCCTCTTCCCGGGTGCACGCCGTGCCGTTATTCGGATCGCCAATGACGAACAGCTCGCCGGCCTTGTAGCCCTGGGCAAAGGTCGGGTTAAGCCGGAGCAGCCGGGCCGCCAGGTAACGGGTTTCGCCGCCGAGTTGGACCAGTACCTGCTGGCCGGACATGCTGCGCGGCACCACATAGAAGCCAGGCTCCAGCGTGCCCGCTGCGGCGGACATGACCGGCATGGGCCGAGTCGTGGAAGAGACGCCGGACGCAGGCGCCGACGCAGGTGATTTGAACGCCTGAGGGGCCGGTTCGGAAACGCTGCTGGCGGTTCGCGCAGCGCTAGCCCCACCGCCCACGGGCGCTATCAACCGGTTGCGACCAGGAGGACAACCGCAACTGACCTGCGCACCGTCAACGGCAATCGGTACCCCGTCAACGCGCCAGGCCGCGAAGCCTTCGACAATTTTCCCGGCCTGACCGCACTGCGGACAAGGCGTGGTGGCGTCGCCCAACCGCAAGTGGCCGACCCCGTTCTGGGTGTGCGCGCTCTGACTGCTGAGGCAGGTAGCGCCGGTGGTGGTCTGGTCGCCATGTAGCCCGGCGCCGCGGCCATTCATGTTCATACGGAAGGCCATGCACTGATTCCCTGAGCAAGTGAAGCCCGGAACCTAGCATGCGAAAAACAGCTTTCTACCCGGAAAAATCGAAACGGAAATGCCCTACGCAACTCTCAGAATGCAATGTCATCTGTAGGAGCGGGCTTGCCCCGCGATGCGGTGTAACAGACAAATCGCAATCGCGGGACAAGCCCGCTCCTACAGGTCGGTAGAAGCCGGACAGCAAAAAGGCGAGCCCATGGGCTCGCCTTTTTGTTTACACGATGGGTTATCAGCAGAGGCGATCGATGACCGCAACCCCCGGCTTGTCCTGCAGTGCAGCCCACTCGCTCTGCAGGGTTTGCAGCACGCGGCCGACGTAGTGGGTGTCAGCAGCGGCCTTCTTGCCGACGTAGCCCTGGCCACGGCGGTACATCTTCAACCGTGCGCGCATGTTCGGGGTGTGTTGCTCGAACTGCGCTTCATCGGTCAGTGTGCCCAGTTTGTCGAGGCGGACTTCACCGGCCTGGCAAACCCAGAGAATGTGGCTGTCGAGGGTGTCCTTGCGTGCGGCGAACAGCCGGGCCAGTTCTTCGACAGTCGGTTGATTGTTCAGATTCATCATAAAGCCCCCTGGAGTATCAATAGTTGAGTTCAGACTCGGCGCACATCATGTAGCGTTGAAAGAAAGCTGCTACAGCAGCGTCACAACTGGGGGCTTTTACACGCTGCCTTTTGGGCAGTACCCATCCGCATACAGCTCATGGATCCTTGGAGCTGCCTGGAACACCCTTGCCAGTGTCCCCGATCGGGGAGACGGCCTCATCATGCAAGGGGCGACGAACGGCGTCAACAGGTTTTGTAGTGATTTTTTTCTAGCACTACATTCTGTCCGACAATCCTGGCTTTTATCGGTGTTGATGCGTATCAGTTCGCCACTGTGGCAAGTGACCGATCATGGTCACTCATGCATTGCGGGGAGATTTCCATGAGTTCGTCGGCCAGCGCACCGGGTGCGCAATCCACGGGTATCAAGATTCCGGTTGGCCTGTTGCTGGGGATCGCCGCCCTGATCGGCGTGCTGTTGCTGCCGTTGCCGGCCGACCTGCCGGTGGCGGGGCAGCGGGTCCTGGCGATCCTGGCCTTTGCCGTGGTGGTGTGGATCAGCGAGGCGGTGTCGTACGAAGCCAGTGCGATCATGATCACTTCGCTCATGGCGTTTTTGCTCGGCACGGCGCCGACCGTGGCTGATCCTTCCGTCACCTATGGCTCGTCGGCCGCCATCAGCCTGGCGCTGACCGGGTTCTCCAACAGTGCCCTGGCCCTGGTGGTCGGTGCCTTGTTCATTGCCGCGGCGATGACCCATACCGGCCTTGACCGGCGCATCGCCCTGGTGACCTTGTCCAGCGTTGGCGTCAGCACCCGGCGCATCCTGGTGGGGGCGGTGGCGGTGACCATCCTGCTCAGCCTGGTGGTGCCCAGTGCCACGGCGCGCAGCGCCTGTGTGGTGCCGATCATGATGGGGGTGATTGCCGCGTTTGGCGTCGACAAGCGTTCCAACATCGCCGCCGGGATCATGATCATCGTCGCCCAGGGCACCAGTATCTGGAACATCGGCATCCAGACCGCGGCGGCGCAGAACCTGCTGACCGTGGGTTTCATGGACAAGATGCTCGGCGCTCGGGTGTCCTGGATCGACTGGTTGATCGCCGGTGCGCCCTGGGCGGTGATCATGTCGCTGGTGTTGATTTATATCGTGCTCAAGTTGCTGCCGCCGGAGAGCGACAGCATCCCGGGTGGCAAGGCAGCGGTCAGCCGCACCCTGGCCGAGCTTGGCCCCATGAGCGGGGCGCAGAAGCGTCTGCTTGCGGTTTCGCTGCTGTTACTGCTGGCCTGGGCGACCGAGGGCAAGCTGCATCACTTCGACACCACCTCGACCACCTATGCAGGCCTGGTGATCCTGCTGTTGCCACGCCTGGGCGTGATGACCTGGAAGGACGTGCAGGCGCGGATTCCCTGGGGCACGGTGATTGTCTTCGGTGTCGGCATCAGCCTGGGCACCACTTTGCTCACCACCCAGGCCGGGCAGTGGCTGGGGGCGCAGGTGGTGGCCCACACCGGGCTGGACCAGTTGGGGACCCTGGGGGTGTTCGCGATCCTGGCGGCGTTTTTGATCCTGATTCACCTGGGCTTTGCCAGCGCCACGGCGCTGACTTCGGCGTTGCTGCCGATCCTGATCGCGGTGCTGCAGACCTTGCCGGGGGACTTCAGCCGGCTGGGCATGACCATGGCGCTGGGCTTTGTGGTCAGCTATGGCTTCATCCTGCCGATCAATGCGCCGCAGAACATGGTGTGCCTGGGGACGGAGACCTTCACTGCGCGGCAGTTTGCCCGGGTCGGGGTACTGGTGACGTTGATCGGCTACGTGCTGATGCTGGTGTTCGCCGCCACCTGGTGGCGCTGGCTGGGCTGGATGTAGGCGTCATGGGAGCGGCGTCGACAGGCTTTGCGGCCGTTTCACGGCCGATCGCAGCCTGGCGGCAGCGGCTACAGAGGGCGGTGTAGCCGCTGTCGAGGCACGAGGCTGCGATCGGCTGCGCAGCAGTCGCCATCGGGACACCGCGTGCGTACAGCGAGAACAACGTCGTCAGGTTTTGCGGCCGTTTCACGGCCGATCGCAGCCTGGCGGCAGCGGCTACAGAGGGTGGTGTTGCCGCTGTCGAGGCACGAGGCTGCGCAGCAGTCGCCATCGAGACACCGCGTGCTTACAGCGAGAACAACGTCGTCAGGTTTTGCGGCCGTTTCACGGCCGATCGCAGCCTGGCGGCAGCGGCTACGAAGGGCTGCGTAGCCGCAATGAACAGGATCAGAAGTTGGCCGGGGTGTTGGCGCTGATGATTTCTGCCTCGTCCTGGCCAATGTTCTTGAAACTGTGGGGCAGGGTGGTGGGGAAGTAGTAGCCATCCCCGGAGTTGAGGATGCTCACCTGGCCATCGACCCGCAGTTCGATGGTGCCCCGGGTCACCAGCCCACACTCTTCACCCTCGGTGTGCACGATCGGCTCGTCGCCCGAGTCGGCACCCGGTGCGTAGAGTTCACGCAGCATGCGCATCTGCCGGCCTTCAACACTGGCGCCGACCAGCAGCAAGCGCAGGCCGCTGTTGCCCAGGTCAGGTTGCTCGGTGGAGCGGAATACGAAACGCTCCTCGCGCGGCGGTTCGTCGAAGCTGAAGAACTCGGCCAGGGACATGGGAATGCCTTCGAGCAGCTTTTTCAGGGAACTGACCGAAGGGCTGACACGGTTCTGCTCGATCTGCGAGATCGTCGAGTTGGTCAGGCCGCTACGGCGGGCCAGCTCCCGCTGGGAGAGTTTGTTGCGTTCACGCACCAGTTTGAGTCGTGTCCCCGTGTCCATAGCCGCCTTATGTGTCAATAATTTTGGGCGGAGCATTAAAGCACATTATTTCAGCCTTTAGCGGCCCGTCTGTACGGATGGAGGCGATGGCTGAGGCCACAGCCCCACCAGCAGTAGCAAGGCGCCGACGATCAGGTACGGCAAGCGTGGATCGGCGGCGTAGATCAGGGTGCCGGCCAGCGGTCCGATGACCACGCCCAGCCCCTGGGCCGCGCAGATGGAGCCCGCCGTGGCGCCTTGTTCGCTGGCGTCCATGGCATTGGCCGCCAGTGCCGAGAAAGCCGGGAATACCCAGCCCATGCCGGCGGCGGCGATAAAAAAGCAGGTTCCCAGCAGTGCGGCGCTGTCGGCAAAGGCACAGGCGACAAAGCCCAGTGCCGAAACGCTGGCGCCGACGCGGATCATGCGCAATGGCGGCCACTGCAGTTTGCGCACCAGCATCTGCGACAGGATCAGCGCCACACCCACCAGGGTCAGGGCCATGCCAGCGGTTTGTGCCGCTTGCGCAGGGCCCATGCCCAGACGGTCCAAGGCGAAGAAGCCGACAGTGATCTGCGCCACCGAAACACTGAGCATGGCCACGAACGCCACCAGCAGGGGCCGTCGCAGGCGCGGATCGCTCAGTCGCACCGGACGTGGCGGCTGTTTGAGGTGCAGTTCCTGGCGCTTGAGCTTGAGCAGCAGCACCACAAAGGCCAGCGCCGGCAACACGGCCATAGCATAGAACGGCAGGCTCAGGCTGTAGCGCGCCAGCAAGGCGGCCAAGGCCGGGCCCAGCACCAGGCCGACCGCGTTGGCCGCGCCCAGGGAGGCAAGGGTTCGGGCGCGGTGCTCTGGCGCGACATTGTCGGCAATCAGTGCCGCGCCGCCCACCGGCAACGCCGCGTAGAACGCGCCGATCAGGCCGCGTCCGAGCATCAGGCCAGCGAAAGCCAGGGTCGCACTGGGCAGCAGGTGCAGGGCCACATCGATGAACAGGCACAGGACCCAGTAGGCCAGGGTAAAACCGGCGGTGCCGATCAACAGCACCCGACGTCGACCAAGACGGTCACTGGCCTGGCCCCACGGGCGGGCCAGGAGCATCCAGATCACTCCGGCCACCGTCACCGCCGCCCCGGCCTGCCAGGTGGCCAGGCCCAGGGTGCGGGCGATCGGACCGATCAGGGAAACGAAGGCCATCATCGCCATGGTGCAGGCCATATTGGCGACCACCAGCGGGCGCAGGTCGAAGCCGGCTTCGACGTTTGCGGAAAGTTTCGCAGGATCCTGTGCGCTGTTCATGGGCTATCCGAGGCAGTTGAGGCGAGCCTGGCATTGTGCCGGAAAACAGCGGGCGACAGGACGCTGCGTTGATGGCGAGGGTCAATGGCTGCTGTTTGCCTGATCGTTTCCAAGCGGGCCGGGCCACATGCTGCGCAGCACCCCGTCGCGCCGTACCAGGCCATGCACCAGCGCCGCGCCAAGGTGAATCAGTACGGTGGCGAACAGCACGTAGGCCAGCACGCCATGGGCCTTGCGCAGCAGGGCATAGAGGTGCAGGTCGTGGGGCAGGAGGGCGGGCAGTTGCAGCGGCAGGGGGTAGCCGCCTGCCGAGAGCATGCCCCAGCCGATCAGGGGCATGGCCAGCATCAGGGCATACAGGAGCCAGTGCGAGGCGCCGGCCGCCAGGCGCTGCACGGCTGGCAGGTCACTGGGCAGCGGCGGATGGGGCAGGGTCAGGCGCAGCAGGATGCGCACCAGCACCAACAGCAACAGGGCCAGGCCGATGACCTTGTGCAGGCTGACCAGCAAGGTGTGGCGCGGCGACAGGTCGGCGACCATGCTCACACCGACGAACAGCATGGCCAGGATCAGCAACGCCATCAGCCAGTGCAGCAGGCGCGCCAGGGGATGGAAGGCAACAGGTACGGATCTCATGGGTGTGCTCCCGATGCGGTGGCTTCGCGACTGCGGCGGTTGAATGACTCGGAATAGGCCGCCGAACGGGCAGCCAGGATCGGATCGGCCGACGGCTCGATACCGGTGGGCAGGATCAGCGGGTCGAAATTGAGGTCGCGGCAGGCGCCTTGTTCGGGGCCATCGACCTGTTCGATCACCAGGGTGCCGGCGTCGATGCTGTGTCGTTCGGCTGGCCATTGCTGCGCCGGGTCATCGACAGGGTCCCCCGCTGCGGCCAGGGTCAGGCGCAGGGTCCAGCGCAACGGTCCCTGGCTCAGGCGCTGGTGCAGGTCGTGCTGGAGAAAATCGCGGTCATCCACTTGGCCTTGCAGGGCGGCAAACGGCGTTTGTGGCAGCAGGCTCCAGCGAACGTAGTGGCGGTTGCCCTGGGCATCGACCAGGGCGAAGGCGTTGATGCTGTTGTAGCTGGCGTTGGCGAAGCTGTTCGGTGCCTTGTAGTCCTTGGCCCATTGGCGAAAGGCGGCACTCTCCGGGTGCGCGGCGAAGAACGCCTGGACCCGGGCCGGGTCCGGCTTGCCGGTGGCCGGGTCCGGGGTCATGGCCAGCACCTGCTGGTAGAAAGCGTCAGGGGTGCTTACCGCCAGTACCGGCGGGGTGTTCATGCCGGTGCGCCAGACCTGGCCATCATCGCTGCTCAATTGCAGCGCCAGGCTGCGGGTCGGCACACTGGTGTCGGCGCTGTAGGGGTTGCTGCCACCGATGGCGAAGCGGCCGATCACCGGCACCCGCGGCTGGCTGAATACCCGCGCGCGGGACAATGGGGCGGCTTGCGCGTTGCCCTGGAAATAGCCACTGACACACAGACCCTTGGCGTGATTCTTACGGTAGCCGGGAAAGTGTCCGGCCTGGGCTTCGAAGGTGTCGATGAGGCGCTTGGGCGTCAGGCGTTCAGCGCCTATCCAGCCGGCGGCATAGGCAAAGCCTGCGGCCAGGGCGCCCAGGCCCAGGCCGATGGCAGCCAGGCGCAGGAGGCGGGGGCGGCCGTGCAACGGAGAACTCATGGCGGCGATCCGGGTCAGTGAATGAGCCGGTACGACGTAGGGCGCGCAGATTTATTCCCACAGCGTGGAATATTTTCAACGTTCGGGCGTCTGCCTCGTACACTGATCGCCTACAGGCCAAGACCCTGGCAATGAACGAACTAGACGACGACCAATTACGCGAGATGCTCGAGCGCCTGCGCCGCTTCGCCCTGTGGTTGACCCGCGAGGCCAGCAGCGCCGACGACCTGGTCCAGGCCACGGTCGAGCGCGCCTTGAGCCGGCGCGATCAGCAGCGCGGCCAGGACAGCCTGCGCGCCTGGCTGTTTTCGATCCTCTACCGGCAGTTTATCGACGGCAAGCGCCGGGAGCGGCGCCATGCGCGCTGGCTGGCCTGGTTCGGACGGGGCGAGGAGGCCGGCAACGCCACCGAGGACATTGTCCTGGCCCAGTCGGGCCTGGCGGCCTTTGCCCGTTTGCCGGTGGAACAGCGCGCCTTGCTGTTGCTGGTCAGCGTCGAAGGCTTGAGCTACAAGGAGGCCGCCCAGGCCCTGAAAGTACCCATTGGCACGGTGATGTCACGTTTGTCGCGGGCGCGCACGGCGCTACGCGAGCTGGCCGAAGGCAATGCAGCGCCTGCGGCGTTGCGGAGGTTGAAATGAGTCAGTTGATCCCGAGCGAAGAAGAGCTTCACGCCTATGTTGACGAGCGCCTGGAGCCTGCGCGCCGCCGGGCGGTGGAGCTGTACCTGGCCGCCAACCCCGAGCAGGCGGCGCGGGTCGATGGTTGGCGCCGCGATGCCCGGAACCTGCGTGCAGCCTTGTCCGGTTTTGCCGGGCAGACGCCCAACCCCCGGCTGGACCCTGACGCTGTGCGCCGGGAGCTGCGTCGACGCCAGCAGCGGCGCTGGGCCAACGCCGCCGTGCTGTTGCTGACCTTGGGGCTCGGCGGGCTGGGTGGCTGGCAAATGCGCGAAGCGCGCCTGCTGGCTGCCAACCCGCCCATGGCCGATGCCGTGCAGGCGCACAAACTGTTCGCCGATGCCGGCGCCCTGGACCTCAGCGCGCGCGACCCGGCGCGCTTACAGGCCTGGCTGGGTGAGCATTTTAAGCATGTCGGCACGCTGCCGGACCTGTCGGCCTACGGTTTTACCCCGCTGGGCGCGCGGTTGCTGAGCAACGAGCAGGGCCCGGCTGCCTTGCTGGTGTTTGAAGATGCCCGGGGCCAGCGGGTCAGCCTGTTCCTGCGCTCACCGGGTGAACGTTATGCACGCATGCCCAGCGGCGAGCGCACCGAGGGGCCGTTGCAGGCGCGCTACTGGTCGCATGGGGACTACAACTATGCGCTGGTCAGCGCTGCGTCCGACAGCCGTGGCGCACAACTGCGTCAGGTGCTGGATATTGCCTTGTAGCTCCATTTCCGATGCAGGCGTAAGCTCGAAGCTGTTTGACCCAGCAGTTCGTTCCATCACCTGTGAGGTACGCGGAAATGAAGCGCAAGCAAGGTTTGGTTGTGGCAGCACTGTTGCTGCTGGCCGGCCAGAGCGCGCTGGCCTCGGCACCGGAAGTGAAGGATGCGCGTCTGGTTGCCCATGAGCAGGCAGTGCAGGCCTATGCGGCAAGAACCGGCAAGACTGTCCCTGCTGTTCAGGACTACCGCTATGGCACATCGGTCGATGTCGCCCGGCTTGTCGAACAGACCCCCATGGCCCGCGGCTGCGAAGCGGCGCCGATGTTGATGACCTATGAGGATTCGTCCGGGCAACTGGTCACGATGCGTTACCGGCTGGAAGGGCAGTGCCCACGCTTCCAGGCCACACGATAGCCATCCTCTGCGCAGCGACGAGGGATCGCCGCTGTGCAAGGCACTTGGTTTGTACACGGGTATTAATTAGAATCAATCTCATTTGATTCCTTTCCCGTGCAGGTGCATTGACATGAGCGAAGCGGTGGCCCTTTCCGAGCAGACCTTGCATGGCCTGTACCGTGACCACCGCAGTTGGCTGGAAAGCTGGTTGCAGCGGCGCCTGGGCAATCGCTGGGATGCCGCCGACCTCAGCCAGGACACCTTCCTGCGGGTACTGGCCAGCCCCCAGGTGCTGGAGGAACTGCGTGAACCGCGTGCCTACCTGCTGACCGTGGGCAAGCGCCTGCTGGTCAACTTCCACAAGCGGCGCAGCCTTGAACGGGCCTACCTCGACGCCCTGGCCGCCCTGCCTGAAGCCCTGGCGCCCTCACCGGAGCAGCGTTGGCTGTTGCTGGAAACCTTGCAGGCACTGGACGAGTTGCTCGACGGCCTGGCGCCCCAGGTGCGGCGGGCGTTTCTCTGGTCGCAACTCGAAGGCCTGGGGTATGCGGACATCGCCGGGCGCCTGCAGGTCAGCGAACGCACGGTCAAACGCTACATGGCCCAGGCCTACGAACACTGCCTGTTGGTCGAACCATGATCCGTGCCAGTCATCCTGAGGCGCGCCAGCTGGCGCGTACTGCCGCGAGCTGGCTGGCGTTGCTCGACTCGGGCCGTGCCAGTGCCGACGACCTGCAACGGCTTGAGCGCTGGCGTGCGGCCGATCCCCGTCACGAACAGATCTGGCAGCGTGCCGAAGGCTTGCGCCAGCGTTTGCAGACCGTGCCACCGACCCTGGCCATGGCCTGCCTGGACCGGCCAGCCGCCAGTCGACGCACCCTGCTCAAGCGTGGCCTGGCCCTGGCGCTACTGGTTCCGGGCGGCTGGCTGTTGAGCCAGCAGTTGCCGCTGGCCGTGTGGCGCGCCGACCTGCGCACCGCGGTGGGCGAGCGGCGCGGCGTGCGCCTGGCCGATGGCAGCGTGTTGCAGTTGAACACGGCAACCGCAGTGGACCTGGATCTGGAGCAGCATCGCCTGACGCTGGTCGAAGGTGAAATCGCCCTCAGCGTCAGCCGCGCGCAACCGCTGACCGTGGACTTCGGCCTGGGCCAGGTCACGGTCGGGCAGGCGCAGGTGTGCCTGCGTCGCGACGCCGACCGTTGCCGCATCGGCGTACTGCAGGGCATGGTGCAGGTGAGACCGGCCCAGGGCATGGCGCTGGCGTTGCAATACGGCGACCAGTTGACCCTGTACACCGATGGCAGCGGCGCCATGGGTCGTTTCGATCCCCGTGCGCCGGACTGGCGCGATGGCATGCTCAGTGTCGACGACCAGCCACTGGGGCAGTTCTTGCGCGAGATCTCGCGCTATCGCCCGGGCGTCCTGCGCTGGGAGCCGGCGCTGGAGGCGCTGCGGGTGACCGGCACCTTCCAGCTCGACGACACCGACCGCATCCTTGCCTTGCTCACCGCCAGCCTGCCGGTCGCGGTGCAGTCGCGCACCCGCTACTGGACCACCCTGGTCGCGCGAAAAGAATCTGCATGAAGCCTGTCCCCTTTTTCGCGCTCGCGTGTCATCCACAGCAGGTGAACGAAAAAGAGAGTGTTCCATGGCTGTGGTGAAGTATGCGCGTGTGTCCCTGATCAATGCCGGGCTGCTGCTGGGGCTGTGTGTCAGCCCCGGCAGTTGGGCCGAGTCCCGTAGCTACCAGGTGCCGGCCGGTAGCCTGAGCGCTGCGCTCAACCGGTTCGCCGGGCAGGCCGGGGTCAGCCTGTCGGTGGACCCGCAGTTGCTGGCCGGGCGCCAGAGCGACGGCTTGAACGGTGACTTTGCCGTGGAAGCAGGCTTTGCCCGGTTGCTGCAAGGCTCCGGTCTGCAACTGCAGCCGGTGGGCGAGGGCAGCTACACCCTGGTACCGGTGGTGGACGGCGCGGCGCACCAGTTGCCGCTGACCTCGATCAACGCCAGCACCGATGGCAGTGGCGAACCGCAGATCTACGCCGGTGGCCAGGTGGCCCGCCGTGGTGACCAAGGCCTGCTGGGCAGCCAGGACTTCATGGACACACCCTTTAACCTCACGTCGTACACCAGCACCACGGTGAAGAACCAGCAGGCACGGACCCTCGGCGATGTGGTGGCCAACGACCCTTCGGTGCGCACCACCAACCCCATGGGCGGGCGGTTCGAACAGTTCTCCATTCGTGGCTTCAGCCTGTTCAACAGTGACGTTTCCTTCGGCGGCCTGTACGGCGTGTTGCCGACGTACTCCATCGACATGGAGATGGTCGAACGGGTGGACATCCTCAAGGGACCGGGTGCCTTGCTGGGCGGCATCGTTCCTCGTGGCAGCGTCGGCGGCAATATCAACATCGAGCCCAAGCGTGCCGGGGTCGAGCCTGTGACCGAGTTCACCGGCAGCTTTGCCTCGGCCGGGCAGTTCGGCGGGCATGTGGACCTGGGCCGGCGTTTTGGCGAAGACCAGCGATTCGGCGTGCGCCTGAACAGCGTGCGCCAGTCGGGCGATACCGAGTGGGATCACCAGCAGGTGGAGCGCGAGGCCACCAGTATCGGACTGGACCTGCGCGAAGAGCGTGTGCGCCTGTCCCTGGACCTGGGTCGCTCCGAGCGCCATGCCGATGCCCCGATCGAGCGGGTCGAAGTGCGCAGCGGGGTGAAAATGCCCGAAGCCGAAGACATCAAGCACAACTTCGCCCAGCCCTGGACCTACGCCGACACCACCGACACCTACGGTGCCCTGCGTGGCGAGTTCGATGTCAGTGACTCGCTGATGGTCTATGCCGCAGCCGGCGCACGCAAAGGCGAGTACGACTTCCTTCGCCATGCGGTGCAGGTCAATAACGATGCGGGCAATTTCAGCGTGCTGCCGCGAGCGTTTCGTCGGGACGAAGAGGTGAAGACCTTCACCCTCGGCAGCCGCGCCTGGTTCAACACCGGGCCGGTCGGGCACACCCTCAACCTGAGCCTGAACCGCTTCTACATGGAGTTCGACAACGCCGGCGAGCGCTTCCCGGCGGGCAACAGCAATCTCTATGACCCGGTTACCTTGCCGTACCCATTGCGGCCCAACCGCTTCGATACCAGCACCCACACGGAGAACCTGTTCACCAGCGTCGCCCTGGCCGACACCCTGAGCCTGTTCGACGAGCGTGTGCTGCTGACCCTCGGGGCGCGCCTGCAGCGTGTCGAGGTCGATACCTGGAGCAACGGTGTGCGCGATGCCCAGCGCTATGACGAGCGGGCCACTTCGCCGGCCATGGGCCTGGTGTTCAAGGCCAGCGAGCGCCTGTCGCTGTACGCCAACTACATGGAAGGCCTGAGCCAGGGCGAAACCGCACCGACCACGGCCAACAATGCCAACGAGGTGTTTGCGCCGTACCGCAGCAAGCAGGGTGAAGTCGGCGCCAAATACGACCTGGGCGATTTCGCCGCGACCTTGAGCCTGTTCCGTATCGAGCAGCCGGCCTACATCTTCGATGACCAGAACAACTTCAAGCCCGATGGCGAATTGCGCAACCAGGGCCTGGAGCTGAACCTGTTCGGCGAGCCCCGGCACGGCCTGCGCCTGCTCGGTGGGGTGATGCTGCTCGACAGCGAGCAGACCCGTACCACCGACGGGCTGTTCGACGGCAACCGGGGGACCGGGGCGCCGGTGGTCAATGCCAACCTGGGCGTGGAGTGGGATGTCGAGCGCCTGCCGGGCGTAACCCTGACGGCCCGCGCCATCCACACCGGCGCCCAGTACCTGGACCAGGCCAACGAACAGCGTATCGACAACTGGGAGCGCTACGACCTGGGCGCGCGCTACGCCTTCAAGGTGGCTGACCACGACGTGACCCTGCGCGCCAGCGTGGAAAACCTGCTTGACACCACCTATTGGGCCTCGGCCGCCACCTCCTCGGACAGCGCCCCGGGGCTGACCCTGTCCACGCCGCGGACCTGGCTGGTGTCGGCGACGCTGGGGCTGTGACCTGGCATTTTTGTCAGTAGCGCTGTGGCCGGGTGTTGGCGAAGATGCCGATACCCAGGCCGGAGCCTTGTTGCCATGGACGAGAACAATAAAGAGCGTCTGCGTTTGTACCAGCCGGGTGACGCCGTGGTTTTGTACGGCTGCTTCCCGGCCGAGCATGGGGTGATGGACACCCAGGCGGGGGTGGTGCGCAGTGTTGACTGGCACTGCGGCCGGGTGCAGCTGTACTTTCCCTGTGATGACGAGTGCCGCAGCATTGCCTTTGCCTGCATCACCGCAGTCATGGCACGGTCCCCGTAGCCGCTTAGTGGAACACTTGTACCTCCAGCTCATCGCTCGCATAGCCCTGGCCGGCAGGTGTGGCCTTGAGCATCAACACGGCATTGGGCGCACGCCTGAGTACGGCGATCAGGCCGATGCTGCCATCCTCGAGATTGCCCACCAGGGCCGGGATTTTCTGTCCCCTGGGCGGTACCAGCAGGGACTGCCAGGCAGTCGCTTCGGCCGTGACGAACCCTTGGGCGGTGCCAAGGAATTTCCCCGGTGGGACGTCTTTCGAGTCCGCCAGACCACGGTCGTTCATACGCAGGCGTAGCAGTCGGTCGATGGGTTGATCCTCGAAGGCCAGGACGCGTCCTCCAAAGAAAGGTGCCATGGCCTGTGGCAAGTGCTCCGCCGGCGTCGCCAGCCAGGCCTGCATGAACGCATTGGCCCATTGCCTGGCGGGTTCGGACGACTCGATCGCCAGGTCGCCCAGCACCGACTGCAACAGCGCGTCGGCCTCGCCGTCGAAGCTGGAACCGGTTACCTGGCGTTCGTAGACCGGAACCGCACTTGCGACGCTATCGGATTGAGGTGCAGAGGGGCGCAAGTCGATGGGCGCACTACCGAAGAAGCTCTGCTCGCCATCGGACAGGCTGGTGTTGCCGGCAATCGCCCGTGCCTGGGGAACCGTCTGCGCGGTGAGCCACTGGTGCTTGCCGGTTCGCGTCTGGCGCCTGCAGAAATCTCGTACCTGCGGTTCAAGCGCTGAAAACGTTTTCGGGGAGGTGGGCAGGTTCATCGTCTCACGGTAGCGAAGCAACCAGTCATAGCTGGACCTGGCCGCATCGAGGCACTGCTCGGGATAGGCATAGGTGCGGTCGGCATGGTGCGACAGGGCGCCGCCGCGATCCACGGCATGGGTCCAGACCCATTGGTCGGGGCAGGGCCAGTGCGTCTGCGATACGCCCTGGTGGGAGAAGGCGTCCTGCCGGCCATGCAATGCCTGGCCGAACTTGAGCAGGTGTTCCTCGGTGCCGTGGCCGGTTTCGGCGACCACGCTCTTGATCTGCCCCTCGGCAAAATGGGCAGCATGAGCGACCGGACGCGCATCAGGCAGCGCCGGTGGCGGCTGTTGCGCGCGAAAGTGCAGGTAGCGGGTGAGCTTGCTGGCGTTTTCCTTACGCCGGATGCACAGCTGCCAGATGATCGCGTGCTTGGCGTCGAGCAGGCCGGTGTCGGTGAGTTCGTCGCCGCGGGCGATGTCGTGGCTTTGCCGATGGTCGTAGCCGGCCTGCACGGCCAGCCAGTAGGTCAGGCCGAAATGGAAGTCCGATTCGTAGGCAAGCGCCGACGGGCCGCCGTTCAGCAACAGGAGGGTCAGGGCGGCGAAGCGCATCGGGGCCATGATCGCGGCTGCCTGGATGGCCGAGGGGTAGGTTGAAGTGTAGTGGTGTGGACGAAAATTATTTGACATATTTGATTTGTGATCACATATTTTCAACCACAAGAACGACAACACAGGCCATTCCCCATGACAGATCGTCCGATCTTGTTGCCGACCCTGCGCCAGGTATCCCGCGATACCCTGCAAGACCAGGTCTACCGGCAGATTCGCGAAGCGCTGATGAGCGGCCGCTTCCAGCCAGGACAAAAACTCACCATCCGCGGCCTGGCCGAAGCCCTGGGCTCCAGCCCCATGCCGGTGCGCGAAGCCCTGCATCGTCTGAGCGCCGAAAACGCCTTTGAAGTCACCGAAACCTCCCGTCTGCGGGTGCGGGTCATGACCCCGGAGCGCCTGCGCGAGATCCGCGATGCGCGGGTGGCCCTCGAAGGCCAGCTGGCGGAAAAAGCGGTGGCCTTGCTCAGCGCCGCCGACCTTGCCGAGATCACCGACCTGTGCGAGCAGATGCAGGCCGCCGTCGACGCTGTCGACGTACCGGCCTACCTGTGGGGCAACTTTGCCTTTCACCGGCGCATCTACGCCGTGGCCCGGGCCGAGCTGACCGTAGCCGCCGTCGAGAATTTCTGGCTGCACATGGGCCCGTGCTTTGCCCTGGTGGCCCCGGACAAGAGCCACCTGCAACGCTCCATGCAAGCCCACGACCGCATCGTTGCGGCGCTGGCGGCCAGGGACGCGGCCGCAGCCCGGGCGGCGGTCACCGACGACATCATGCAGGCCGCCGATTCCCTGGCGCGCCTGCTCGTCACCAACGACCGTGCGCGGTCGTCTGTCACTGGAGTGAAAAAAGCATGAGCGTTCTCAATCGGCTGACACCTTACCCGGGCTTGCGCGTCCTGATCTCCGGCGGCGCTGCCGGCATTGGCGAAGTCCTGGCGGCGGCCTATCTCGAAGCGGGCGCGCGGGTGCATGTCTGCGATGTCAGCGAAGCGGCGATCGCGGCGTTTCGTGATCGCTACCCGGATGCTGTCGCCACCCGTGCCGATGTGGCGGATGCGGCGCAGATCGAGGCGGTGTTCAAGGTCCAGCGCGAACAGTTCGGCGGTCTCGATGTGCTGGTCAACAACGCCGGCATCGCCGGGCCCACCGCCGGCATCGACGCCATCAGCGACGAGGACTGGCAGCGCACCATCGACATCAACCTCACCGCCCAGTACCGCTTCGCCCACCATGCCGTGCCGCTGCTCAAGGACTCGCCACAGGCCCACCTGCTGCACATCGCTTCGGTGGCCGGGCGCCTGGGGTATGCCTGGCGCACGCCTTACGCGGCGACCAAGTGGGCCATCGTCGGCCTGATGAAATCCCTGGCCTCTGAACTGGGCGAAAGCGATATCCGCGTCAACGCCTTGCTCCCCGGCATCGTCGAAGGCCCGCGCATGGACGGGGTGATTCGCGCCCGCGCCGCGCAAGTGGGTGTGCCTGAAGCGCAGATGCGCGAGGAGTACCTGAAGAAGATTTCGCTCAAGCGCATGGTCAGCGCCGAAGACGTTGCTGCCACCGCGTTGTTCCTCTGCTCACCCGCCGCCCGCAACATCACCGGCCAGGCCATCAGCGTGGATGGCAACGTCGAATACCTCTGAACCGCACTGCACTGCTTTCTCGCCAAGAACAACAACGGAGAATACGCATGTCCAAGCAACGCCCGGTCATCATCACCTGTGCCGTCACCGGCGCCATTCACACGCCGTCCATGTCGCCGCACCTGCCGGTCACCCCGCAGCAAATCGCCGACGCGGCCATCGGCGCGGCAGAGGCGGGGGCCGCCATCGTCCACCTGCACGCCCGTGACCCGTATGACGGCCGGCCCAGCCAGGATGTCGAGCTGTTCCGCCAGTTCCTGCCGCAGATCAAGGCCCAGAGCGACGTGGTGATCAACATCACCACCGGCGGCGCGCCAACCATGGGCGTGGAAGAGCGCCTGCAACCGGTGGCCCAGCTCAAGCCGGAACTGGCATCGCTGAACATGGGCTCGATGAACTTCGGCCTATACGAAATGCTCGACCGTTTCACCGAGTTCAAGCACGACTGGGAGCGGCCTTACCTGGCCGAGAGCGACGACCGCATCTTCCGCAACACCTTCCGCGACATCGCCTACATCCTCAACGCCTGTGCCGAGAACCGCACCCGCTTCGAAATCGAGTGCTACGACATCGGCCACCTCTACACCGCGGCGCATTTCCTCCAGCGCGGCCTGCTCAAGTCACCGCTGTTCATCCAGTCGGTGTTCGGCCTGCGCGGCGGCATCGGTGGCCACCCCGAAGACCTGGCGCACATGCGCCGCACCGCCGACCGGCTGTTCGGCGATGCCTACGAGTGGTCCATCCTCGGTGCCGGGCGCAACCAGATCCCGCTGGGCACCATGGGCCTGTCCATGGGCAGTAACGTGCGCGTCGGCCTTGAGGATTCGCTGTGGGACGGTCCGGGCAAACTGGCCGCGTCCAACGCCGACCAGGTCAAGCGCATCCGCACCGTGATCGAAGCCCTGGGCGGACGCGTCGCCACGCCCGACGAGGCGCGGGAAATGCTCGACCTCAAGGGTCGCTACGAAGTCGATTTCTAGCTTGTGCGCCCGCCCCGGACCCGGCGTCCGGGGGACTCCCACCGCTGATGCCACATAGAGATTCGTGCCATGACAATTACAACAATGCCCGAAGAACCGACTGTGCCCCGCGATGCGGCGACCCTCAACCGGTTGCTGTTCGTCAAACTCATGCCGTTGCTGATCGCCGCCTATGTACTGAGCTTCCTCGACCGCACCAACATCGCCCTGGCCAAGCATCAACTGGATGTCGACCTGGGTATCTCAGCCGCTGCCTATGGACTGGGCGCCGGCTTGTTCTTCCTCACCTATGCGCTGTCGGAAGTGCCCAGCAACCTGATCATGCACAAGGTCGGCGCACGCTTCTGGATCGCCCGGATCATGGTGACCTGGGGCCTGATCTCGGCCGCCATGGCCTTCGTCCAGGGCGAGACCTCGTTCTACGTGCTGCGCCTGCTGCTGGGTATCGCCGAGGCCGGTCTGTTCCCCGGGGTGATGCTCTACCTCACCTACTGGTTCGGCCGTGAGCAACGGGCCCGCGCCACCGGTTACTTCCTGCTCGGCGTGTGCTTTGCCAACATCATCGGTGGTCCGCTGGGGGCGGCGTTGATGCAGATGGATGGCATGCTGGGCTGGCATGGTTGGCAGTGGATGTTCATGCTCGAAGGCCTGCCGGCGGTGTTCTTCGCCTACGTGGTATGGAAGAAACTGCCGGACCGGCCGAGCAAGGCGCCCTGGCTGAGCGCAGCCGAAGCACAGCAGATCGAGCGGCAACTGGCCAGCGAAGCCGAGGAGGGTGCAGGGCACAGCGGGCACTCGCTCAAGCAATGCCTGACCCCGCAGATCCTGCTGGCGATCTTCGTCTACTTCTGTCACCAGATCACGATCTACACGGTGATTTTTTTCTTGCCGGGCATCATCGGCAAGTACGGTGACCTGAGCGTGGTGCAGATCGGCTTCCTGACTTCCTTGCCGTGGCTGGCCGCGGCGGCCGGTGCCGTCTTGCTGCCACGCTTTGCCAGTAATGCCCTGCGGGCGCGACGGATCCTGGTGACGGGCTTGTTGACCATGGCCCTTGGCCTGGCCATTGCCTCGCAGGCAGGGCCGGTGATCAGCCTGCTGGGCTTCTGTCTCTCGGCGCTGATGTTCTTCGTGGTGCAGTCGATCATCTTCCTGTACCCGGCGTCGCGACTCAAAGGCGCCGCGTTGGCTGGCGGGCTGGGGTTTGTCAACTCCTGCGGGCTGCTGGGTGGTTTCTTCGGGCCGTCGGTGATGGGCATGATCGAACAGAGTACCGGTACTGCCACCAACGGCCTGAAGTTCATCGCCGTGTTGCTGGTGGTGGCGGCCTTGGTGGCATTGCGGTTGCGTCAGGGGCATGAGCAGCAGGTGCGCAAGGGCAGTGCCTTGAATGAGGCGCAGCGGCAGTCGGCGTGAAACATTGCTTTTTGCTCTTAATTCATCGGCAGGCCAGACACCGTGATTCGTCCCTTCAGGAGGCAGGAGCAAAAGCAGAGCGACGTGTGGGCTCGGCTTTCCGATTTCGCTTTTGCCTTTGCCTTTGCCTTTCGTACATAGCCAGTCCAGACGACACGGTTCGTCCCTTCAGGAGGCTGAGCGGAGGTATTGCGTAGCCGGGTGCAGGCCATGGATGGCCTGCAAGCACCGCAGGGCCATGGATGGCCCTTCGGTGCGCCCCGGCGGGAGCAATGCC